>NZ_AMJN01000003.1:0-139304 GCF_000302435.1 Acinetobacter sp. TG2027 | reverse complement strand
GTCAACGTGACCGATTGTGCCCACGTTTACGTGTGGCTTATTACGTTCAAACTTGGCTTTAGCCATGATGATCTTCCTTTATAAACTACTCATGGAGGGTCACCCCATGAGCACTTGGTTTTTAACTAAGAAATTAGTTTGGGCTTATAGTAATCGAAAGATTACTCGTCGTCACCTTTTTTACCGCCAGCTTGGAATTTAGCGATGATGCCTTCAGCCACGTTACGTGGAGTTTCAGCATATTTAGCAAATTCCATAGAGTAAGTCGCACGACCTTGAGACATAGAACGCATTTGAGTCGCGTAACCAAACATCTCAGCAAGAGGAACTTCTGCACGAATTGCTTTTGTTCCACCAGGAAGATCGTCCATACCTTGAACCATACCACGACGACGGTTTAAGTCACCCATGATATCGCCCATGTAGTCTTCTGGAGTTTCTACTTCAACTTTCATGATAGGTTCAAGAAGGATAGGATCCGCTTTCATGAAACCATCACGGAAGGCATAAGAACCTGCCATTTTGAACGATAATTCGTCAGAGTCGACGTCATGGTAAGAACCGTCGAATAATGTCGCTTTAATACCAACAACAGGGTAACCAGCCAATACACCATTCTTCATACGTTCTTGAATACCTTTGTCAACCGCGCCAAAGAATTCTTTAGGTACTACACCACCAACAACTTCTTCAACGAATTGGTATTCTTTACCAGCTTCTTCAACATCAAGCGGTTCAAGACGTACATATACGTGACCAAACTTACCTTTACCACCAGTTTGACGTACGAACTTACCTTCTTGTTCAACAGACTTTTTGATCGTTTCACGGTAAGCAACCATTGGTTTACCAATGTTAGCTTCAACACCGAATTCACGCTTCATACGGTCAACAATGATGTCAAGGTGAAGTTCACCCATACCAGCAATAATTGTTTGACCAGATTCTTCGTCTGTACGAACACGGAACGATGGATCTTCTTTAGCCAAACGACCTAAAGCGATAGACATTTTTTCTTGGTCTGCTTTAGTTTTTGGTTCAACAGCCAATGAAATTACTGGCTCTGGGAATTCCATACGCTCAAGAGTAATGATGTTTTTCTCATCACATAATGTATCACCAGTTGTAACGTCTTTAAGACCTACACACGCTGCGATATCACCTGCACGGATTTCATCAAGATCTTGACGTTCGTTCGCATGCATTTGCACGATACGACCGATACGTTCACGCTTAGCTTTAACTGGGTTATAAACCGGATCACCTTGTTTAAGAACACCAGAGTAAACACGTACGAATGTTAAGTTACCTACGAATTTGTCGTTCATGATTTTGAACGCAAGCGCAGAGAACGGAGCTTCGTCAGATGCTTCACGAGACGCTTTAGTTTCGTCTTTGTCGTCAAGGATACCTTCGATCGCTTTAACTTCTGTAGGTGATGGTAAGAATTCAATTACAGCATCCAACATACGTTGAACACCTTTGTTCTTGAACGCAGAACCACAAAGCATTACTTGAATTTCAGAAGCTAATGTACGAGCACGTAAACCAGCGATGATGTCTTCTTTAGAAAGATCACCTTCTTCTAGGTACTTGTCCATTAATTCTTCAGAAGCTTCAGCCGCAGCTTCAACCATTTTTGTACGCCATTCGTTAGACGTATCAACTAGGTCAGCTGGGATATCAGCATATTCAAACTTCATACCTTGAGATGCTTCATCCCAGATAATCGCTTTCATTTCGATAAGGTCAACAACACCCTGGAATGTATCTTCAGCACCAATTGGCACAACGATAGGAACAGGATTACCACCTAAACGAGTTTTAACTTGCTCAACAGCACGGAAGAAGTTTGCACCAGTACGGTCCATCTTGTTCACGAATGCTAAACGAGGCACTTTATATTTGTTCGCTTGACGCCATACAGTTTCAGACTGAGGTTGTACACCACCTACAGCACAGTAAACCATGCACGCACCGTCAAGAACACGCATAGAACGTTCAACTTCGATTGTGAAGTCTACGTGTCCCGGGGTGTCAATTACGTTGATACGGTGTTGTTCGAATTGGTTACCCATACCAGACCAGAAACAAGTCGTAGCAGCAGAGGTAATTGTAATACCACGCTCTTGCTCTTGTTCCATCCAGTCCATTGTTGCTGCACCGTCGTGTACTTCACCAATTTTGTGAGATACACCTGTGTAGAACAAAATACGTTCAGTTGTAGTTGTTTTACCTGCGTCAATGTGCGCAGAAATACCGATGTTACGGTAACGAGTAATTGGGGTTTGGCGAGCCATGATGTCTACATTCCTAAATGTTATATTTAAAACAGGACGCACCAATTAAATTGATGCGCGCGAATATCCAAACAGGCAACTTAAATACCTGCAAAGCCCCCACTTTGATAGAGAGCAATGTTGAATCGAGCTGCTGTACGCATGAATATTCTCCTGAATAAGGCCTGTTTTATCCGCTTAGAAACGGTAGTGAGAGAAGGCTTTGTTAGCTTCAGCCATACGGTGCACATCTTCACGTTTTTTGATTGCTGCACCTTTACCTTCAGCTGCATCAAGCAACTCACCAGCAAGACGTAAAGCCATCGTTTTTTCAGAACGCTTAGCAGCAGCATCTACTAACCAACGCATAGCTAAGGCAGTACGACGGGATGGGCGTACTTCCATAGGTACTTGATAAGTAGCACCACCAACACGGCGTGCTTTTACTTCAACCATAGGACGAACTTTTTCAAGAGTAGTCTCGAAAAATTCAACTGGGTCTACTTTGTTTTTTTCTTGAACGCGTTCTAAAGCACCGTAAACGATACTTTCTGCAATAGATTTTTTACCATCTTGCATTACGTGGTTCATGAATTTAGCGATTGTTTGGCTGCTAAATTTTGGATCTGGAAGGATCTCACGAGCAGCGACTACGCGACGTCTTGGCATTTTAATACACCTAATAATATGACACTTCAGGATGATCCAGCAGTTTGTACAAGTGTCATGTACACGACGCTGGCCTTACTATACGTCGCTTGAATTACAAATCTATGAAGAATTCAAACAAGCGAAACGCTAAAGGGCTTATTCGACTAGTTTCCTAGAATTACTTCTTAGGACGCTTAGTACCGTATTTAGAACGTGATTGATTACGATCTTTAACACCAGCACAGTCTAATGAACCACGAACGGTATGGTAACGTACACCCGGTAAGTCTTTAACACGACCACCACGGATAAGAACAACACTGTGCTCTTGTAAGTTATGGCCTTCACCACCGATGTAGCTAGATACTTCAAAACCTGAAGTTAAGCGAACACGGCAAACCTTACGCATAGCTGAGTTAGGTTTTTTAGGTGTAGTTGTATAAACACGTGTACAAACACCACGACGTTGTGGACAAGCCTTCAACGCAGGAACTTTGGATTTTTCAACCAAAGTCGTACGACCCTTACGGATCAACTGATTCGTTGTTGCCATATGGCAATTCTCCCGTTATTAAAAAACCTTAAAAAGAAAATACCTCTTTTTAAGGGCACATAATTGTAAGCCAAGATGCAAAAATGGTCAACACGGCAATACTTACCAAATGTTGACCATATCAATGTTTGACAGCACGATTTACAAATTTAAATAGAGGTTATTTCTACTTTTTAAACCTTCACTTTGTAAGCGTATTGTTAAGAGTATTTTTTATCTTCTAATATCTCGTCATCATCCTCCGGAGTTAGAGCAGGCTTTTGTTCAGTATGCTCATGTTCTGTCACATGTTTGTCAGCAAGTTTTTCTAAGCCCTTATGAACATTTTCCTGAACTTTCTCTTCACTTTTTTCGCTTTCTGTAGGTTTTAACACAATAGATACTTTCGAGATTACCTCGTGATTTTCTACTTTATGATGATGAGCAGCATGAATATTGCCATCTTCGCCTACATTTAAAAGTCTTGGGCTTGCTTTTTGAATGAGTGTAACCGCAGCATAATAAGCCTGTAGTGGAGATAAATGCTCACTTGGATGTTCGTTTAAATAATGTCTTGCAGCTCCAAAAATTGCCTGAGCTTTATGTCCTACATCTTCTTGTAATTTCCAGCTATATACTGCACTTAAAACAGCGCCTGCAACTGGAGTAAACTTACCAAAAGCTGAAAGTTTAGGAATACGATTTAACCATTCCCATTTAAACTCCCCTTCCTCATCTGTTAACCAGTTCTTTAAAGTATCTATATCTGTGGTTGAACCTAATACTTGCTGAAATTGATGAATATCTTGAGTTTCCAACATATTTCGCAATGTTTTTAAAGCCAACAAGAGAGTTTGTTTCTCTGCAATCAAGCTAATGTCAACTTCTTTAAAAATAAACTCAACAACATCTTGGTCTGCTACCTCCAGTAGATCAAAGCCATGTGACCTTCCTGTCTGGTAAATAGTTCTTAAAACCAAAACTAATGAAACTGGAATATCTACAGCTGCACCAACGACACCTGATACACCTGTAATTGCACCTTGTACAGTCGCAATGAGCTTGTTTTGTTCTATAAGCGCCTGACTTAGACGTTGAGAACGACCTGTATCTTTAGTTAATTCAAATAAATCTTTAGCACCCGCTTCTTCTAGGATTTTTTCAGTTAAGGTACTTTTTGAACTAAAGTCATTTAACCAATTAAATAAATGGCCTGAGATTTTTTCATCCCAATCTGGCGAAAGAAATGTAGCAACACCATTTACTTTTTTAAAATGTCGACCAAATACCTGACGTGTGACTTTTGGTAAATGTTCTCTTAGCATTTGTTGAGGACTTTCATATTGCTCAACTTCAAATGGGCTTTTTGTTCTCGATCTACCTTCAACAGTTTTTCCAGTTGGGATTGGTTCAATTACCTTACTGACGTCACCTGATTGGTTCTGTTGCAAGATACTCAATCCTGTAGAACTGAGCTTTTTAGCCACTCCGAAGACCTGAGAAAACAAATTGTCAGATTGATTATTATTAAATTTTGTCATCAAGTACCTCGATTTTTTAATTTATCTAATTAGAGATAAATACTAGGTGGAATGTGGATTTATCTCAACTTGAATGTGTGTATTTTAGTTAACCCTAAATGCAACATACTATGTATTTGGTTATTTTTTTTAAATGTAAAATTGTCATAAAGATTTGCCATAAGAAATAAAAATCCTTTCTGCTATCATGTTAACAACGAAAAACATGAGTCCCGTTTTCTTACAGCTATATTCTCCTATTCATTTTCATAGCTGTTGAACACGATAGACTCTTAAATATCACCATAAAGGGACCTGTAGATGAAACGTGTTGTAATCACTGGTATGGGTATTAACTCATGTATCGGTAACTCTTTAGAAGCAGTTACTCATTCACTTCAAAATGGAATCTCCGGGACACGTTTTAACCCAACTTATGCTGAACTCAATTTTAAAAGTCATGTCAGCGCTGCTGCAGAACAAGACTTTGATAATATCGACCGTAAATTAAAACGCTTCATGGGCGTATGTGCGATGTATGCATACAACGCTGCTGTAGCTGCAGTTGAACATGCAGGCCTTACTCCTGAACAACTTGCTGGTAATCCACGTTATGGTATTGCAGGTGGTTCAGGTGGTGGCTCAACTGCTTCTGTTGTTGAAATGACAGAATTATTAGAGACTAAAGGCGCACGTAAAGTGGGTCCATTCTTTGTACCACGTAACATGTCAAACACCATTACTGCAAACGTAGGTGTTGCATTTAAGCTACAAGGTATTTCACATACTATTACAAGTGCTTGCGCAACTTCTGCAGATGCAATTGGTTATGCGTACAACTTAATTCAACTTGGCAAACAAGACCTTATGCTTGCTGGTGGCGGTGAAGAAGATCACTGGTCTCAAAGTTTATTGTTTGATGCAATGGGCGCACTTTGCTCGAAATATAACGACACTCCAGAAACAGCATCTCGCCCATATTCAGCAGACCGTGACGGCTTCGTTATTGCTGGCGGTGGTGGTTTCGTAGTACTTGAATCACTTGAGCACGCGCAAGCACGTGGTGCGAACATTTTAGCTGAAGTAGTAGGTTATGCTGCGAACAGTGATGGCGCGGACATGGTTGCTCCAAGTGGTGAAGGTGCTACACGTTGTGTATTAATGGCACTTGAAGAAGCTAAGCAACATGGCGTAGAGAAAATTGACTATGTAAATACACATGGTACTTCTACTCCAGCTGGTGACATTACAGAACTTAAAGCAATGGAACGTGCATTTGGTGAAGGTAACGTACCTCCTCTTAGCTCAACCAAATCTATGACAGGTCATAGCTTGGGTGCGGCTGGTGTACAGGAGGCTATTTACTCTGTGCTAATGATGCAAAATGACTTTATTGCACCAAACATCAACGTGACTGAACTTGATGAAGGCGCAAAACCTTTCGATATCGTACTTGAAAAACGTGATTCAAAATTGAATACTGTAATGAGTAACAGTTTTGGCTTTGGCGGTGTTAACGCTTGCCTTATTTTCAAGAAGTGGGATGCATAATCCCACCTAGGATTATCGATGGATGCACCTTCTGATGCTTTTTTGTGGGTAAAAGCATTACATATTATTGCCGTGGTTTGCTGGTTCGCTGCTTTGTTCTACTTACCACGTCTATATGTTTATCATGCTATGAGTGAAGATGCTGCAAGTCATCAACGCTTTGAGGTAATGGAACGCAAGTTGTATCGTGGAATTATGTGGCCTTCGATGATTGCTACATTAATTACCGCCCATTTCCTTGTAGAGTGGGGTGATGCAACTCGACATTACCATCAAGCGACTTGGTTTTACCTCAAAGTTGGATTAGTGGCTTTATTAGTGATTTATCATTTGGTATGTGGCTATTATCGTAAAAAGCTCATCGGAAATGCTCACTATAAATCACATAAGTTCTGGCGCTTTTTTAATGAAATGCCAACCTTAATTTTATTTGCTGTTGTGATTTTAGTTGTTGTAAAGCCTCAGTTTTAACTGGGGCTTTTACTTTTCTTATCAAAGAATTCTTTTATTCATCCTAATAAAATGCACAATCTATTCAAACAATTATATTTTTCAAAACAGAACTATAAAATTAATCAATACCCTACCTCTTTATTTAGCAATACCTAATCTATATTATGCTAAAGAAATAGATGAACTCATTTAATGGCAAAGCTATGCTAACTTTTAATGCCCTTAAACGCTTAATTCATACACCATTTATTCTTCTTACACTTTTTATTTTCCGTCACTTAAAAAACTATCCGATTAGACATCTGACTGCTCACGAAAAATTATTAGCACAAATGGTTTTCGGCGACATGCTTGATTGTGAACGGCCTAAAATTATTGCTACACGCTACCTCCCTTGGCAGAGTTGCGGTATTTTCATGGCCCCAAATGGGAATATTTATGTCAATACTGCTGATTACAGCGAAAATTACGCTCTAGAGTCTAAGTTTATGCAGGGTATTTTTATTCACGAACTCACCCACGTCATGCAATATCAAAAAGGCATTCATGTACTACTTAAAGGCGCTTTATTACAATCAGCCTATTATCTCAGCTTTAAAAGTTACAATCCCTACAAATATACCTACCACCCTGACAAGGCATTTAGTACGTATAATATTGAACAGCAAGGCGAAATTGCGCGCGATATTTGCTCTGGAAAAATCCCAAATATTATCTGTTCACCTCAACTTCATTTGTAACTAAATAATCAATCTCGCTTTGAACGTAACATTTTTTGCGTAATGTAAATGAGAATTCTTATAAATCAGAAATACTTATCTAAACTATAAAAGTGCGCTTATTCAATTCAAATTATTGAAAAAAATAGAACAGACTTATTCCAAATTAGCTTGTGATAAGGCAGTATACAAACAATAAAAATAATGAAGCCTGTTTCTATTCTATACAGAAAATCTCGTTATTTTTACGCAGAAAATATGGGATTGGTATATATTATTGATCTTGACATTTTTGTTTACTATTTTAATTGTTTACTATCGTATCATACACATCGTTGAAAAATTATATCCATAAAAATCAACACTGTGTGTATCTATATTCGTTATGATCTAGGATTAGGTTTGAATGAAAAGTTTTAAAGTTGCCCTTGCTCAGTTTTCTCCGCATATTGGCAATATTGACTCAAACACCCAAAAGATGATTGAGCAAGTAAATCAGGCGAAAAAACAAGACGCTGACCTGATTATTTTTCCCGAGCTTTCTGTTATTGGTTATCCAGCTGAAGATCTATTGTTACGTCCAAATTTAAATAAACGTATGCAAAAGGCTTTTGCACAACTTGCCGAAGTTAAAGATATTGTTATGGTTTTCGGATTTGTGAACCAGACAGAAGATGGTCAACGTTATAATTCTGCTGCTGTCATGAAAGACGGTCAAGTTTTGGGTGTTTTTAATAAACATAATTTACCAAACTATGGCGTCTTTGATGAAAAACGCTATTTCCAAAAAGGCCATCAGCATTTGGTGTTTGAATATCTTGGACATAAGTTTGGTGTATTAATCTGTGAAGATATCTGGTCAATTAATACGGTTAAACAGTTGAGCCAATTAAATGTTGATACTGTTCTTGTACTCAACTCATCACCATATGAAGTCGGCAAACCACAACACCGTATACAGACCTTAAGTGAACTTGCAAAACAACTTCATCTAAATATTGTTTACGTTAACCAAGTGGGCGGACAAGACGATTTAATTTTTGATGGTACAAGTTTTGTCAGCAATCAAAATGGTGAAATTGCTTTACAAGCACCAAGCTTTAAAGAAGACATTTATATTGCTGAATTTGACCGTGATACAAAGTTATTTAAAGTCACTGAATCTGCTCCTGCATTAGAAACATTTGCAGAAATCTATCAAGGTTTAGTCATGGCAACTCGTGACTATGTAGAGCGCTCAGGCTTCCCAGGTGTGATTCTGGGTCTTTCTGGTGGTATCGACTCTGCCCTTACACTTGCGATTGCTGTGGATGCAATCGGTGCAGAAAAAGTGCAAGCTGTAATGATGCCTTATACTTACACTTCTCAAATTAGTGTAGAAGATGCGGCTGAACAAGCTCGCCGTATGGGGGTGACTTTCGGTATTGCTGAAATTCACTCAATCGTAAATAGCTTCATGCAAACCCTGTATCCTTTCTTTGGTAATTCACCAGCTGACGCAACTGAAGAAAATTTACAAGCGCGTGCTCGTGGCACATTGCTTATGGGCTTATCAAACAAGTTTGGTAATTTAGTCCTTGCTACAGGGAATAAATCTGAACTTTCAGTTGGCTACTGTACGCTTTATGGCGATATGGTTGGTGGCTTTGCGGTTCTAAAAGATGTTTATAAAACTATCGTATTTGAATTAGCAAAATACCGTAACAGCTTAAGCGAAACCCCTGTGATTCCTGAGCGTGTGATTACCCGCCCACCTTCAGCAGAACTTCGCCCAGATCAAAAAGACCAAGACTCTTTACCAGCATATGATGTATTGGATGCCATCCTTTACGCATACATTGAAGAAGATTTAGGTCAGGCCGACATTATTGCCAAAGGTTTTGATAAAGAAGTTGTTGAAAAAGTCATCCGTTTAGTTGATCGTAATGAGTACAAACGTCGTCAAGGTGCGATTGGCCCGAGAATTACCTCTCGTGCATTTAGTCGCGAACGACGTTATCCGATTATCAACGGTTGGACAGCGAATGACTGAGCAGAAAAACTCATCAAAAACTACAGCACTTGCTCAAGCACTTTTGCTTGAGCAGGTGGAATTTTTCAAAAAACAATTATCTATAGAAAACTCACCTATTTATTTCCAGCAGTTCATTCAGTTGTTTATGCAACATGCTGACGAAATCAAGCTACATGAGGTTGTTGATTTAGAGCAACTACAAGCCGTTGTGAAACGCTATGCTTTTGAAATGCAGCTAGGTGCTGGTTTACTTGAGTTTATTGGGGAAATCGCGCAGCGTATTTATTTATCTGCGATGAAGTCTCCAATTCAGCTACAAGATTTGGTCTCTGATCACCAGTTTGAAATGTGGCTTTCCAAATTTTTGGAAATGGAGCATATTCCTCATTATCTCAATCAGTTTTTAAGAACTAGTCCTTCTGTACAACAACTTTGCCAATATATTGCAACCTCGACTCTAGAACAAAAATTACCAAAACTTCTAACTGCATCTAGAGTAGATGACTACCATTTTGAATGGCAACATAAGCTCAAAAAATTCTCTTTTTTACAACAACAACGCCTCGAGCATAAACTTGAAACTTGGATCGCCAGTTTTATTCATGAGCAACTTACAGAATTAAGTCTTTTATCGAGTGAAGATTTAGAAAGTCTAGTACGTCATGTTTGGGAAGATATTAGACATAAAAAAATGTATGAATTTATGAAACAGCTCACTCCTCTCGATGTAGAAGAGTTCTTTGTTTTAATTTACGAATACTGGAAAGAATTACGCCAATCGCAATTTATGCAAGATCTGATTTTGTATGGTGTCGAAGTTTTTTATGACTTTTATAAAGATCAGAGTTTATTTGAAGTATTAAGTGAGATTGGATTAACCGAAAGCGACTTACAAACAGAAGCTTTACGTTTTTATCCAAAGGTTATGGATGCCTTTAATGAACACGGTATTTTAGAACCATTACTTCAAGCGCTTTTAGCTCCTTTTTATCAAAGCTCAAAAACACTCGATATGATTGAAAAACATTTTAATGAGTAAAAAATAGATAAAAAGAAACCACGCAGGAGCGTGGTTTTTAAAATGGTGGCTATGACGAGACTTGAACTTGTGACCCCCGCATTATGAGTGCGGTGCTCTAACCAACTGAGCTACATAGCCGTAAACTGTGTGCGCATTATCTATAGTTCTGTATAGCAGGTCAATAGGTAAAAACCCTTAATGCCCATCAATTGAACAAATAAGATTCAGATCATCATTATTTGTTCTTTTTTTAGCATTTTTTTGCTTTAAACAATTGATCGGCCACAGAAATATATTAAAGATCTAATATTAGTTTTTTACCTTTAGCTCTCGACACACAAATCATCATGCTCTTCTGTGAAGCCTTTTCTGCATCACTTAAGTATTGATCAAAGTGATCTGCTTCGCCTTCTAAAATAGCAGTTTCACATGTACCGCATACGCCTTCGCGACATAAGCATTCCACATCAATATTTAATGTTTCAATAGCTTGTAAAATCGTCTGATTACTTTGTACTTCAATTTCCTGATTAGACTTGGCTAGTACAACCGTAAATGCTTCCCCATCTTCAGGAACTGTTGAAGCGAATTGTTCCCAGTGAATGTACTCATCGCGATAACGATGCTTATTACAGCAATCAATCACAGCATCAATCATGGATTTCGGCCCACAGACATACACGTGTGTGCCTTTAGGTTGTGATGAAATGAGTTGATCTAAGTTAAGCGTGCAGCCTTCTGAGTCAACATAACTAAACACATGTTCTGCATGTTTCTGCTTTAACTCATCTAACAAGGCCGCATGTTCAGGTGAGCGATAAGCATAATGTAGCTCAAAATCAGCACCACGTGCTGCAAGCTCATCCATTTGAGGCAAGAATGGTGTAATGCCAATTCCACCTGCAATTAAAATATGTTTATTGCCTGTTTCGGCTAATGGAAATAAATTTTTTGGTTCTGAAATCTGAATTTCACAGCCTTCATTGCATTGATCATGCATAAAAACTGAACCACCCTTACCTTCCACATCTTTACGAACGCAGACTTGGTAAGTCGATAGGTCTTGTGTACAACTCATCAATGAATATGCATTTGAAAGCTGTTCATTCATTTTGACAATAATATGGCTTCCCCCACTAAATCGAGGAAAGTTCTGCCCATCTTGACGTTTGAACGTAAACCGTTTGATTAAAGGGGTTAGCTGCTCCACATGAGTAACAACCGCCGGGAACATTTCATAATGACTAGCCATATTAGAATCCTTCTTTTACCGCATATTCTTGTTGTTAGGGCTTATCCTTAAAGCCCTAAACACATGTATTTAATGGTCATGAACTCTTCAAGACCATACTTTGAGCCTTCACGCCCAACACCTGATTGCTTCACACCACCGAATGGTACAACTTCATTTGAAATTGCTGTTGCATTCATACCGACCATTCCATATTCAAGCTGTTCTGACACTCGCCATAAACGTGAAATATTTTCGCTATATACATAAGCAGCCAAACCGAAGATCGTGTCATTTGCTTGAGAAACAACGTCTGCTTCATCTGTAAAGCGAATAAGCGGCGCAACTGGACCAAAAATTTCTTCTTGGACAATTTCCATTGTACGGTCAACGTTCGTTAGAACTGACGGCTCATAAAAGGTTTGCCCTAAAACATGCTGTTTACCGCCGCAAGCAATTTTAGCGCCTTTGCTCACTGCATCATCAATCAACTGCTGTGCTTTCAAAACTGCTTTTTCATTAATTAATGGACCAATTTGCACACCATCTTCAAGTCCATTACCGACTTTAAACTTTTGTACTTCTTGTACAAACTTCTCGGCAAAAGCTTGATAAATATTGTCGTGTACATAAATGCGGTTAGCACAAACACAGGTCTGGCCTGCATTACGGAACTTGGCAAAAATCGCGCCTTGTACAGCTTTATCTAAATCGGCATCGTCAAACACAATCAGAGGCGCATTACCACCTAACTCAAGCGCCAATTTTTTAATGGTGCTTGAACACTGCTGCATCAGTAGGCGTCCTACTGGAGTTGAGCCAGTAAACGTCAATTTCTTCACTTTTTCATGCGAAGTAAATACAGAACCAATTTCTTGAGATTTACCGGTAACAACATTAATTACACCAGCTGGAATACCTGCTTTTTCGGCAAGTTTCGCAATCGCTAAAGCACAGTAAGGTGTTTCATTTGCTGGCTTAATCACTATCGTACATCCAGCTGCTAAAGCTGGTGCTGCTTTACGCGTAATCATAGCAATTGGGAAATTCCACGGCGTAATAGCAGCCACAACCCCCACAGGTTCTTTACTAATAATAAAGCGCTGCTGGTTATTTACGGTTGGAATCACATCACCATAAATACGCTTGCCTTCTTCGGCAAACCATTGAATAAAGGATGCAGCATAACGCACTTCACTTTTTGCTTCTGCCAAAGGCTTTCCTTGTTCAATAGTCATAATGAGAGCAAGTTCATCGGTATGATCGAGAACCAGTTTGTACCAAGCCAATAAAATATCTGCACGGTTTTGGGCAGTTAAAGCTTTCCAGCTTTGCAAAGCAGTATAGGCAGCCTCAACCGCTTGCGTAGCCTCGGCCACTCCCATATTCGGAATTGTGCCAATTTCTTCGCCTGTTGCAGGGTTAGTCACTGGAACTGTTGCATTTGACTGTGCAGCTAGCCATTGCCCGTTAATATAGGCTTGTTGCTGAAATAATTCTGTGCTTTGTAAACTCGACATATCATCTTCCTAACTGAAGAATCAGGTGTAAGTGATATTTACACCTGAATAAATCCATTTGTTTTATTTGTGATGCTGCGCCACTAAATGTTGGAAGTAAGCAATACCATGTTCACTAATTCCTGAACGTTGCTTATCAGTCATAATACGGCCTTGGCCTCGATAACCACGTGATTTCAAACCACGTTGTACACTTTCTACCAAGTTCAAATCTTCAGGACGGAATACATTGCGATACCATTCAATCAAATCTTTTTGATCTTGAGTGAGCTCTTCGTTCGTGAAGTAAATATCGTAATGCTGCAAAGTCGTTTCTGCATCTACTGGAAACTCATAGATCACCGTCATGAAATTGCTGCCCGGTGGTACGTTGAACATCGTGCAAGGCCAAGTCCAGAAACCATGAAACTCAGGATCTGTTACTGATGGATCAAGCTTGAATGACTTCTCAGATGAGCGAGCAAAGCCATATTGCAATGTCCAGTTCTGATGTGTGGTATGCCAATATTTATCAACTTGTACTGAGTCAGCAAAACCAGGATGCGCTGGTCCACAGTGGTAACATTCTAGATAGTTATCAACAATCACTTTCCAGTTTGCTGGAGTTTCTGTCACAAAACGTGCTGCCAGTTTCAAATCTTTAATTACGCTACATGCTTGATTTAAACGCTCAGCAAATTCCGGAAGTTGATCTTCTACGCAAGTCGCATTTTCATCCATATTAATGAAAACAAAGCCTGCATATTCCTCAACTTTTAAAGGCACCATGCTTGAGTTTTCTTTATCGAAAGATTCAACGTGGTCACAGTTACGTGCCAAAGCTAAGCTACCGTCTAGCTTAAACGTCCAAGCATGATATGGGCAAGTAATTACATTTTTTGCTTTACCACTGCCACTTAAAAGCTCGTGACCACGGTGCGGACACACATTATAAAACGCACGTAAAACACTATCTTTACCACGAATGATGACAATATTTTCACCAATTACTTTACGGGTAATATAGTCATTCGGTTGGGCCAATTCACTGCCATGTGCAACACAAATCCAGCTTTTAGCAAAGATTGCTTCTTTCTCATGCTCAAATACTTGCGATGAAGTATAGAAAACTTTAGGAAAAGTCCATGCAACATCTGGGTTTGCGCAAAAATCTTCAGGTAATTTTTCAATTGCACTCATGTTATTACTCCATTAAATTCTTTTCGTCCAAATAACTCGATATTAAATTCATATCTTTTCGACACTGCCAAACATGCGACGTATCGCACTCAGCATGTTTTGATATAACTGTTGAACTTCAGGACAATCACGCATGAGACGTAAACTGCCATGTAATAAACCTTTGCCTAAATGAAACTCGCTCGGTATTCCTGCTTGTTCCAATTTTTGGGTAAAGAAATAACCGTCATCACTTAAAGGGTCATACTCTGCAACAGCCACAAAATTTGTAGGCATATCTGAAAAATCAGTTGCCAATAAAGGCGCTAGACGTAAATCCTGCCAATCTTGAGAGTTAGGTGCATATTCCTTTAAATAAAAATGCATATCTTCCGTTGTGAGTAACGGCGCATGTGCATGCTTTTGTGCGGCTGGTGTATCAAGCACTGTAGTTAAACACGGATAAACCAATGCCAGACCTTGAGCTTGCAAACCACTATGCTGTAGATGCACTGCAAGAGCTGCTGCTAAGTTACCGCCTGCGCTATCGCCTGCTAGAACGAAATTTTCAATATCAATCTGCCAGTCAGAACCATGCTCTTTAAGCCATTGATAAACTGCTAAACAATCTTCAAAAGCTGCTGGAAAGCGATGTTCTGGTGCCATGCGGTAATCCACACCAATGACAACTGCATTTAGGTCCTGACATAAATAACTGGTAATAAACTCATGTGAATCGAGGCCACCCACCATCCAACCGCCACCATGTAAATACAATACACATGGCCAACCAGCTTCAGGTCGTTTAGTTTTTGGTGAATAGATGCGAACAGGCACTGAATGCTCTGCATTTGCAACAACTCTATCTTCTACTTCGATCTTGCCATCACGAGGCAAAGTGTAGTGTCGACACATCGCGTCATATGCCGCGCGGACTGAGTCAATATCTGCATCTGCTGGTGAATAAATGCTGCTCCAGTACACAAGACTTTGCATTTCTTCACTTAAGGCATAAGTGGTCTGTTCACATGTAGTCATTACCGTTCCCTCTAGCTGGTTTTTCTGTCCAGTTTGATTGAGCTTGCAAGCTCTAGCTGCATCCGTTTTGCATGTTCATCTTGAGCCTGGTTTAAACCAATTTCCGCATCATCATAACCTTGTTGTTCAATCAAATGTGATGGGACTTTGGCATAATCCTGTATGAGCCATTTCACTAAGCCATAGGTCTGAATCAGAATAATCACGATGAATGGTAAAGCCGTCACAATAGTTGCTGTTTTCATTGTGTCTAAAGGTGCCTTACTAAAGATCATGGCAATCGGAACCAAAGTCAGCATGACACACCAGAACAGACGGGCATTTGGCGATGGATCTTGCCCTTCACTTAAACCGCGTGTACATGTTGCTGAAACTGCATATCCGACCGCATCCATATGTGCTGCTAAGAACACCACCATAATGCCGAGGAAAATCCACATCATTAGCTTTCCAGCAGGTAACAGGCTGAGCAATTGTCCAATTGCAACCTCACCACCTTGTTGACTTAAAATTTGCGGTACATTTACAGCCCCATGAATAAAGCTATAAACGCTGTAATTTTCAAACACACCAAAGATAAACCAAAGACCAACACTACCGCCAATCACCATGGCAAAGATCACTTCTTTAATAGTACGGCCTTTAGAAACACGCGTTACAAAGAGTGCCACACCTGGTGCATATGAAATCCACCACAACCAGTAAAATACAGTCCATTCACGAGTAAACTTGCCATCGCCCATTGGGTCGGTAAACAGACTCATATCAACAAAGTTGGTTGCCATTAACCCGAAACTCATTAATGAATTATTCAAAATGAATTGAGTTGGACCAAAGCACAGTACATAAATCGCAAATAACGCCACGCCTAAACACACCATGTGACTTAAACGTTGCATGCCTTTATCCATACCTACATACGAACTAAGTGCAAACAGAACCGAAACACCCAAAATAATGATGACCTTAGTCATAAAAGTATTTGGGATACCTGTGAGCTGAGACAAAATATTGGTAAATGTCACAGCAGTGAGTACCAATGAAATCGTCAATGCGCCAAACATACAAAGCAAGAACATTAAGTCGACTAAACGACCAACCACACCGGTTGATTTAAAGCCTGTCACAGCTTCAATCACTGAAGCTAAACTTAAACCTTTGTTTTTTCTCACATGGTAGCTGTAGCACAAAGAAATTGATGCCAAAGCATAAATTGCCCATGCACTTAAACCTGAGTGAAAAAACGAGTAAGCCACGCTATATTTCAATGCTTCTGCTGACTCAGGCGGTAAGCTCAAACCAGGTGTTTGATAATAGTAAGCCCAGTCCAAAAAGCCCCAGTACAGTGTAGAAGACCCAATACCTGACAAGATGAACATAAAAATCCATGACATCGTGGTATATTGAGGCTTTCCTTCACCGAGTTTGATTTTGCCGTATTTACTAAAAGCCAGACCAAAAGTAAAAATAATGGCTAAAAAAGCAAACAGTAATACTGGGGTTGTAAATACCGATGTCGTCCACTGCATCCATGTTGCAGCAATCTTGATCGACTCTTGCGAATAAATCGCCAAACCAGCAACTGAAATAAATACAAACAGTAAACTGGTTACGGCAAGAACTTTATCCGTATAAATTTTTGTGTTTTGATTATCCATATCCATACATCCATTTTTGGATGGCGTTATTCCATAGCGAACACGTCCATTTTAATTTGGGCTACACACGATGCAATTGCATCTCCCACCTCATAAGTTTTTGCCTGACCGCCGATATCGGCTGTCTTTGGCCCATTAATTAATACATGCTCAATCGCCTGCATAATGTCCTGACCTGCTTGAATGCAACGTTCGTCTTCTTCGCCAAAGAATTCGAACATCATTGCACCTGACCAAATCGCAGCGATTGGATTGGCAATTTGTTTACCGTAAATATCTGGTGCCGAACCATGTACAGGTTCAAACAATGATGGGAATTTTCTTTCTGGGTTTAAATTTGCCGAAGCAGCCAAACCAATAGTTCCTGTACATGCAGGGCCTAAATCGGAAAGAATGTCGCCAAATAAATTCGATGCAACAACCACATCAAAGCGTTCAGGTTGTAAAACAAAACGAGCTGCTAAAATATCAACGTGCTGTTTATCGGCCTGAATTTGTGGATATTGTTTTGCCATCGCATCCACACGTTCATCCCAATAGGGCATGCTGACGGCAATACCATTTGATTTGGTCGCTGCTGTAATTTTTTTCGCTTCACGTTGATTTGCAAACTCAAATGCATAACGCAAAATGCGATCTACACCATGACGCGTAAATACAGCTTCTTGTAAAACAAACTCTCGATCTGTTCCTTCAAAAGCCTTACCACCAATGGCTGAATATTCACCTTCACTGTTTTCACGGACCACGTAGAAGTCGATATCGCCTGGTTTTTTACCTACTAAGGGACATTTAACACCCGGCATTAAGCGCACTGGACGTAAATTCACATATTGGTCAAAACCACGACGGAACTGGAGCAGCGAACCCCAAAGCGAAATATGGTCCGGCACTTTATCTGGCCAGCCTACAGCGCCAAAATAAATTGCATCGTAGCCCTGCAAAGTTTCAAACCAGTCATCTGGCATCATTTTGCCGTGCTCAAGGTAGTAATCGCAGCTTGCCCAATCGAAAGCATCTAACTGAAGCTCAATGCCATGCTTTTCTGCTGCTGCCTTTACAACCTTAATGCCTTCTGGTAGAACTTCTAAACCAATGCCATCGCCTGCAATCGTGGCAACTTTATATCTTTTTGCCATAAGCTTCCTTCACACCTTCGACTAATATCCTTGTATGGCTTAAACATGATGTTTTAAGCAAAAATGATCAACAACAGAACTATCACTCCAATGGACACGGATCGTGAATAATCTACCTAACCTATCGGATTTAAAGGTTTTTTGCACAGTCGCCAAACTAAAAAGTTTTGTCGAATCTGCTGAGGAACTCGGGACTTCGCCAGCTTTTATTAGCAAGCGAATTAATATTTTAGAAAACACGTTAAGCTGCAAACTTTTTCATCGCAGCACGCGTCATGTCAGCCTAACGGAAGACGGCAAACTTATTCTTGAAAGAGTTTCAAATATTCTTGAAGAATTTGATGAAGTCTGTGAACTAGTGAATAACCCGCTGAGTACACCCACGGGTCGTATGGATATTATTAGTAGCTTTGGTTTTGGCAGAAAGCATATCGCCCCAATTCTGTCTAAATTAATGATGCTTTATCCAAAGCTTCAAATTCATTTTGATACCATCGACAATACTAAAGACCTGATTCAACACAGTATTGATTTAGACATCAGAATTGGTAATGAAATTGCACCGAATATGATTGCGAAGAAGCTGGCGTCTAACTTTCGAATTTTGTGCGCTTCACCGAGTTATTTACTTAAACACGGTGTACCAGACAGCATTGAGGATTTGCAAACACATGATTGTTTGACGATTAGTGAGCGTGATCAATCGTCTGTGCTATGGAAATTTAGGCATGCTTCTGAAGATGTCTCAGTGCATATCAAACCACGTTTTGTTTCGAATAACGGCGAAATTATTCATCAACTTGCCATAGAAGGCCACGGGATTATTTTCCGATCAATTTGGGATGTTGCAGATGAATTAATTACAGGTCAACTCCAACACATTTTGCCCAAATATTGGCAAGATGCAGATGTTTGGGCAGTTTATCCATCACGACTCAAAAGCTCATCTAAATTACAAACCTGCATTTTGTTCATTCAAAATGAATTACTTAATCGATTGCAACATGTACAAAACTTAAGCCGAGGACAACTCATTTCACCCGCAGTCAAACGTGAACCTCCGCCTGAAAAAGTCTTTCTATGAAAAAAAGCCCTAAGTGAGGCTTATTCACTTAGGGCAATCGTTTACTTTTAAATTTTAGAAATAATATCCAATTGAAAGATAAAACAGTTTATCCCAGTCATTACTGCTGCCTTGTGCAAGGCCATTTGCCCCACCACCTACCATTGGGTCATTCTTACTCATAATATATTCACCCTGAATACCAATGGCTTTGTAATTAAAATAAACCCCTGCAATTAAGCGTTCAGAGTCTTTATAACCATTCTCATCTTTAAAGAAGCGGCTATGAGAGATATAAGGTTTAATATTTTCAAGTTTGTGAAATGGCTGAGCAAAGGTATAGTTAATTTCATTGACTAGATATTTGCCTTTGTTAGCGACTTGATACGGGTAATCAAATGCTCCAATGGTTGAGCTATTTGGCAATAAATTATCACCATTGGTGACATCTTGCTTACCTACTAAGAACATCCATTGCCATGCTTGATATTGCGTTTGAGCAAATACATTCCATGACTTGCGGTGTCCATCTTCGTCTGTTCTTTTATTTTCTAAATCAGAATACCAAACTGAACCACCTAACTCGGTCGAAAATTTTTGAGCTTTATCAAGCTCAAATTTTCTAGAGGCCCGCGCGATCCACATATTTTTTTCTTCAATGTTGGTTCCTACCGTCAAGTCATCAGCTTCAACGAAATTACCGCTGTATCTACTTGAGTCTTTTGACGTTCCCTTATAGTTTCCTCCATCAGTTGGATAGAAACCTAAGGTCAAATTGTATTTATCATCTGCAAATTTATATTTAATCCCCAGATTATCAATATCTTCTAAACCAACGGTATTTAAAAGCGTTTCGTAATAACTACTTCCCCAAAATTCACCAAAGCCAAAATCAACGGGTTGCAAACCTGCCGTGATTCTCTGCTGATCAGATAATTTATAACCTACCCAAGCTTTTTTTAGAAAAATCGCATCACACAAGCGATCATATTGATAACAACGAGCATCTGCCCCTGCAATCCAATCTGGATTTTCATAACCTAGCACTAATTTAATATCAGTTAATCGCCAGTCATCATTTTGAGAACCTTCATTTGCATCAACCACATAATCTTTATGCAAATAACGAGAACGTACTGCGCCAGAAACTTTAAATTGTCCCGATTCCAAAGTTGGATCTCCCCAACTTAAATCAGCCGCAGAAGCCTCTACTCCCGCCGTTAAGCTTAAAATTCCTAAAAATAATAATGACCTTTTCATGTCTTCAACATCCTTGTTAAGTGTTATAAGAACATGAAGAAATTGATCTAGACAAGCAATGCCATAACTATAAAGTCGGTCTTTACAAACTGTGTTTAATCAAAAAATGAGCATAAAAAAAGACCACGCAGGAGCGTGGTCTATAAAATGGTGGCTATGACGAGACTTGAACTTGTGACCCCCGCATTATGAGTGCGGTGCTCTAACCAACTGAGCTACATAGCCGAAAACTGTGCGCGCATTATCTTAACTTCTTTAACGCACGTCAAGAAAAATTTTAAATAAAATGAGGTGAAGTGAGCCTATAAGCCGGGTTCTGTCGAGGATGGTCATTCCTCTAGGCGTACAATCACTCATACGCTCAAGCGACCTACCCGAATCCAGTACGGGCCGTACCTCAGGATTCCTATTTGGTCTTGCTTCTGGTGGGGTTTACCATGCCGTGAACTGTTACCAGACACGCGGTGCGCTCTTACCGCACCCTTTCACCCTTACCTCACGAATGAGGCGGTCTACTCTCTGCTGCACTTTCCGTCGGCTTTCACCGCCCAGGCGTTACCTGGCACCCTGCCCTATGAAGCCCGGACTTTCCTCCCCTGCTTCAGTCACGAAGACCTCCACAGCAGCGACCATCCAGCTCACTTCAGGGGCGCATATTAACAAATTTATTTACTAATTGCTTGTGCTTTTTTGAGCAATTAATTTTTTATATTTGTCGAATAGCTCATCTTCCGTCTCCACATGCTGCGGATCTTTAGGAATACAGTCCACTGGACAAAATAACTGACATTGCGGCTGGTCATGATGACCAACGCATTCAGTGCATAAATCTGGATGAATTTCATAAATCACTTCACCCATGAAAATAGCTTCATTTGGGCAAACTGGTTCACAAACATCACAGTTTATGCATTCATCGGTGATATATAACGACACTTTACCAACCTTGTTGATGTTTACGTTCAAAGGCCTCAACCACAGCTTGCGGAACAAACTTGGTTACATCCCCTTTTAAACGAGCAATTTCCCGAATTAATGTCGAAGAAATAAATGAATACTGCTCAGATGGTGTTAAAAATACTGCTTCAAAATGTGGGTCAAGTTGACGGTTCATATTGGCAAGTTGAAATTCATATTCAAAATCAGAAACTGCTCTTAAACCACGAAGTACTGCTGTTGCCTTTTGCTCTTTGAAAAAATTAACCAGTAGACCATCAAAGCCTACAAATTCAACATTTGATAAATGGCTGAGTGATGTTTGGGCCAGTTCAACTCTCTCTTCTAGACTGAACAAAGGGTTTTTATGATGTCCAATTGCAATTGCTACTACAACCTCATCAAACATTCTTGATGCTCTAGTAACTAAATCAACGTGTCCATTCGTGATGGGGTCAAATGTTCCAGGATAAATTACACGCGTTTTAGACATCCGCTAGTACTCTAATTGTATTGTGAACCTATTTTAGCAAAAGTTATACATCAGGCGAAATATTGACGTGCAGGAAAAACTTCACCTTAGCATCAGTTTACGGCACAATAGGCATAATTGTGGAAGTTTGAATTATGGCGAAAGCGACAGTAGTGAAAAAACATAATGGCGGAACCATCGCACAAAACAAACGTGCCCGCCATGATTATTTTATCGAAGAAAAATTTGAAGCTGGTATGTCTTTACTCGGCTGGGAAGTAAAGTCTTTACGTGCTGGTCGCATGAGTTTGACAGAAAGTTATGTCATTTTTAAGAATGGTGAAGCGTTTTTATTTGGTGCACAAATTCAACCGCTCCTTTCGGCGTCTACTCATGTAGTACCTGAAGCTACACGTACACGTAAATTATTATTATCACGCCGAGAACTAGAAAAGCTAACAGGTTCAGTGAACCAAAAAGGTTACTCATGTGTTCCTTTAGCATGTTATTGGAAAGGTCACTTGGTTAAACTTGAAATTGCTCTGGTGAAAGGTAAACAGCTTCACGACAAACGTGCGACTGAAAAAGATCGCGATTGGCAGCGTGATAAAGCTCGTATATTTCATAAGTAATTAAATAAAAAGCCTCTTTTTAGAGGCTTTTTTATATCGCGGAATTTATTAATTTAATCTATATAAGAGTCCAGCAATATATTCGCCAAACCATTTTGCAGTATCTAAATCGCCTTGTGGAGGAGTAATTTCAACAGGTGCATTATCTGACTGTGTCATTAAACCTAAACAACTCGATAATCGATTTAAATCTTTTTCACTATGCCCAGTCGTCATTAAAGGTAAACCTGACCAAAGCATGCCATGTTGCATCGCAAAAATATTTAATTGTTGTAATACCGCTAATTTATCGCCGCTTAGACCACCTGAGTTTGCAAAGCCAGCTGCAAGCTTGCCTTGCCACAAACGCTCTTTCCAACGTTTAGAAGTACTGTCCATAAACTTTTTAAAGTCAGCGGTCATACTCCCCATATAGGTAGGCGAACCAAAAATAATACCGTGCGATGCATCAAGTGCATCCCAATCAATATGTTCAATATTCATTAAATGTACTTTTACACCCATCACCTCTGCACCAGCAGCAATAGCGGAAGCTACCTTCGCGGTATGACCATATGGGCTGTGGTATACAATAGAGAGATGTTTTTCAGGCAAAGACATAAGATTAAAATTTTGAGCGATTTTTTCTATTTTATCATTTTATTAACACTTGCTAAACCTTCATCTATAAATATGAAATATAAGGTTTTTACTACCGCATAGTATAGAAGTATTTTTAAATTAAATAAAAAACTCTCTTATTTTTAGCCGTTATAAAATAAGAGAGTCATTTAAGGCGGTGATCAAAACTTACATAAAAACAAACGTGGCCATACGTCCTGTCTTCGCATCACGACGATAAGAAAAATATTCATCACCCTGTTGATAAGAACATTGATCTCCACCTAAGACTTGTTGCACACCTAGACTTTGCAAAATAAAGCGAGCAATGGCATATAAGTCTGCATGAAATTTATTTGGAGCCACGCCCTCAACAAAGGCTGTTTCCAACTCTGGATATTTATCACAAAAAGCATTTTTTACTTCGGCCCCAATTTCAAAACAAGGTTGACTGATTGCAGCTCCTAACCATGCCCAAGTTGGAGGATTCTGCATAGCGGCCACTGTATTTTCAATAATGCCACCAGCCAAACCACGCCAACCGGCATGCAAATTAGCAACTTCACTGCCTTCAGCATTTCCCAACACGACAGGTAAGCAATCAGCCGTCATCATCATTAAAGCATGGCCTTTTGTTTGGGTGACCAAACCATCGCCAATTAAAGCTTTAAAAGGAATTTGTTCATTTACAGTATGGCAAATCGTACTATGCGTTTGAGTCATCCATGTCATTTTTTTAACACCAAATTTCGCAAACTCATCTAACAATATCATTCGATGCTGTTGAACACGTTGTGCCTCATCTTTGACATGTAAAGCCAAATTAAAGCCAGATAATTCAAGTTGATCCGTTGGTAATGCCAAAGGATGTTGAACACGTGTCTGCCCTACAAATACGCCTTGAGGTAAACCTTGAACAAATTCCATATGCACGTCCTTAATATGCAGCGTTTTCTGAACGTAACACATTTACTAAATGTGTAAAGTCTTCAGGCCACGGCGCTTCAAACAGCATTTCTTCACCAGTACGAGGGTGTTTCAAGCCTAATTTAGCTGCATGCAATGCTTGACGTTTAAAACCACGTAAAGTTTCAATGAGCAATTCAGATGCACCAGCTGGCACACGTACACGGTTTATATAAACCTGATCGCCAATCAAACCGTAACCAATATAACTAAAATGCACACGGATCTGATGTGTTCGTCCTGTTTCAAGACGAGCTTGTACACGAGTAAAATCTTTAAAGCGTTCTTTTACATTGTAGTGAGTTACCGCATCTCGCCCACCCGGTAAAATTGCCATTTTCACACGGTCAACTGGGTGGCGTTTGATTGGTTCATCAATCGTACCGCCAGCAATAATATTTCCATAAACAACCAAATCATATACACGGTAAACCGTTTTATTTGCCAACTGTTTACTTAAAGAAAATTGAGCTTCTAGGCTTTTAGCGACAACCAGTAAACCGCTGGTATCTTTATCAATACGGTGTACTAAACCAGCGCGCGAAAGTTCTGCCAATTTTGGGAAATGGTAAAGCAAAGCATTCACTAAAGTTCCAGAACTATTGCCTGCTCCTGGATGTACCACCATGCCTACTGGCTTATTAATGACTAAAATATCATCGTCTTCATAGACAATATTAAGTGGAATATTTTCAGGTTGACTCGTCGTCTGGGCTTCGAGCTCTACTTCAAGCGTAAGTAGCTCTGTTCCTTCACAACGGTGCTTAGGCTTGACAATGTTACCATTCACCAACAGATGGCCATCCTTCAACCATTGCTTGAGCTTTTCACGCGAAAACTCGCTCCACACCAAAGCTGCTACCTGATCGATACGTTGTCCCAGATAGGTTTCATCTAGCTGAACTTGCAACGATAAACGTGTTGCAGTTGTATCAGAAGTATGGTTATCTGCATCCTCAGAATCTTCAAGTAAATTGAAGTCGGTTTCAGAGAAGTTTGTGTTTGAAGATTGTGCTGAAGTCATTTGATCATTGAGATAAAAGTGGTTTAATAGCGCAATTGTAGCTCATTGCCCAACATAACAGAGGAGTTTTTATGTCGCTACCACGTTATAAAATTACGATGCTTGCCTTATCTTTAGGCGTAGCGTCTGCATTTGTGGGCTGTAGCAGCAATCCAAGTAAAAAAGAAGTGGTCGATACTGGCCCTCAATCTAGTGAACAAGCTTACTTCGAAAAGGCCCAAAAGTCGCTTGACCGTGGTCAATATCTTGATGCGACCAAGTCTTTAGAGGCAATCGATACTTATTATCCGACTGGACAATACGCTCAACAAGCACAACTTGAACTTCTATATTCGAAATTTAAACAAAAAGATTATGAAGGCGCCATTGCCTTAGCAGAACGTTTTATTCGTTTAAATCCTCAACATCCAAATGTGGATTATGCTTATTATGTTCGTGCTGTTGCCAATATGGAGCAAAACTACGACAGTTTGATGCGTTATACCTCTTTGCAACAGTCACATCGTGATGTGAGTTATTTAAAAGTTGCGTATCAGAACTTTGTTGATTTAATTCGTCGTTTCCCAAGTAGCCAATATTCTGTTGATGCTGCTCAGCGTATGAAATTCATTGGGCAAGAACTTGCTGAAAATGAAATGACTGCTGCTCGCTTCAACGTTAAGCGTAAAGCTTGGATCGCCGCTGCAGAACGTTCGCAATGGGTGATTGAACACTATCCACAAACACCTCAAATTCCAGAAGCTTTAGCCACTTTGGCATATAGCTATGACAAGTTAGGTGATAAAGCTACTTCGCAGCAATATATTGAAGTTTTAAAACTTAATTATCCAAGCCTTGTAAAAAAAGACGGCACAGTTAACATGCGTGCTGCTCGTAAAGAAGGTAACTGGATCAACCGTGCAACTTTAGGTATTTTTGGTCGTGAATCGACTGCTGCAACGCCAGAGAGCACAACTGAAGCAGAAGCTCCAAAACGTGGTTTCCTCAACCGTGTTAGTTTTGGTTTAATTGGTAATTCAGATAAAGAAGAAACTGAAGCACCAGAGCAAACACCTGTTGAAGCTTCTAAGTCTGAACGTAGTTGGACAAACCGTTTAAGCTTCGGTTTATTAGACAAGCCTGAGTCACAAGCAGCAGAAAATACAACTGTTGCACCAGCTGTAACCTCTACTGAAGCTTCAACTGATGTTCAATCAGATGAGGCAGCACAAGGTGCAGATGACGTTGCTCAATAAGTTTAAGCTTTAAAAAACATCAACAAACAGGCAAGTGATATCACTTGCCTGTTTGTTTTTATAAAATATTAAAATATTTATTGGGCATATCTCGATTCATCATGTCAGAATATTCTGACTCACTGTCACATCAAGTTTTAATACGGTTATCTGAATTATGGCAATTCCACAACATACGATTGATCAAATTCTAGATCGCACAGATATTGTCGATCTGATTGGTCAGCGTGTGAAACTGAAAAAGACCGGACGTACATATTCCGGCTGTTGCCCTTTTCATCAAGAAAAAACGCCATCATTTCATGTTTACCGTGACAAGCAGTATTATCACTGCTTTGGTTGTCAGGCTAACGGAAATGCAATCCGTTTTCTTATGGATATTGATAACCGAAACTTTATTGAGGTAATGAAAGAATTATCGAGTAGTACTGGAATTGAACTACCTAAAGATAATACTGAAAATAAAAAACTATCTTATACGCGTCAGGTTACCAAGCCACCCGCTGTTAAAACAAATACGGCTGAGCCTGTAACTCCACAGCAGCCATCAGATGAAAGCTACAATACGCTTGAACCAGTATTCTTCGATGACCCTTTTGCTCAGTTCGAACAGCCGTTTAGCTTTGATGAACCAGTTCAAGAAGGTAATTTATATGACTTACTGGAAAATGTTGCTCAGTTCTATGAACAACAATTACCTCATAGTCAAAAGGCAAAAAATTACTTTAAACAGCGTGGACTAACCAATCAGACTATTCAATTTTGGCGCTTAGGCTATGCTCCAGAAGACTGGCAACACCTAGAAAAAGCTTTTCCTTATGATATTGACGGCTTAAAACAACTTGGGCTTATCCGCTCGAGCGATAATGGCCGTGATTTTGACCTATTACGTGACCGCGTTATTTTCCCAATTCGCGACCCGAAAGGCCGAGTGGTTGGCTTTGGTGGGCGTGCATTAAATGATGAAATCAAGCCCAAATATATTAACTCGCCAGATTCAGAAGTCTTTCATAAAAATCAGCTACTTTACGGACTTTATGAAGGTAGAAAACTTAAATCTAGCGATTGGTTAATGGTCGAAGGTTATATGGATGTCATTGCGCTTCAGCAATATGGCATTACAGGGGCCGTAGCAACGTTAGGGACTGCAAGTAATACAGAACATCTTAATATTCTATTTAAACAAAATAGCCGAATTACCATTGCTTTTGATGGTGATGCTGCTGGTCAAAAAGCAGCACGCAGAACTTTAGAAATTGCTTTACCCCTTCTCAATGATGGTCGTGAACTCAAATTTTTTGTTCTACCCAATGATCACGACCCAGACTCTCTCATCCGTCGAGAAGGACTCGAAAATTTTCAAAAACTATTACAACAAGCCCCTCTTCTGTCCGATTTCGTGTTTGCGCACTTAACAGGTCAACACGATATCAGTACGCCTGAAGGGAAAAGCTTAGTCATGGGTGAACTCAGAGAACTCACCGAGTTATTGCCAAAACAAGGTTCTTTCCGTTACTTACTTACTCAATCTTTCCGTGAAAAACTCGGACTGGGTAAACGTTTTACCCCACAAATCAGCCACGATGCCTCGCTCTCATTTAATATCCATACAAAAGATGAAGACTTTGCGATTGCAATTTTGATGCATCATCCCTTTCTTTATATTCATTTCGAAGGATTACGGGCTTATATACAGCAAGATGAATTATTGGCCAAAGTACTGGCAATCTTAAACCGTATTTTTGATGATTTACCGGATGATCAAGAGCTGGCAACTTATTATGTGCTTGGTGCGTGTAGTAGTTACTGTCATGAAATCGCCGATATTATGCAAAGAACAAATATTCAGGCATTAACACAGGCACCTGAGGTAGCTGACAAGTTAGCTAAAGAATATTCATTAAGTCTGCAAGAAAGATATTTACGTCAAAAACTGAAATCACCGATTTCTTTAATTGAATCAAGAAATCTAAGACAACAGCTCAATGAGTTAACAAAACAAATTAGCTTAAAGCTGTTGTCTTAATGTTTTGGCTTACGTTCATGCTCAAACACATCCTGTAAATGCTGTTGTAACCATTCAAAATAATCAGGATTTTCTGCTTTAGCAGCTTCACGTAATAATATCGATGTAGGATGCATAAGTTTTTGCGTCAAACGGTGTGCAAAATGCTGTAATACCTGTTCGGCATTCTCACCATGATGCAAAGCTTCTAACGCATGTGTAAGTTCTTGTTGACTAATTTCTTCACTGTGCTGGCGATAAGCATGAATTGTGCTACCCGCTTCTTTAACCTTTTGATGCGTAATAAGCTGAGTAGCTAATTGATTAACCATGACCTCTGCTTCAACAGCCGCCTGACGACGTTGGGCAAGGTTCTCATCAATCACACTTTGTAAATCATCAACACCATACAAATAGACACCATCAAGTGCTTCAACTTTAGGATCTATATCACGTGGCACTGCTAAATCAACCATCAACATTTGTTGATAGCGACGTTTTTTCAATGCGGCCTTAACATCAGAATAAGCAATAACTTGGTATAAACTACCGGTACAACTCGACACAACATCAGCACGATATAAATTTTCTGCTAATGCTGAAAACTCAATAATTTCAACTTCAACCTGATGTGCAATCTCCTGAGCCAGCTGGTCAGCACGCTCACGGCTACGATTACAAATAATAATCTTCGCGACACCCATTTCAGCCAAATGTTTAGCCACCAAGCTATTCATTTCACCCGCAGCAACCACCATTACAGTAAGCTTTTCAGGCTTACTAAAAACCTGTAAGGCCAGTTGTGCAACTGCATAACCCATTGAAACAGCATGACTACCCACCGCTGTTTCGGAACGTACCCGTTTAGCTGCATAGAAAGCGTATTCAAAAACACTATTTAATTCAGGAGAGACCGTTTGAGCTTCTTTAGACAATGCCAAAGCACTTTTAACCTGCCCTAAAATTTGTGGCTCACCAAGCATGAGAGAGTCTAGACCACTCGCCACTCGCATTAAATGTGTAATGGCCTGCGTATTCTCGTAACGATAAACATGATGAATTAACTGCTTTACATCAATATTATTGGCATCGGCTAACCATTTTAGAAGGCTTTCGGCGTTTTCTGCCATGGCATAAACTTCTGTACGGTTACAGGTCGAGACAACCACCAAATCCTTTAAGTTTTGGTGATGACGTTGTTCGGCAAGCAAACGACTTAATCGCTCTGCATTGAAAGCAATTTGTTCGCGGAGTTCTACAGAAGCTGTTTGATGGTTGACACCCAATGCAAAGAAAGACATATCAGATCATCATTTCGCTAAATTTATGCTATTGTGCAACATCGGTGTCATAAAAAGCATTACTTTGGATCAATAAAAATTGCGTCAAATGAATAGCCGTATTAATTTTAACGGTGCTTCGATAAGACAGTATTCTACCACATTCTTGTTGTTAGGTAGCATGTCCTCGTATGTCTATGCACGTCCTGTGCAAGAGACCTATGCCGTGCATTCATTTGATCAGGCACTAGAGCAAACGATGGTCGCTGAATTTGCTCTAGCTTATGACGATATTCCAAACGCTTTGCATAATTACACAGTGCTCGCAATTAAAAGCAACTCTACATCAATTAAGCAGAGAGCTTTAGACGTTGCACTTGAATATAATGATTTACAAGCTGCGTTAAATATTGCTACACACTGGGTAGCTCAAGAACCTAAAGATGTACCAGCTTTATTTTATTTGTCACACATTGCTTTAAAAACGCACGAATATCAGCTTGCTGCTGAGACATTAGATAAAATTTTAAAGATAGATCCCACTGCCGATTTAGAACAAATTTTAGCTAGCATTGCTCCAGAAAATGCGCAAGATCGAGAAGTACTATTAACAGCTTTACGTTCTAGTGCAGAAAAAGACAATCCTTCTATTTTGGCACTCATCGCCAATTTAGAAGCTCAAAATGGCCAATTACAAACTGCGCTAACCAACATTAACAAAGCATTACGTCGACGTCCTAAAGTAACGAGCTTTATTTTAATGAAAGCAAACTTACTTATTGCTCTCAGCGATCAAGAAGGTGCGCTTAAATGGTATGCAAAGTCGAGTCGTAAAAATAAGAAAAATTTAGATATTCGATTAGCTGAAATCCGCTATCTCATACAAATTAACCAATCTCAGCTTGCGTTAGAAAAACTTGAAAAGATTATAGAAACTAACCCTAAAGCTGAAGAAGCCTTATTTATTGCAGGCTTAACAAGTATTGATTTAAAGCAATATGACAAAGCAGAACAATATCTTGTTGACCTACGAAACTCGGCAAAATATCAAAATGAAGCGTATTACTACTTAGCTATTAATGCGGAGCGTAAACAGCATTATGAAACTGCAAAAGCATACTATCGTTTAGTTGATGGCAGTTTATATGTGGTATCTAGACGAAACTTGATCGCAATATATGATAAACAAGAAAATTTACACGATGCTTTACGGTTCCTTACTCAAGAACGAGTAAATTATCCTCAACATGCAAGTTTCTTATATCAAGCCCAAGCTGAAATCTTAAAGAAAATGGGCAATAAAAAAGCTGCACTAAATCTATTAGATGAAGCAATTAAAAACCTACCCGACGACCCAGAACTGATTTATGCGGAAGTTTTATTACTTGATCCATATACGGACCGTGACAAGCTGGACAAAACCTTAAAACAATTATTACAACTTGAGCCCAACAGCCCAACGTATCTAAATGCATATGCTTATACACTGGCACTGCAAAACCGTCGTTTAAAAGAAGCACGTCAGTATGCAGAGCAAGCATTAGAATATGCGCCTGAACAGGCCTCAATTCTTGATACGCTAGGTTATATTGCATTTTTACAGAATGATTATGAAGCTGCGGCGGAAGCCTTAGGCAAAGCGTATGAACTTAGCCATAATATAAATATTGGCGTTCGTTATGCTAAAGCTTTGTATATGCAAGGGTCACTCACGCAATTTAGCGCAGTGTTACAACAACTGAAACAAAAACATGCCAATGATCCACAATTACAACAGCTTGATGCGTTAATTTTACCTACATCTGCAAAAAAGAGTTAAATATATGAGCAAATTTGCCCAACTGTGCACAGCGATCTGTGGATCAAGTGTATTATTTCTAACCGGTTGTCAGCATTTTACTCAACCAAAACCTGCGGTTACCCAACAAGTTCAAGACGAAAAACACTTTAATTTGCAAGGTAAGATTGGGGTTCGTACACCACAGCAAACTGGTAGTGCTTTTTTTACTTGGCTTCAACAGCAAGATAATTTTGATATCGAATTAAGCGGTATTTTAGGCGTGGGAAAAACCCAAATTCAGGGTAAACCGGGCGAAGTAACTTTAAACAGTTCTAAAACAGGACTTATTAGCGCAGCCTCTCCAGAAGAACTTTTAGAGCAAGCAACGGGTTGGCAAGCACCAATTACACACTTAACGAGCTGGATTTTAGCAAAACCAGCAACGCTAAATGCTCAAATTACTAAAGACGCTGCAAATCGAGTGAGTCAACTGATTGAAGATGGCTGGACAGTTAATTTCAGTTACGATGGTGAACAAACTTTGCCAAACAAACTGGTTTTAAAGCAAGCTCTTGCTGAAGATAAAGAAAACCGTATTACAATGGTCATCCAAAACCGCTAAGTCTAATTATATAAATCTATGATTCGAGTTCCTTCCCCTGCTAAGCTCAACCTGTTTTTACATATTACAGGTCGACGTGAGAATGGTTACCATGAGCTACAAACCATTTTCCAACTGATTGATTTATATGATTGGATGACATTTACACCGACTTTGGGCGAAAAAATCAAAATCGATGGGTTAAGTGAAGTTCGAGCTGAAGAAAACTTGATTTATCGGGCAGCTCAAATACTAAAACCACATGCGAAAAAATTTTGTGGCTTGCACATCAAAATTGAAAAAAATATTCCAATGGGCGCGGGTCTAGGCGGCGGTTCATCTAATGCCGCCACAACGCTTATTGTGTTAAATCAATTATGGGAATGTGGCCTAAAGCAAGAACAACTTGCGGACTACGGTGTAAAGCTCGGTGCTGATGTTCCAATTTTTATTTATGGTAAAAATGCATGGGCTGAAGGCATCGGTGAACATTTATCATTCATAGACTTAGATCAAAAACAGTTCATTATTTTAAAACCTGATTGTTTTATCAGCACTCAATTGCTTTTTTCACAAAAAACATTGACAAGAGACTCTAAGACCACTAAATTTTGCGCCTATCAGTTAGAACCTTCTAATTTTGGAAATAACTTTGAGCCACTGGCTCGGCAGTTATACCCTGAAGTAGAAGAAGCAATGCAATATTTAGATCAATTTGGTCAAGCAAAGCTTACAGGTACAGGTGCTTGTGTTTTTATTGAAGTAACGAATGAAATGAATATTGATGAAATTCTTAAGCATTCACCATGTAAATCTTACTTGGTAAATAGTTTAAAAGAATCTCCTCTTAATCATTTTAAGGTTACACGTTAGGGGCGTCGCCAAGTGGTAAGGCACCGGGTTTTGATCTCGGCATCCGTTGGTTCGAATCCAGCCGCCCCTGCCAACCTCACCTGTAATGATGATTATATTAGGGGCGTCGCCAAGTGGTAAGGCACCGGGTTTTGATCTCGGCATCCGTTGGTTCGAATCCAGCCGCCCCTGCCATTCTCTTATTTTAAAGACAGACTTAATTGCTATGCTTTTTGTTGATTAATCTTGACATTGCATTGCAAAAATATTAAAGTTCTGCCGCATTAGGGGCGTCGCCAAGTGGTAAGGCACCGGGTTTTGATCTCGGCATCCGTTGGTTCGAATCCAGCCGCCCCTGCCATCTATTTCATTACATACCAACCGCCAAGGGTGCTTCATGCCCAATCTTGTCGTTTTTAGTGGAAATGCTCATCCACAGTTCGCTCAAAAAGTCGTAAGTCACTTACATATCCCTCTAGGTGCTGCATCAGTCGGTCACTTTTCTGATGGAGAAATTTCAGTAGAAATTACTGAAAATGTTCGTGGTAAAGACGTATTTATCGTTCAGCCTACTTGTGCCCCTACCAATGATAACCTTATGGAAATCTTGGTTATGGCAGATGCTTTGCGTCGTGCAAGTGCTGGTCGTATTACCGCTGTTATCCCTTATTTTGGTTATGCTCGCCAAGACCGTCGTCCACGTTCTGCACGTGTGCCGATTACAGCTAAAGTTGTCGCAGACATGCTTACCACTGTTGGTATTGACCGTGTCGTGATGATCGACTTACATGCTGACCAAATTCAAGGTTTCTTCGATATTCCAGTCGACAACATCTACGGTACTCCTGCTTTGCTTGCTGACTTACGTCAACAACAACATGACAACCTTATGGTGGTTTCTCCTGACGTTGGTGGTGTAGTACGTGCTCGTGCTGTTGCCAAACAGATGGGTGACATCGATTTAGCAATTATTGATAAACGTCGTCAAAAAGCCAATGAGTCGCAAGTTATGCACTTAATTGGTGACGTAAAAGATCGTGATTGCGTTATCGTAGACGATATGGTCGATACTGCTGGTACATTGTGTAAAGCAGCTGATGCGCTTAAGCAATTTGGTGCACGTCGTGTAGTTGCATACGCAACTCACCCTGTACTATCAGGTAAGGCTATTGAAAACTTACGTAATTCAGTTATTGATGAACTGGTTGTAACTGATACCATTCCTCTTTCTGAAGAAGCATTGACCTTAGGCAAGATCCGTCAGGTTTCTGTTGCTAGCATGGTTGCTGAAACGATTCGTCGTATTAATAACGAAGAGTCTATCAGTGCAATGTTCGATAGTTTATAATATTGCAGCTTTTTATAAACCCTAGCCTTGGCTGGGGTTTTCTATCACTAAACTGGTCGCAAGTTTAGTCTTTTAAACTTTAATGAGGATTTACTCATGGCAAACTTCGTATTAAACGCTCAAGCGCGTGCTGAAGACAAACAAGGGAAAGGTGCGAGCCGCCGCCTTCGTCGCGAAGCTTTAATTCCAGCTATCATTTATGGTGGCAACGTTGAGCCTGTAACTGTTACTTTAGAACTTCGTGAGCTTGTAAAAGCTTTAGAAAGCAATGCTTTCTTTGAAGAAGTTGTAGAAATCAAAGTGGGCGACAAAGTTGAAAACGTTAAAATCCAAGCGTTACAACGTCACCCATCTAAAAACACTCCTATGCACGCTGACTTCAAACGCGCATAAGTGTTTAAAGGCGTAGATTAGTGTCAAATATTTCGCTAATTGTTGGTTTGGGCAATCCTGGTTCAGAATATGCCCAAACCCGCCATAATGCAGGTTTTTGGTTCATTGAACAGCTTGCTGACAAATATGGCATTACATTAAAAAATGATCCGAAATTTCACGGAATCAGTGGACGTGGTAATATAGAAGGACACGATGTCCGTCTACTTCTACCCACTACATTTATGAACCGTTCTGGACAAAGTGTAGTTCCATTTGCAAAATTTTATCAAATTGCTCCCGAAGCAATTTTGATTGCTCATGATGAACTTGACATGAACCCTGGTGTAATTCGTCTTAAAACAGGCGGTGGACACGGTGGTCATAACGGTTTACGTGACATTGTCCCTCATATTGGTCCAAATTTTCACCGTTTACGTATTGGTATCGGACATCCTGGCTCGAAAGAGAAAGTTTCAGGTCACGTACTTGGAAAAGCACCAAGTAGTGAACAAAGTCTGATGGATGCAGCAATTGATCATGCCCTTTCTAAAGTGAAGCTACTTGTTCAAGGACAAGTTCCACAGGCCATGAATCAAATTAATGCATATAAACCCACTTAAATTGTTGAACAATCATGCTTGCTATCTTGCTTTTTTAGGAGCAAAATGCGCATCAGCCACTTTGCCAACCGCAAAAGCTAAAGATTTCACCATAAGATCTACATCTTAGGTCTACTCAGGAGACGCTAGCCATGCTATCTCGTTTATTAAAATGCAAAATTCACCGTGCAGTTGTAACCCATGCTGAACTTCACTATGAAGGTTCTTGTGCAATTGATGGCGTATTGATGGACTTAGCTGGTATTCGTGAATATGAAGAAATTCATGTTTGGAATGTAACCAATGGCAAACGCTTCACAACTTATGCGATTCGTGGTGAAGATAATTCTGGAATTATTTCAGTAAACGGCGGTGCTGCACATCAAGCAGACGTTGGCGATTTAGTAATTATTGCTACATTTGGTGATTTTACTGAAGCTGAAGCAAATATTCATAAACCACGTTTGGTATATGCTAATCCAAATAATACAGTCAACCACACAGCGAATTGCATTCCTGTTCAAGTTGCCTAATTTATTTTAAGAATAAAAAGCCTGCATTGACGGGCTTTTATTATTTTATAAGTCCTTAATAGTTCCTTCCCACCAGTTCTTTTGTTTTTCACAATTTAATGGTTGAAACTGCTCTCCTCGTAATTCGAACAATATCGCCTCTCCTTCAGGATTTACCTTAAATTCAGCATATTTGGCTTTTTCATAACATTGAGCCAAGCCTTCTGCAAACAAGAAACTGCGCGAGGCAGGATATAAAGCCTGCAAACGATTTTCAGGATTTTTTAAAATTAACCTCTGCCCAGCAAATGAATTATTGATATCTAAAATGGTACGAACTACGCGATTTTATGAATCCAAAATAACTTTTGCGGGAACGGAAGAGCGATTAAAAATCACCTGTTCCAGAGCCTCACCTTCACTTCCTGCAAGAGCTTTAAGAGATTGTAAATGTAATTCATAAGCCAGTGCCATATAGTCACCTTGTAAAATTGAACGTGGATCAACTGGCTTAAGCTCAATGAAAATACTTTTACTATGGTGCAAATGCCATTCGTTTTTCGCCACTAAACCTGCAAAAAATAATAGGGTGATAACGGCAAGAATAAGAGAAAAATACTTTTTCATTCTTTCTCTCCTTTAACAAGATCATTTTTATTTTCACGTTGAAGTAACCAAGACAGAGCCAACAAAACAATGCCTGAAATAAAAATAGATGCACTCTTAGCTAGAAAAGTTATTTGTAGGTTGTAATAGAGCTGCCAGAACACAAAAACGAATACAGTTAAGCTCACTCCATACACAAGATAATCTTTCTTTTTTAATGCCCACGTTAAAATAATAAGTAGGATGAAAATTTCAAAATATCCCAACACAATAAGGAACACACCAAATATTAAAAAGGCGCAAAAAGTGAGTGCCTTAAGTTGTCGATATAAATGAAGAACACTAAAGCAAAGTAACCAGACAACAGGTAGCAAATATAAAACCCATAACAGCTGATCTATCGAATTTTCTGGTACCAACCCCATAAAAGTATTGAAAAAAGAAGCTACAAGAATTACGACCAGTCCGCATAAAAAAATACTACGCTCATATAGGGCTATTGATTCCCTCTTAGGTAAGAGCACCAAACTAAAAACCAAGTAACTGAGCAAAGTTAAATTTAAATAAGTCTGAGTAGAATCTATTGACCACAATGAATGGTCCAGTTGTAGCAAATAGATAAAAGCTATGCCATACGTAGCAAGCATTTGAATTAAAATGAAGAACCAATGCGGTTTAAGAAAATAACTAATACATAGAATAAAAATCTGTGCAATTAAAACCCATAGAATTTGATCTGTTTCTGAACCAAGATGAAACAAGAAAGCGGTCTGCCCACTGATAAACAAACAATAGGCAAATTGCCGAAAGAAATAGCTTTGTGATTTCTTTAAAAGAATAAACGCCAATCCAACAAAAACAACTCCAATAACTAAAGAAATAGCTTCCCAAAACACCAGCGTAAAAGCTGCAAGTGCCAAGCCAGCAAGCCAAGCACCAATTGCCAATGGAATGATATAAAAGCGGCTTTGACGAAAAATTTTTATTAAAAGATAGCTAATCAGCGCAAACCAAATAAAAATAATGCCTGCAATCAATAAAAATATGAACTCATTAGAGTCTTTAAATAGGTTATTAATCCCATCTACAAGCCATATCGTTGCAGTCACACCAAGAACAGCAGCCATTAAACTGGCACATAACTGATCGTCTTTTTTGAAGAAATAATAAAAAGCGATTATTCCTGAAAAGAAGGCAGAAATTAGATAAGGAATATTCTCATTCGATAAATATTGAATTATTCCAATAATCGAAATAACGGCGAACCAAGCGATAAAGACAAACCTTAAAGCACGATATTTCTTTATACATACCCAAAACTCAATAAGGCTTAATAGATTTAGAGCGATTAAATATAAATAAGGAAACTTTTCAGACCAGAAAGTCTGTTTAAAAAATAAAAAAAGTGTGAGTTGGCTGGTAATAAAAATTAAAGCAAAGATTCCAATATTCGGCCGATATAACCACGGTAATAAAAGCAATGTCCAAATTAAAAAAAGCAAATAACTGTCTGCACCAGTTTGATAAACCTGTCCAATAACAGCCAAGCTTAAACCTATCATCAAACCACTAACGCTATGTAAGGTCTGCCTAACCCCATCACTTAATGTATCTTTTATGCTGAGCCAAGCTGTAACAACTAATATAACGGGCGGGATCGCGAGTTGAATACTGTTTGGAAGCATAAACCAGTTGGCAGCAATTAAATACAGAATACTTACCGCTATAAATACATAACTGAAAATATGGAGATGCTGAATAAACGAGCTATTGGTCAGAGGATAATAGTCTCTTATCTGCATGAAACACCTATTTTATTTATAATTTTCTATAAAAAACATAGCATTCCATTTTCATATCAACAAGTAAGCTCTTGTTAAAAAGCCTATTTCGATTTATGAAAATGCTTATTCATAAAGAAACTTAGCATTCTATAAAAGCATCTAGCCAATTTTATCAAGCGCGCTATAATAAAACCCATCGCTTCAGGGCGGGGTGTAATTCCCCACCGGTGGTAGAGTTAATTTTTATAAATAGATTAACAAGCCCACGAGCTTAAATTGTGTAATTTGAGCAGATTTGGTGAAACTCCAAAGCCGACGGTATAGTCCGGATGAAAGAAGACGACGAACTGGGATAAATCCGTTTTATTTCAGTGCCAGCCTGTTTTTACATCAGTCCTGAAATGTTCAACCGTATTTTTACGAGAGCGTTTCATTATGTCTAGCTTAATTCAACCAGAACTTTTTTTCTCAGCCCTCTCTCCTGCTGAGCAACGCATTCAACAAGCATTAGAAGATATCCGTCAAGGCAAGCCTGTCTTGGTTATGGACGACTTTGATCGCGAAAATGAAGCAGATTTAATTGTTGCAGCCGAAACTTTAACGGTAGAAACAATGGCACGTATGATTCGTGATGGTTCAGGGATTGTATGTTTATGCCTTACAGAAGAGCTAGCAGATCATCTAGAACTCCCTCCAATGGTTTCTCAAAACTCAAGCCAGTTTCATACCGCTTTTACAGTGACCATTGAGGCAGCTCAAGGCGTTACCACTGGTGTTTCTGCTAAAGACCGTGTAACAACTATTCAAACTGCTATTAAAGATGGCGCTGTTGCAAGTGACTTAAATCGTCCGGGTCACGTTTTCCCATTACGTGCACGTAATGGTGGAGTCCTTACTCGTCGAGGTCATACCGAGGGAACAATTGATCTAGCAAGACTAGCCGGGCTTAAACCCGCTGGCGTATTATGTGAATTAACCAATCCAGATGGCACGATGGCATCGGGCATTCAAGTTTTAGCATATGCTCAAACTCATCACTTAACGGTGATTACGATTGAAGAACTTGTTCAATACCGCCAGCAACACGGTATTTAAATAAAAAAGGTTTGGCTTTAGATCAAAGCCAAACCTTCAAATCAAAATTTAATAATATTTAAGAAACTTTCTTTTGTGCTGCCAGTTCTTCAACATAGTCCAAAAGCTCAGAAAACTGCTTAATCATTGCTTTTGGCTGTGCTTGAGCAAGTTCCTCTGCTGTTCCGTAACCATAAGTCACCGCTACCGCATCAATACCGTTATGACGAGCACCCAAAACGTCATATTGGCGGTCACCGACCATTAAACACTCTTCTGGGTTTAATTGCTCATGTTCCAAAATATAATGGATAAGGTCAGCTTTATTAGTCCGCTCACCCGTTAACTCACTCCCATAGATATGTACAAAGTATTGACTTAATTCAAAATGATCCAAGATACGTTTTGCATAAATCGTTGGTTTAGCAGTTGCGACAAATAAACGATATCCTTCTTTTTTTAAAGCGCTAAGCGTTTTGGCAACAGATGGATACACTTCATTTTCGAACAGGCCAACCACCGAAAAACGCTCGCGATAAGCAAGTAAAGCTTGTTCAGCTAAAGCATCATCTTGAGTAGCTAATAATTTTGCGAGTGATGGCTTTAATGGTGGGCCAATTGTCCAGTCAATATCTAAATCGGCAGCCAATGGATAGCCTAATTTCTCCATTGCATAGCGAATTGAAGTATGGATTCCAACTTTTGGGTCTGTTAAGGTTCCATCTAAATCAATCAAAATATGTTTTATAGCCATTCAATCATTAACCCAGTAAAGTATTTAATTCAATTGGTCGAGAGTTTAATCAAACTCTCTTATACTAACGTAAATTTAAATTGAAAAGGAAATAACCGTGCGTCCAACCGTACTTTGTTTCTCGGGTTTAGACCCTTCAGGTGGTGCAGGTTTACAAGCCGATATCGAAGCAATTGGACAAAGTGGTGCCCATGCAGCAATTGCATGTACTGCCCTCACCATTCAGAACTCACAACAAGTATTTGGCTTCGAAGCAACCTCAAAAGAACTCTTATTAGCACAAGCAAATGCAGTTGTAGGTGACTTACCCATTAAATGTGTTAAGTCAGGCATGCTTGGCACGACAGATAATATTGCGGCACTAGCTGAATTTTTACGTGCTCATCCTGACTATCAATATGTACTTGATCCTGTTTTAGTCGCAAACAGTGGCGGCTCTTTAGGTGATCAGGCAACTCTCGTTAAAGCGTTCGTTGAACTTATTCCTCTAGCCACAATTATTACTCCAAATACCGTTGAATTACGTGCTCTAACAGGTATTACTGATTTAGATCAAGCCACTCAAAAGCTTTTTGAAATGGGTGCTAAAGCTGTTCTAGTGAAAGGTGGACATGAAGATACACCAGATCATATTAAAAATAGTTTATATATCGATGGTGAACTAGCAGCGAGTAGTAGCTGTCCTCGCCTTGAAGGTGAATATCACGGCTCAGGTTGTTCTTTAGCTAGCTTTATCGCTGGCCGTTTAGCTTTAGGTGATTCTTTAAAAATTGCAGTACAGCATGCTGAAACATGGTTATTCGGTGTTTTAAAAAATGCAGACACCCCTGTACCAAACGGACAAAAGATTCCAAAGCGTTTTTAAAAGCACAAAAAAGGCGCTTAAAGCGCCTTTTTTATTAATCTTAATTATTGAGGAATACGTAAAACTTGTCCTGGGAAAATCTCATCAGGATCTTTTAACATTGGTTTATTTGCTTCAAAGATTTTTGGATATTGATTTGCATCGCCGTAAACTTCTTTCGCAATTTTTGAAAGGTTGTCACCTGATTTCACGGTATAAAATTTACTTTCCGGTTCAGGAGTTGCCACTGTCATCTGGTCATCTACTTGAGCCACATGATCAATGTTTCCAACAATAAGAATAATTTTCTCTTTATCTGCTTGGCTTTTTACCTGCCCTTTAATAATTGCGGTATCAGTAGTACCGTTATAGGTTACAGATAAGCCTTCTACCCCTAAGCCCAAACTTTTAATTAAACCTAATAATTTATTTGCAACTTCTTGTGCAGAAGGTTCTGCTGGTGTTGCTGGAGCTGGTTGTGGTTCTGCTGGTGCGGTATTTTTCTTGCCAATACCTTTTACAAAATCAAAAAGACCCATCTTTTAGTCCTCATATTATTGTTTATAGTAAAGTCATTAAACTGACCTTTATTGTTATACTTCAAAAAAGTTATACCTCTGCTATCAATTGAGGTTGATCTTGTAAAAATATGTATCTCTTAAATTTTTTCTAAAATAAAAAAAGCCACCTTACGGTGGCCTTCTTTTTATTCAGCAATATGCGAATTAACCAAGTTTTTTAGTTACATAGTCAATTGCAGATTGAACTGTAGTGATTTCGTTAGAATCTTCATCAGGGATAGTGATGTCGAAGTCGTTTTCGAAAGACATAACAAGTTCAACTAAATCTAAAGAGTCAGCACCTAAGTCATCCATAAAAGATGCTTCGTTTTTAATCTCTTCAGCTTTAAGACCAAGTTGTTCTGCAACCGCTTGTTTAACGCGTTGTTCGATATCGCTCACAGGAATTCTCCTCATTGCTTGTGGCGTTTAATTTGCCACTAGTTTAATTGAATATAAAAATTTTTAAAAGTTTATACATCGGCGTTAGGCCATGTATAAACCACCATTTACATGTAATACCGTACCGGTAATGTAACCTGCTTTATCACTTGCAAGGAAACTCACCGCATTTGCGATATCTTGTGGCTCACCTAAGCGATTTAAAGCCACTTGATCACTCATTTTTTTGCGAATGTCTTCACTAAGTGCATCTGTCATTTCTGTTGCAATAAAACCTGGCGCCACACTGTTTACAGTAATTTGGCGGCTACCCATCTCTTTTGCAAGGCTACGGCTGAATGCTTCAATACCTGCTTTAGCAGCAGAATAGTTCGCTTGGCCTGGGTTTGCAAAGTGAGCTACAACAGAACTGATATTAATAATTCGACCAAAACGTGCCTTCGTCATACCCTTAAGCACACGTTTAGATAAACGATAAACTGCTTTAAGGTGAATGTTGAGAATGTCATCCCAATCATCTTCAGACATACGAAGCAACAAATTGTCTTTCGTAATACCTGCATTGTTAACTAGAACAAGTACAGGACCATAGTTCTGTTCAATATGAGAAACGACTGCTTCAATCTCATCGAGATTACGCACGTCGAGCGCCAAACCTGCACCTTGTTCACCAAAGCTATCACTTAACTTTTGTGCACCAGATTCAGAAGTCGCAGTACCTACAACAAAATAACCGTCTTGAATAAGTTGCTGGGCAATGGCAGCGCCAATACCCCGACTCGCGCCCGTTACTAATGCAACTTTGCGTTCTTGTGTCATGCAATTTTTCCTTCTGCCACTAAAACAGCATTTAGGGCATCTTCCATTTTGCTCTTACTATCAATAGAAAAAGCTTTTTCAATATTTGGTAAACGCTTTGCGAGGTTACTCAATACTGTACCTGGACCACACTCAACAATGTATTGAATACCTTGGTCTTGTAGAGACTGCATGGTACGTGTCCATTGTACTGATTGGTACAATTGTGCAGTTAATGCCTGACGCAATTGAGCAACATCGGTAGCTATTCCCGCGTTGACATTTTGTATTACAGGAATGGTAGGTAGCTCAATGGCAGTTTGTTCCAAAGCTTCTGCAAATTTCTCAGCGGCAGGTTTCATCAACGAACAATGAGAAGGAACTGACACTGGTAAAGCAATTGCTTTAGCTGACTGCTCTTTTGCCAAAGCCATGACTTCTTGTACAGAAGCTGTACTTCCTGCAATCACAACTTGACCTTGTGAATTATAGTTTGCAGCTTCTACAGAACCTTCACCTGATGCACTCACAGTTTGACAAAGTTCAACCACTTTTTCATCAGCCAAACCAAGGATTGCAGCCATAGCCCCCTGACCCTGAGGTACAGCACTTTGCATGAGCTTGCCACGCAAGTTAACTAATTTAACTGCATCCGCCAAGCTCATAGAGCCTGCAGCTACCAATGCACTGTATTCACCTAGTGAATGTCCTGCAAGGTATTTAGGTGCCAGACCACCTAAATCAAGCCATACACGCCATAAAGCGATACTGGCAGTTAATAACACAGGTTGGGTATTTTCTGTTTGGTCGAGACCTTCGCCACTTTGTGCAATATGCCAAAGATCAAATCCAAGAGCATCTGAAGCTTCTGCAAAAGTTTGCCCGACCCCACTAAACTGTTCTGCTAGTTCAGCAAGCATACCGACTTTTTGTGAACCTTGACCAGGAAACACAAATGCAGTTTTTGTGGCTAAAGCTACTTGTTCAAGACGTTTAGCAGACATAAGAAATCCTTTTTTGGGTTTTCACTCATTTCTGGAGCGGAAATTTAACATGTTATTTATATATTTATAATTGCGAAAAACAACAAAAAAAGGGAGCTTTCGCTCCCATTTTTTCTATACTTAAGCATCACGCTTAATGCATATCATGCAATTATTCAGCATCAGCTGCTTTAGCGAATAATTGACGACCACGGTAGAAACCGTCTTTAGTCACGTGGTGACGACGATGAGTTTCACCAGTTGCTTGGTCTACTGTTAATGCATTCTCGGTTAAAGCGTCATGTGAACGGCGCATGTCACGGCGAGAGCGACTTTTACGGTTTTGCTGAACGGCCATGATGGCTCCTTACAAAGATCGAAAAAATGGATCAGAACAAATTCAGTTGTCTTATCTCATAATTATAACACAAATTATGAGTTAAGTTTACCCTTCAAACCTGCCAAAACATCAAACGGATTATCCCGTTTTTCTTCGACAACATTCTGAATGGTAGGTTGATGTTTATGTTCACAAGCATCATGCTTGGGAGATAAAGGCATCAACAATAACAGTTCATCTTCTAGTAATGCGAGTAAGTTAATCGAGGCAGGCGTATCATAATCGCCTTTCGTCGAAGACTCACTTTCACCTAAAACGATGAAATCAGCATCCTCATCCAAGCGCTCTATCAGTGACTCATCATCCACTAATGCAATATGGAAGTCTAAGACAAGAGGCATTTCAACAGGTTCCAAACAACGTTGGCACTCCATTGGAACTTTCGTGTCCATGTGACCGTCCATCCACACAATGCGATGATATGCATCCATTGATAGCTTACAGTCTATGTTGATCAATTGGTTATCAATTGATCCAACAGCTTCACGAGCGATACGAGCAAAGCGAGACAAGGGCAGTTGACCTGACCATGTAAAGCCTTGTTCAGCCCATTTAAACGGCTCAATCTGTGCCGGAAAGGTATTTGCTGACATAATTAAGGCGGCAATTCTACAAATTCATCGGTACTCTGTCAAAGATTAAGATACAATTTTGCACTTCTTTAGACAGAACTCGGGGTAAATTAAGCAATGCACCTGTTGCAGCCGCAACCTGAAGTTAACACTTCATTACTCGTTTGCACCCATTCAACTCATCAGAACACTCTTGTACCTGACCTAGTGCAACTCTCACCATGGTCAAGCTCAAAATCGGAGTCTGAGCAAGTTGATTGGCTTATTTTACACTTTAATCACTGGTTTTCCCACCATAATGTGACATTAGTTCGTGGTGATTTTGAACCTGAATATTTTCCAGCGACAAATAAAGAACCAGCCAAGATCCAATTTGCTCACGGTTTCTTTAATAGTGCTTTGCATGAAATTAGTCACTGGTCTATTGCAGGTGAAAAAAGACGTCTATTACCAGATTTAGGTTATTGGTATGCACCTGATGGTCGCACCCAAGAACAGCAAAGTTTATTTGAACAAGTAGAAATTAAGCCACAAGCAATTGAATGGTTATTTGCGCAATCTTTTGGCCGAAAATTTAGAGTTTCACTCGATAACCTTACAGGTGATAGCGGTGATGGCAAACTATTTAAAGATAACGTTTATGCTCAAGTGCAACGTTACTTTTCGGGTGAAGCTAAGTTGCCACGTGATGCAGCAGCATTTATTGGTTTTATTTGCCAATGTACACGTTCGGGTACACCTTTACAATTAAATGAATTTAAACGTGAACTCCTTGATTAATTGACAAAAAAGCTACGTTAATTGCTTGCCTAGGCCATTTAAAAAGCCTAATAATTATTTTTAACACTGGCGTGATGGAGTCTCTAAAATATGATGCATTTACATGTACATCCTGAAAATCCACAGCAGCGCCTCATTGCCCAAGCGGTTGAACGTATCCGAGCAGGAGATGTTGTGGTCTACCCTACCGATGCTGCTTATGCAATTGGGTGTCAAATCGGTAATAAAAATGCCATGGAACGTATTGCACAGATTCGTGGCTTAGGACCTAAACATCAATATGCCATTATGTGCTGTGACTTATCTGATATTGCAACTTATGCAAAAGTTGATAATGCGACATATCGTTTATTGAAAGCGAACACACCAGCTATTACTACGTTCATTTTACCTGCAACAAGTGAAGTTCCTCGTAGATTGATGCACCCTAAAAAGAAAACGATTGGTTTACGTATTCCGAGTAACCCGATTTGTCAGGCTTTATTACAAGAACTTGGTGAGCCTCTACTCACCAGTACATTAATTTTACCGGGTCAAGAAGACCCTCTAGATGACCCTTATGATATTGAAAATCAGTTAGATAAACGAATTGATGTATTTATTGACGGTGGTTTTGGTACCTTGACCAGTACAAGTATCGTTGATTTATCGGGCGAACATCCTGAAATTATCCGCCGTGGTGTTGGCGATGTAAGTGCTTTTGAATAAGCACTTACTTTTTTACCAATAGTTTAAAAAAAAGTATTATCACTTAAAAAAATACTCTTTATTTATTTTGGATTTTTTTTTAACTTTAGTCGTTAAGTAATTTATTAAAAGACACAATTCATTTAGAATGATTTTCACTATCTGCTGTTCTTCTACTTACAGCTGTCTAGGACTTGAATAACAAGTCTCATGCTTTTGAAAATTCGCGTGGCTTATAATCGTAATGAATCAATCACTTCATCAATCCATGGAAGACGCTCCACACATCCGTGTTTTAGATGAGTGGCATGACAAAATTCCAGAAGATCTCTATATACCTCCAGCTGCATTTGAGATTTTGCTCGAGCGGTTTGAAGGTCCATTAGATTTTTTAATTTATCTGATTCAGAAAAACGGTTTCGATTTAATTCAACTCGATATTGCTCCTATAGCGACTCAATATTTGGCCTATATGGATAGCATGAAATCTTTAAATATCGAGTTAACAGCAGATTATATGGTGATGGCTGCTTTATTGGCTGACTTGAAGTCTCGCCTACTTCTACCAAAACCTACAATTATAAGTATTGAAAAAGATCCTAAGCAGGAGCTTATTGATCGTCTTGAAACCTATCTACGCATTAAGCAAGCAGCTGAGCGTTTAGGTCAAATGCCAATTCTTGAGCGCGATACATTTAGTGCCAATGTAAGCTTAGGGCATATCTCTCCTGTTTATGAAGGTTACGATATCTCAGCGCTACATGATGCGTTGTTCTGTGTATTTAATCGCCCCGAACCTATTACCCATGTTGTCGCTCAAGAACCTGTTTTACTCGAAGAACGTATTGCATATATTGAAGAGAAATTAGAGTCTGGTGACGTGTTAAGTTTTAAAGAATTACTCAATCCCCAGCAAGGTCGTATGGGAATGGTTGTTACTTTTATGGCAGTTTTAGAATTGACTCGCCAACAGAAAATTAAAATTATTGCCACTGGTATTGAAGCCCCGTTAGCAATTCAAGGATCTTCAATATGAGTAGTTTTGAACAAAATAATAGTGATTTGTCATTAGCTGACATACATCATGAAGTCTTATTACAACTTGAAGCAATTATCTTTGCCAGTGAAGCGCCTGTTTCAATTGCCCGCTTAAAAGAAGCATTTAACAATCAATATAATAAACAACAGCTTCGTCAGCTTTTGCAACAGCTCGCGCTATTACAACATGGTCGGTCTATTGAGCTGATTGAAACAGCACAAGGGTTTCGCTTTCAGGTAAGATCTAAATATCGTAGTATTATTGCGCAAATTTGGCCAGAGCGACCAACAAAACTGTCGCCTTCATTACTAGAAACCCTGGCTGTCATTGCTTATCATCAACCGGTTACCCGAGCTGATATTGAACAAATTCGTGGTGTATCTAATAATAGTCAGATTCTTAGAACACTATTTGACTGGAACTGGATTAAAGAAGCCGGTTTTAGAGATTTACCCGGAAGACCTGCGTTGCTAATTACAACGCCTCAGTTTCTGAATGCTTTTGGTCTAGCCTCTCTAGGCCAATTGCCTCCCCTACAGAACGCCAAGGAAGCCTTTATGGCTCTCGATGCAAATGCACCGAAATCATAAAGAGGTGGACTGTTGATCATTATGTCTAAGGTTGTGCTGTCATGAGTGAAAAATTGCAAAAAGTATTAGCGCGAATCGGATTAGGTTCCCGCCGATATATGGAAGAGGTTATTGCCGCAGGACGCGTGAGTGTAAACGGTCGTGTTGCCCAAGTGGGTGAGCGCATTGAACCAGGCGATGAATTACGCATTGATGGCCGTAAAGTTCAGTTTCAGATTGAAGACGAAATTCGTCGTCGCGTACTGATTTATTATAAGCCTGAGGGTGAAATCTGTTCACGTAATGATCCTGAAAAACGCCCAACCGTATTTGATCATTTACCACAAATTGCCAATGACCGCTGGGTAATGGTAGGTCGTCTGGATATTAACAGTACTGGTTTATTACTATTCACAAATGATGGTGAACTTGCTAACCGCTTAATGCACCCATCTAATGAAATCGAACGTGAATACGCTGTTCGAGTAATGGGTGAAGTAACGCCAAAACTACGCCAAAACATGGTCAACGGAGTAGAGCTCGAAGATGGCCCTGCCAAATTCGAATCATTCTCTGAAATTGGTGGTGAAGGTATTAACCGCTGGTACCAAGTTGTAGTAAAAGAAGGTCGTAACCGCGAAGTACGTCGTATTTTTGAATCGCAAGATCTTAAAGTAAGCCGTTTATTACGTACACGCTACGGTACAGTTATTTTACCACGCGAATTACGTACTGGTCGCTGGATGGAACTCGACAAAACTGACATCGACAACTTAGCCAAATCGGTTGAGTTAAAACCACGTCAAGGTACAGGTTTATTTGGTATGGCAAAACGCCGTACTGATCGTATGACTGAAAAACCAATGGCTGCGCGTCGTGGCGGTTACTTACGTCAACAACGTCGTGATGATGAAAAAGAAGCTCCTGTTAACACAGGGAACCAACGTAAATCGACTGGTTTTAACCGCGGTTCGAAGAAATTCTAAGATATTAAAAAGATGTAAAAAACCGCTCAAATTAGAGCGGTTTTTTTATAACCTGTTTAACTTAGTTCATTTTTGCCAGTTCAATCCATTTAGCTTCAGGAAAATGAATAGCTAAATAATCTTTCAAAAAATTTGAAGTATCTTGAGAAATTAATGGATCTTTTGATTCATCTTTTAGGTTATAAACCAAGGCATGCAACTTCAGCCCACGAGACTTAAGTGCTTCAAGACTAAGCAAAGTATGGTTAATACTTCCTAAACGACCTGATGTTACTAAAATAACGGGAAACTGGTGCTGAGCGACGTAATCAATGGTCAGCAGGCTTGTGGTTAATGGCACCATTAAGCCTCCGGCACCTTCTAACAATACGATTTCAAAACGCTCCGCCAATGTTTTGGTTGCATTTTCAATTTTTTGAAAATCAATTTCTCGGTTATCAAGACGTGTTGCAAGATGAGGTGAAGCAGGATAACTGAAGATTTCAGGCATGGTTAGCTTGTCATGATCTTCTTGAAACCAACCCTGCCCCATAATTTCACGGTGCTTTTCAATATCCTCAGAAATATCAGCATTACCTGTCTGAATGAGTTTTTGGGTAATCACTTTTTTACCCTGCTCAGTCCATAATTTTGCTAAGAAGCCTGTCGCGTAGGTTTTACCAATTTCGGTATCAATCCCACTCACAAAATAGATCTGGCCACTCATTTACTTCATTCTCCGGGCAATACAATAAATAGGATGATATGTTAGGGAATATCCTTCAGCATACTTAAACCGATCATAATCTTGATAAAACTGTTGTAAAGTTTGTTTAGTCCAACGATGCTGAGCCGTTGCGGTTACACCTGTTGCTTTTAAATGTTGCAACACAGCTTTAGGTGAATCGAAATAGAGTTGAGTTTCTGATTCTGACAAATGCAAAATCTCAAAACCAGCCTGAGTTAAGGCACTACTCCAATTTTCAACTGACCAGTAACTTAAACCCTGTCCTGTTAATTCTTTAATCTCTAATAAGTTTTTAGAACCAAAGGTTGAAAAGCATAACCAACCTCGCTCAGTTAAAGCCTCATTACAACGTTCGAGCAAATGCGGTAAATCTTGCATCCACTGTAAAGCTGAACCTGAAACAATCATATCCAGCTGCTGAGGGAAATCTAAAGTTTCAATATCCCCAATCAACCATTTTAAATTTTCTTGATGACTAAAGTGCTGCTGCACATCTGCATATAGATCATTCAAAATTAACTCTTCAAACTGAAAATATGTAGTAAGAAGATGAGTTAAATTGCCAGAGCCACAACCAATTTCAAAGACACGCGACATCTTACGTGGGCAGAACTGCTTAACTAAACCTGTTAAATTTTGGCAAATTTGTTTTTGAACAATTGCATGTTCTGAATAGCTTTGCCCTGCTTTGGCAAAACGCTGGGCAACCAAGTTTTTATTCAAACTCACAGAAAACTCACCAATTCTTCAAGTTCATGTTGCTGCACCATTGACGTTAAAGAAATACGCAAACGCGAACTGTTTTTAGGTACTGTTGGTGGACGTACGGGCATAGCATAGAAACCACTTGCCTGAACCTGTTTCGCCTTATCAATAGCAGCCTGACTTTCTCCCACAATAACTGGAATAATATGGCTAGTCGATAGGCTTACATAACCCTTTTGTACAACAGCTTGTTGAAGATATTCGCTAATATTTTTTAAGTATTCACGTTGAGATTGAGCGAGTAATACTTTTTGAAAAATAAAGTTTGCCCATGCCATAACAATCGGAGGCTGTGCAGTACTAAAAATAAGTGGGCGCATTTTATTAATGAGATAATCTTTAATAATTGGATCGCAAATAATGTAACCACCGACCGCCGCTAATGCTTTACCTAATGTACCAACCAGAAAATCAATTTCCTGAATCACATTATATTGTTCAGCACATCCTAAGCCTTGCTGACCACGAACGCCAATTGAATGCGCTTCATCAACATATAACATAGTTTTAGCAAACCGTTTTTTTAGCTGAACTAAAGCGGCTAAATCCGTCTCATCACCGTCCATACTAAAAATACTTTCTGTGACCACAATGATTCGTTCAATCTTGTCATCATCATGATATTTTTGGAGGAGTTGTTCCAAGTGTTGTAAATCGTTATGTCGATAACGCACATACTGAGCGCCAGATAAACGTATACCGTCAATCATACTGGCATGAACTAACTTATCCGCCAATATTAAAGTTTTACTATCAGCAAGAGCTGGCAAAATACCAATATTCATATGGTAGCCACTATTAAATAATAGTGCCGCCCGACCACTAAATGCTTGGCTTAGGCTATTTTCTAATTGTTCATATTCGTCAAAATTGCCCGTTAATAGACGTGAAGATGAAGAACTAAAATAGCTACGCTCGATTGGAAAGCTATCTAAAAACTCTTGACGAAGATTGATATCAGCAGCCAACCCAAGATAGTCATTTGAAGCTAAGTTGAGCATCGTTTTATTTTGAATCGTAATAAAACGTCCGTGCTGCACATTTTGGGTAAATTGTCTAAAGTTACCTTGTTGCTTTAACTCATCTAATTCGGCAGAAAAATGATCAAGCAATGACATCTTAATTCGCTCCCTGCATCGTTTGAACAACTTCAACCAATTGTTCGAGCAAATCGCTTAACTCTTGATGCGTGATGACATAAGGTGGCATCACATAAACCAATTTTCCAAAAGGACGGATCCAGATTCCGCGGTCTACAAATTGTTGCTGTAAAGTTTTCATATCAACATTAAAGGTGAGTTCTACTACACCAATTGCACCCAGCACTCGCACATCGGCAACATAATCAAGCTGACTTAAAGGCGTTAAATATTGGCTAAGCTGTTGTTCAATTCGCTCAATATTAGCCTGCCAATCTTGCTCAATTAATAATTGGGTACTTTTTAAAGCGACCGCGCAAGCAAGTGGATTGGCCATAAAAGTTGGGCCGTGCATAAATACCCCAGCCTCACCGCGACTAATGGTTTCTGCTACATGCTTTGTCGTTAAGGTAGCAGATAAGGTCATATAACCGCCCGTTAGCCCTTTACCTAGGCACATAATATCTGGCTCAACTTGTGCATGTTCCCAAGCAAAAAGCTTACCTGTACGACCAAAACCAGTGGCAATTTCATCAAAAATTAATAACAGATTATATTGTTCACAAAGTGCTTTCGCCTGACGTAAATATTCAGGATGATAAAAACGCATCCCCCCTGCACCTTGTACAATTGGTTCGATAATGAGTGCAGCAAGGTTTTCATGATTTTGCTGAATAGCTTCTTCTAGCTCGGCAATATCTTCTTGGTTCCACTCTTCATGAAATTTGGTTTGCGGTGCTGCTACAAAAAGACGGTTCGGTAAACTTGTACCAAAAATTTGATGCATGCCTGTCACTGGATCACAGACCGACATCGCATTCCATGTATCACCGTGATAACCAGAACGTGTAGTAATAAAATTTGTTTTTTGAGGTTGGCCTTGTGCTGTCCAGAATTGCACAGCCATTTTCAAAGCAACTTCAACGGCAACCGAACCTGAATCTGCATAGAAAATTTTATCGAGACTTGGCGGCGTAATTTTTAAAAGAATTTTTCCAAGTTCAATTGCAGGATCATGAGTTAAACCACCAAACATGATATGCGACATGTTCTGTAATTGATCTGTTACTGCCTGATTGAGTCCAGGGTGGTTATAGCCGTGAATTGCACACCACCATGACGACATACCATCAATTAAAGTCTTACCATCATCTAGTTCAATCGTTGCCCCATAGGCACGTTTAACTTTAAACGTTGGTAAAGGTTGGGTCATTGAGGTATATGGATGCCAAATATGTTCCAAATCAAAATTATCGGTCATCCTCTATACCCTTTTACAGCAATTAAATCTTTCATTTAGCACATGTTAAACCTGTTAAGAATGAAAGAAAATTGCGAGATCAACCAAAGCTTATTAACTTTGCTGATGAATTGTTAAAAATTGGCAGATTTCTTCAATTGTTCGATCTACTTCTAGGTATGGAAAAGCATGAGTAGCGCCTTCTAATACTTTATAACTCATGTTTTCTGTCGCGATATCCTTGAAATTTTCACTAATTTTGCAAGGAATGACATTATCTTGCTCGGCAAACACATGAAGCTGCGGACCTAGATAGTTTTTTAAGTTATTTACCAAATTTAGTTGCTCAAGCATTTGCAAACCTTCTGATAGCAATTCACTTGAAGGCGGATTTGCTATGTTTTGCATGCTTATCCAATCTTGTTTAGCCTGAGAGGAACCGAGTGTAATTAAATAATAAAAACGCTTTAAAGTGGCTTGCGGGTTTTGTAAAAAAGAAGTCTTAAATTGACTAAACACATCAGCAGGCATAGCAGTCTGCCAATTATCGTTGGTAACAAAACAAGGATTTGAAGCGAGCGTAATTAAAGTTTTAGTTTGCCCTGTTTGTTCATAAAAAGTATTAACCAGTTGAGTTGCTAACTGTCCACCTAAAGACCAACCTATTACTACATCAACCTCAGCAACTAAATCAAGCTGGGCACGATACTTACCATCTAAAATATTAAAAATATTAATAAGTTGTGTTTGATAGCCAGCTTTTTCCAATTGCAATTTAAGGGATTGCAAAGGCTCCACTCCTACTCCCCAACCTGTAATTAATAAAATTTTATTTTGTAACTTCATATGCCTGCTCAAAGCCAATTTTATAAGGATTATATAATAATATCGATTTAAAATATCTTTTAAAATCAATATAAAAATTAAATTTTAGAGCATAAAATTAAGCATTTATAATGTGATAATATTCTGAAATATATTGATAAATAAGACCCGCATTATTCATAGTAAACATACAAAAAATTAATTATCTAAATATTGAAGCCAATCAAAAAACAACATACTCCACACTTCGCCTATAAATCCATTATGCAATGTAATTAATGTTAATACTTATGTTTTTTTATTAAAAAAAATGACTCACCAATTCATTTTAATGCTAGAAGATTAATTATTGATCAAAAAGTATTAGGAAGGCTAATATGAACAGTCAAAGCACAATATCTGATGGGAGAGAAAAAAATACATCTTTTGTTACACCCAATGATATTATAAACAACTTATCTTTAGATAAAAATTACTGCTTATTTTTGGATATTGATGGTACATTAGCACCCTTTCAAATTAATCCTGAGCATAGTTTTATTCCACAAACTACCTTAGACGTTATAAAAAAAATTACTAAATTAAATATACCTGTTATTGCTGTAACAGGTCGTGATGTAGATACAGCAAGCAAACTACTACATCCTATTGAAGTTCCAATTGCTGGTTTACATGGTTTAGATATTTATTTTGATTCAGGAAATTATATTCGACCAGATTTAAGCAGTATTAATTTCAAAAAATTAAAACAAGATATTACCAAAAATTGTGATAAACATCCTGAATTATTAATTGAAGATAAAGGATATTCTATTGCCTTACATTATCGTAAAAATCCTAATTTAGAAAATAATGCCATTAATATTATGCAAAGAATTAATTTACATTATCCTCAATTAAAAATAAATAGAGGGAAATTTGTTGTTGAATTAATTCCAAACCAAGCTGATAAAGGTAGAGCAATTAAAACTATATTAAATCATCTTGATTTACCTGCTGTATTACCTATTTTTATAGGTGATGATTTAACAGATGAATCTGGTTTCACTTACATTAATCAGCAATCTGGCCTTAGTATTAAAGTAGGTCCGGGTGAAACACAAGCAAAATATAGATTAAAAGATATTGATAATGTCGCGGATTTTCTTCTTTTATTTCAAAACAGAATAAAAAGCTTATATGTCAAAAATAGCCAAAATCAGAATGGAGAAAAATTATGTCTAAATTAATCGTATTATCGAACAGAATAAGTATGCCATCGGGTAAAGCTTCAGCAGGTGGTCTTGCTGTAGCTGTACAAGATGCACTAAATGATAGTAACGGCATCTGGTTAGGCTGGAATGGGCAGCAAATTACCGATAGCGAAGCGCCAGAATTTGCGCAGGCTTATTCTCAAGGAATTGACTACATTACCTGCCCTCTCACTCATCAGCAATATGCCCAATATTATTGTGGTTTCGCTAACAAAGTTTTATGGCCAGCAATGCATCATAGAGATGATCTAATTGAATATGATGCAGAAGAATATAATACCTATCAAAAGGTTAATCGCTTATTTGCTCAAAAGCTAAAAGAGCTTGCTCAGCCTGAAGATCTTATTTGGGTGCACGATTACCACTTTTTTAGTGTGGCTCGCTATTGCCGTGAATTAGGCATGCAAAACAAAATTGGTTTCTTCTTACATATTCCTTTTGCCAGTCTGAATATCTGGCACAAAATTCCGGTAGCCCGTGAGTTAATTCAAGACTTGAGTCAATATGATGTTATTGGCTTACAAACTCAGATTGACCAAAATGCCTGCATGCAGACTTGTCTGAATTTACTCGAAGCTCAAAAAATTCAAAGCAACAGTATTAGCTATAAAAAACGTCAAATATTAATTAAATCATACCCAATTGGTGTTCAGCCTGAACTTATACAAAAACAAGCCCAGCAAGATTTGGCTACCTCTTCGGTGTTTAATTTTGAAGAAATACCACGTCAAAAAACTATTATTGGAGTTGATCGTATTGATTACTCAAAAGGTTTACTCGAAAGATTTAATGCATTTGCAACCTTTTTGGAAACCAGCCCTGAATATCATGGCTTAGTTCGACATCTTCAAGTGGCGATCCCTTCTCGTACCGATATTCCAGCTTATCAACGCTTATACCAACGTTTTAAAACCAAGCTGGAGTTAATTAACGAAGAGTTTGCGCATGAAGACTGGAGACCTGTAGATTGCTGCTATGCCACGGTACAACACCATAATCTCATGCACATTTATCGTCATTCAGATATTTGTTGGATCAGTTCACTACGTGATGGGATGAATCTAGTAGCTAAAGAATATATTGCGGCTCAAGACCCAGAAAATCCAGGTGTGCTCATTTTATCTAAATATGCTGGTGCTGCTGAGCAGATGTCTCAAGCCTTGATTGTTGACCCACAAGATAGAGCGGCAATGATGGATACTTTAAAAATGGCTTTAGAAATGTCTAAAGCTGAGCGTATTAATCGTTATCAACAATTGATAGAAGAATTAACATCATCTGATCTTACCAATTGGCGAAATAATTTCTTGGATGATTTAGAAAAGACACCAACTTTACTAATGAAGCCTCAGCGATTATTACAAGATAATTATCAATCTATTTATCAGGTTTTATAAATCTGAATAAAAGAACATCGAGAAATTCAATTTCTCGATGTTCGCTATTTGGTGATTATTATTTATAAATTAATTTGTCTTTACTAATGTAAAGCGGTTAAGTAAAGCAATAATAAATAGTAATACAGCGACGCCTGTTAAAACTGTACTTAAACCAGTCCATTCCCCAATTAAACCGATTAAAGCTGGTCCACTTAATGAACCAGTATAGGCAATTGTTGATACTAAAGAAAGTGCTGCTGCTTTAGGCATATTGTTTTGTCGACCAACACGAGAAAACATCACTGGTACAATATTAGAACAACCTAATCCTAACAGTGCATAACCCAATACAACCACTTGCCACACTGGTGCCGTTACAATAACAGCCATACCAATAGCGGCTCCAATTGCACTATAAGTCACAATATTTTTTTCACCCCATTGCTTAAGCAAGATATGACCCGCAAAACGACCAGTGGTCATGCTAAGTGCAAAGAAAGTGTAAGCTAAACCAGCAAAAGCAGGGTTAAGCTGATATTTACTTGTTAAATAAATACCACCCCAATCCATTGCTGCACCTTCTGATAAAAAGGCAATAAAACACATCATACCAATAAGCAGAATAATGCCATCAGGACGATAAAATTTTTTCGGTGCTTGAGTGGTATCTTCATGTGGCTTTTCATCCTGTTCAAAAGACGTTAAACAAGAAGGAATAGCAACACCCCCAATAACAAGTAAAATCATAACGACTGATAACGTACTCATTAAGGGTGAAAGCCCTACTGCCAATAATGCTGTCACAAGCATAGCGCCTGTTAAACCACCAAGACTGCACATTCCATGGAAGCTAGACATAAGAGCTCGCACACTATGTTTTTCAACAACTACTGCTTGTAAATTGATAGCTACTCCAAGACATCCTGCTGCCGATCCAAAAATAAACAATGCTACAGCCATCGTCACAATGCTGCTCCACATCGTAAGGCTAGGCAATAAAACCATTAACAACATCAATGCCAAAGCAATTAACGGACGACATCCCCAGCGCTTTACTAAAGCACCAGTCGCAGGCATAGCAATCATTGACCCGATACCCATACACAGCAAAAGTAAACCAAAATCGGCATGATTTAGGTTTAAACGCTGCTGTGCAAAAGGAATAAGAGGTGCCCAAGCTGCAGTCGCAAAACCTAAGCTAAAAAAGCTTAGTCGTGTTGCAAGACGCTGTGTGCTTAGGAGAGTAGCTGTATCTAAAACAGCAGGTTTGGTAAATAACATATTTCGCGAACTCACCATAAAATCATTGGCGATCCATACCAACCGATTTTCCATAGAAAAACCCTTGCCTCATTAAATTTCTAGGCAAGGGTTTTGTTGGCGAAATTATAAACAATTTCATAAAAAAAACAGGGGGTGTGATACAATTTTTCTGACTTTTTTGTAACTGCCAAAGCCTTATATAGTAAGGCTTTGAATATGTTCAATTTGACAAAATTAACATCCAAGTTAAGACTTCATTTCATTAAAATGAGCCGATAAAAAAACCCAGCCTTAGCTGGGTTTTTTATTAAATTTGAGATTGAATATAGTTTTGCAAGCCAATCAACTCAATTAAACGTAATTGCTTTTCTAACCAGTATGTATGGTCTTCTTCAGTATCTGATAATTGTTGACGCAACATATCACGGCTAATGTAATCGCCCTTCTCTTCACAAAGTTTGATACCTGTCGCTAACTTTTCGCGAACGTGATATTCAAGCGCCAAATCAGCTTTTAAACAAGATACAACGTCTGTACCAACATTGATATCTTCACGGTGCATGTTTGGTTTAGCACCTAAAAACAATACACGGCGAATGATCGCATCAGCATGAGAAGCTTCTTCTTGCATCTCATGATCAATACGTTCATAAATTTTATTTAAGCCCCAATCTTCATACATACGAGAATGGATTAGATATTGATCACGGGCAGCCAATTCTCCGCCAATGAGCATATTTAAATAGTCTATGACTTCTGGATTGCCACGCATAATAAATCTCCTATCGTATGAGAACTATTATGGGCAATCTTAAAAGTGATTGCAAAACAAAAAATTGTTAAGTTTATGATTTTTATCAAATTAAAATGAGAAACATACGCATTTGCAGTTTAAGTTATTTAAATTTCCTCTGCAAAAAGAAACGCTTGTCCAATTTATAAGTCCAGACAAGCGTTAAAATATGGCTCAAACCATCAATTTATAAATTTGTAACTAAAATCAATGGTTCTTATTTCGGTAGATCTATTCGCTTAAAGTCTGCCCGTAGCTTGCCATAAGTGATAAGAAATCAGTCTCATTCATAACAGCAATACCTAGTTTTGCTGCTTTTTCTAATTTCGAACCAGCCTTCTCGCCCGCAACAACACATTTGGTTTTACTCGATACACTACCGCTTACACGCGCACCTAATGCTTGTAGCATTTGAGTTGCCTGATCACGGGTCATTTGCTCTAAAGTGCCTGTTAACACCCAGCTTTCGCCATTTAATGGCTGGCGTGTTGGTGCAGTCGGTGCATCCCAATGAATTCCTGCTGCAATTAAGCGATCAAGCACTTCAATGTTGTGCGGCGCCAAGAAAAAGTCAGCAATCCATTCTGCAGTAATATCGCCAACATCTGGTGTTTTCTTTAAAGCTTCAACATCAGCAGCTTTAAGCGCTTCCAAAGTTTGGAAAGTATTGGCTAACATTCTAGCTGTTGTTTCACCTACCCCACGAATTCCTAAAGCATAAATAAAACGCGCAAGCGTTGTCTTTTTACTAGCTTCAATCGCATCAATCAGATTTTGTACCGATTTTTCGCCCATTTTTTCAATCCCGAGTAAAGTTTCTCGGTGTTCGTGCAAATGGTAAATATCGGCAACATCTTTGAGCAAATCGAGGTGTAATAAAGACTCTACCCAACGATCGCCTAGACCTTCAATATCTAGAGCTTTACGTGATACGAAGTGACGAATCGCTTCAATACGCTGTGCAGCACAATACAGTCCACCAGAACAACGCGCTAAAGCTTCCCCTTCAGGCATTACTACTGGTGAGGCACAAACAGGACAGTTTTCAGGTAAATGTACAACTTCGGCATCAACAGGACGGAACTCTGGCCAAACTTTTTCTACTTTAGGAATAACATCGCCTGTACGATAAACACTCACCGTGTCACCAACACGTACATCAAGACGATGGATTTCACCAATGTTGTGTAAAGTTACATTGGAAACCGTAACTCCCCCTACAAATACAGGGTTTAAACGCGCTACTGGAGTCAAAGTACCTGTACGCCCTACTTGCCAATCAATCTGATCAACTGTAGTTAATGCAGCTTGTGCAGGGAATTTATAAGCAGTTGCCCAACGTGGTTCACGACTTAAAAAACCAAGTTGTTGTTGTTGCTTTAAGTCATCAACCTTTACAACCATCCCATCAATTTCAACTTGTAAATCTGAACGTTCTTGCTGAATTTGCTCATAACGTTGCTGTACTTCTTGAATTGAATTACACAGATATTGACGTTCAGCAATTTCAAATCCAAGTTTTGTGAGCCATTGCAGACTGTCATGCATGGTAGTTAAGCCATGATTAGGTTCACATTGCGCAATGCCGTAAGCATAAAATGCTAAAGGTCGAGCCGCAGCAATATTAGGATCGAGTTGTCTTAAACTACCAGCTGCGGCATTACGCGGGTTTGCAAATGTTTTATCGCCTTTGGCTTCTTGTTCGGCATTGAGTTTTTCAAAACCGGACTTTGGCATAAGTACTTCACCACGAACTTCCAGCAAACGTGGAATTTCAAAGTGATCTGAATGTAACACTTTAGGCAAATTACGAATCGTTTTAACGTTCTGGGTAATGTCTTCCCCAGTTTCTCCATCACCACGTGTAACGCCACGTACTAATAGGCCATTTTCATACCAGAGAGAAATCGCAAGACCATCAAGTTTTAGTTCGACTTCGTATTGTACTTTTTGATTAGGCAAACGCTCTTCAACACGACGTGCAAATGCGAACAAGTCTTCCTGATTAAAAACGTTCCCCAAAGAAAGCATCGGAACTACATGAGTCACACTTTGAAATTTAGAGAGTGCTTGTCCACCTACTTTTGTAGTCGGTGAATCTGATTGAACAAGGTCAGGATATTGCTCTTCTAAAGCTTTTAACTGATGAAATAAATGATCATATTCACTGTCCGAGATTGTCGGCTGATCCATGACATAGTAGGCATGGTTATGCTTTGCAATCAGTTGAATAAGCTGACGCATCTGTTCGATCACGGAAGTTGTTGCCATTATGTTATTCACCATAAAAAAGGGTGGAAATTTCTCCACCCTGAGCTGCGACTAGATATGTTGCAATTATCGCAACGAACGTAAAAAATTAAAACTAGGCGGTCGCCTGTGCCGGACGATAATCAATCACATGATGACGCCAGTGCTCTTTTAACTGTGGCGTAAATTCAAGATTATTCTCATCGTAAACTTTGCCATCAATTTCGCGAGCAATTAAACCTGCAATACTCGCCATCATGTCAAAACCAGTCACGGCTTTACTGTTTGGAAGCGCAAGGAAAAATGCTAACCCTTGAACTTGTTCAGTAGATAGAGTTTCAAGATCAAAACCAGCTGGTCCATTGTCTGTCATACGCAATACAGAGAACATGAGTACACTCGGCTCATCGGTATTTTCATAACGATGGAAGCACGACATTTCACCATAGCGTAAACCATATTTTAACAGCACTTTAAGCGCTTTATCGCCAGACAATGCACGACGAGGGTTTGGATAAACATTTAGCGCAATAATCTGTTCAGCCATCGCTAATGCACTTTCATCATCATAACGTTGCTGTTCATGTAAATGCACATCCAGAATATTACTCTCGCCTTCAAACTCAGCAATTTCGGCGGTTTCAATATTCGGGTTTAAACTCAACTCAGGCTCAGTTTTTTCGCTTTCAGCTTCCAGATTTTCTTTTGCTAAAGCTTCAGCTTCCGGTTTAACAGAAACTGTATCAACCAACTCAACTGAACCATCTTTATGAATGGTAGAGCTTGGTACTGTTTGTTCAGATTTAATTTCTTCTACATAAGCATTTTCAACAACTGCTTGAGTTTGTTCAGTTTGAATTGCTTTAGCGGGTTCTACGGTCTCAATTTCTGACTGTTTTGTTTCAGGTACTTGTGACGGCGCAGCTTCGCTTAAAGTCGGTTCTACTCGCTCTGCACTAGTCACCGCTACAGATTCAGCTTCAGTTTTCTCAAGCTGATCTCTCACGTGCCTAGGTATAACCGGTTGATTACTATCAGGATTAATATGAAAATCACTGTCTAATGAGGGTTCAGCATGGTTTGGCTTTTTTAAAATCATTTTTAAGCCAATTAGCATAATTATAATGGCAACAACGATGCCAATAATCGTATTGATTTCCATTCTATGACTCCGAAACTAACCCGTATTCTTTTGCCTGTTCTAAATCGACAGTGACTAATTTTGATGTACCCGGTTCAGGCATGGTCACACCCAACAAATCAGTTGCCATGGTCATCGCCAGCTTATTATGTGTAATGTAAATGAATTGTACATGTTCAGAAAGTTCTTTTACCAAATTACAATATCTCTGAACATTCGCATCATCAAGTGGTGCGTCCACTTCATCTAGTACACAAAACGGTGCCGGATTTAATCTAAAAATCGCAAATACTAATGCTAACGCTGTTAAAGCCTTTTCTCCACCGGAAAGTAATGCTAGAGAACTATTTTTCTTACCCGGTGGCCTTGCCATCAGTTTAACACCAGATTGCCAGTCATCTTCAAGACTTAAACTCGCCTCACCACCATTAAAAACCTTTGGAAACAGGTTTTGCAACTCCTGATTGATCTGATCAAAAGTTGTCATAAACAGCTTACGGGTTTCTTGGTCAATGCTTTTCATCGCATCTTTTAATTGAGTTACCGTATTTTCCAAATCTTGAATCTGGTGACTCAGCTCATCAAAACGCTGAGAAACTTCTTCAAACTCTTGTGAAGCGGCAAGGTTAACCGCTCCAATTTTTTCAAACTGTTTCTGTACTTTTTCCAGTTTTTGCTGGTGCTCGGCTAAATCTATTTGTAAGCCTTTTTGGAGTTCGGCATTTAGCTCTTTAAGCTGCTCTTGATAATGCTCACGATCTGACTTGGCTGCTTGCCATGCCAATCGTTTCGCTTCAAGTTGTTCTCTAAGCTGCTCATCTTTTTGTTGATATTGATGACGCTGATCGGTCAAAGTCTGCTGTTTTTCCTGCACACTATTGAGTTCAAGCTGCCATTCATTCCAGTTCTTTTGCAACTTTTCAGTTTGAGCAAATTGTTGCTGAAACTCTGACTCAAGATTTGGTAACTCCAATTGAATAGGGTCAACAAACTTTTTCGCTTGCTCCATTTGAACTGCAATTTGTTGATATTGGCTTTGCAAGAATGAGATATCTTTTTCAAGCAACTCAATCTGTTGAGTTGTCTGCGTGCTATTACGGCGTAAAATTTCACGTTCTTGTTGCTGATGTTGCAAGACTTGTTGCTGCTCGTCTAACTGCTCTGTTAATTCTTCTACCCGAAATTGCAAAGTTTTATAGTCAGGTAAAATGGTTTCGAGCTTAATTGCTAATGCATGCAAATCAATTTCAAGATCATCTTTTTGCATTGCATCTTCTTCAAGCTGCATATCTAACTGACCAAGTTGATCTTTTAATTGCTGTTTTTGCAGTAAAAATGCTTGTGCTGCGGTTTGTTGCTTGGCAATTTGTACATCAAGCTGTTGTAAGTCTTTTTGTTTTTGTTTCACAATCTGCTGTTTGTGCTGCACACCTGACTGTAATTGCGCTAACTCATCTTTTTGCTGAACTACAATTTGATCTAATACTTGTAATTCTGGTTGCTGCTTTTCAAGAACTTGTTCAATTTCTTCTAGACGAATACGGTGGCTCAGCATACCTTGTGCACTTTGACTTTCGTCATCATACATAAGGGCAATCACCCAATCCTGCCCGACATGATAGCCATCTAAAGTCAAAACAGACTGGCCATGTTGCAACTGCTTTTGCTCATTTAAAGCTTGAGTCAAATCTTGTGCAATCGCTACATTTGAAAAGATTGATAGCTGTGGCGATGCAATCCACTCATTTAAACAAGCCAAGTTACCTTTAAATTTACTTGTTTGCTCTGAAGGTTTTAGCTGGCGAGCAACTCCTTCTTGAAAGACTTGTTCAGTCTCAAGAATATGAGCTTGTAACCATTTTGCTAAAAACTTCTCAACAATCTGCGCATGTGGTTTACCTTGCTCTGTTAACTCTAGAGCCTGCATTAAACGTAGCGTATCTTGATGTTGTTTTGGACTTTGCTTTGCAACAAGCTGGCTTAGGTTTTTCTGCTCTGATAATAAAACTTGGATTTCTGTTTTCAGCGTTTGCTGCTGATTTTTACTTGATTGATGTTGCTGTTGAGATTGCTCTAAATGCAGTAATTGTTGCTCAATTTCAGTTTCAAGCGACGCGATTTCGCCAAGTAATTTCTGTTGCAGTTGCTCAAGCTCGCCCTGATCATCTTCATGAACATGCGATTGAATTTGGTTTGCTTGATGTTGCAGCGTTTCTTTTTGCTGCTCAATGCGCTGAACATTTTTACCCAACTGTTCAATTTGAGCTGACATCTGCATTTTTTGCTGCTGTTGTTTTTCAACCTGAGCTTTTACTTGCTCAAACTGTTGTTGTGCTTGTTTCTGCTGAGATTGTAAATCAGCAAAGTTTTGTTCAGCCTCCGTCGCTGTATGCTCAACTCCAGCTAAAGCTTCTGTTTGTTCTTCTAGCTGATTATTCAGTGTTTCGAGTTGCAATTCAGAAAGCTGTAAACGTTCTTTAGTTTGGAATCTTTGCTGCTCTAACTGAACGAGAGTCGTACTATTTTGCTGGTATAAACTCTGTTTTTGTTCAAGAGTCATTTTAAGTTCAGATAGTTTCTTTTCAGCTTGTTGCCATTCTTGTTGTAGCGGTGAAGATTGCTGAATAAGTCGCTGAAACAAAGCACTGGTTGCTTCTAAATCATGTTCAATCGTGCTTAATTCTGAGCGAACCAATTTAAAGGTTTCACCCAATTCATTCATTTGAACGGTATATTCTTCTTGTAGGCGTACACTTTTCTCTGCCTGAAAAGACAAAATTTCAATTTTGAGCGTACGAATCTGGCTTTCTAAAGTTTTATATTGAACCGCTGCTTCCGACTGACGCTTAAGCGTTTTAAGCTGCGATTTTAACTCTAGTGCAATATCGTCTAAGCGCGAAAGGTTTTGCTCTGTATGTTCAAGATGCTGCAAAGTTTCACGACGACGAGCCTGATAACGAGAAACACCCGCGGCTTCCTCAATGAACACACGCATTTCTTCAGGCTTGGCATCAACCAAGCGGTTAATCATGCCTTGCTCAATGACCGCATATGAGCGTGGTCCTAAGCCTGTTCCCAAGAAAATATCGGTAATATCACGGCGGCGACAACGTGTACCATTTAAGAAATATTCTGACTTACCCTCACGCGTGACCTGACGGCGAACAGCTAACTCATTATAAGCATTATACGATCCGCCCAACTTTCCATAAGTATTATCAAAGCGTAGCTCAACACTGGCCACACCAACGGGCTTACGTTTGGAAGTCCCCGTAAAAATAACATCTTGCATGCTACCACCACGGAGCTGACGAGCGTTTGACTCACCCATCACCCAGCGGATCGCATCAATTACATTGGATTTGCCACAACCATTTGGACCAACCACTGCTGTGCGGTTAGCCTTAAAATTTAAGGTTGTACTATCTGCAAAAGATTTAAAGCCGGAAAGTTTTAAACTGCTTAAACGCATAATGCCCTAACTAGCGGCGTGAGCGTCTTGCCCAAGCCAATTCAATCTGTTTCATTCGTGTCAGCGATTCCAACACAAGGTTACGTAAGTGTCGACAAAAATCTTCCATAAATAAAGCAGCTTGTTGTGATTTTCGGATTAAAATTGCATCAGTCACGAGTTTAAATAATGCAAATGCTTCTTGTAGTTCCCGCTTAGAGGTATTTAAGGTCAAAAAATAACTACGACGTAATGAAGGTAATAACTCTTTATAAAATTTCATTAGATAAGGATTCCCCACCATATCTTGCTGTTCAGCTAAATATTGGAAGACTCCATCATAAAATTTTTCGATATCACCTGCTTTGACATGCTCAAGAAGTTGCTCTAATAGCAACTGTAATTGATCTGCTTCATGCGCACGCCATGTTTCGCTCATGCGTTGTACAATATGCCCCAATAACATCATATTTGTATCAAACAACGCTTTAACTTGTTGTGCAGACATTTCTGAAACAATTGCCCCACGGCGTGGAAAAATCTCAATTAAATGAGTACGCTCTAATAATAACAATGCTTCACGAACTGATCCTCGGCTAACGTCAAGTTCTTTGGCAATACGTAGTTCTTGAATACGTTCGCCTTCTACTAGCTCGCCACTAATGATCTGTTCGCTAATATATTTGACAATTTGCTCAGAAAGACTTTCTGTGTCTTCGAGATTCATAAATCACCCGCTACTTTTTATATGCATTAATCCATGCTTTTCTTTCGCATCCTTGTTTTTAACTGATCCCATCGATTAAAAACTATGTCATTGTCTGACAATTTTATTGCATTTTAAGCCAACTCATCTAAAAACAACACCAAAATCAGATGAATAAAAGCTTGGAGCGCTCTTATATTTTATAAATAAAAAAAGCTCGAACTCCTAAAAATTCAAGCTTTTAACTCTAGTCTTATAAATTTAAAATTTTAGTCTCTAGTGCATAATGCCTTTATAAATAAAATAACTACCTACCACCACTAAGAGGCAAGCAAAACATTTTTTTAACATCTGCGGCGACAACGCATGAGCAACCTTTGCTCCAAACTTCGCTGTGACAAAACTCATGACACTAATACCAATAAACGCATAGATATGTACGTAACCAATCGTGTTAGGCACTGAGATTTGTTCTTTTGCACCAAACCACATAAAGCCAATCGCTCCAGCAACTGCAATTGGTAAACCGCAAGCGGCAGAAGTCGCGACTGCTTTTTGCATGACCACGCCATGACGGTTTAAATATGGAACGGTTAAACTTCCTCCCCCAATTCCAAAAATTGCAGAGGCAATACCAATCCCTCCACCCGCCATGAATTGCATAGGTGTTGAAGGGAGCTGACGATTTGGATCAACAACTACATGTGCTCCTTTAAACATCCGATAGGCCATCACAACCGCAAAAATACCAATAAGAAGTTGCAAATGCTGACCAGACATCAGGTCAGCAATACCCGCCCCTAAAAATGAGCCCAACACCAGTCCAGGCGCTAAATTACGAAAAACAGGCCAAAGTACTGCACCCTTTTTATGATGAGCTGAAACAGAACTAAAAGATGTCACAATAATGGTTGCAAGCGATGTTCCGACTGCAATATGCATGATTACCGCGGGATCGTAGTGCAATTGGGTAAAAACGACATAGAGGATTGGTACAATAATTAGTCCACCACCGACTCCAAACAATCCGGCAGTAAAACCAGCAATTGCGCCAATGAGTAAATATATGATTAACTCCATAAATGTTTTACCACTCTGCTCATATTCAACATGGATTTAGAGACTCGCCATCTACAACAACTTTTAAGCGCAAAAAACCAGCTTCCAGAAGTGGTTTTATTAAAAGCAACCACAACTTCGACCAATGATGATATTCGTGAAATTGCCCAAAAAGGCATTACAACGGGCTTGGTTTGCAGTGCTCAACAAACTCAAGGGCGAGGTCAACATCAACGGCAATGGATTTCACCTGAAGGAAACATTTATTTAAGCACATTGGTGCAAACTCGAACACCCTTAGATGGTCGCTTAGCACTTGAAGTTGCTCTGAATATTTTACAAATTCCCCAATTACAAGCTCTGAATTTGCAAGTGAAATGGCCAAACGATTTATATAGTGCTCAGGGTAAATGGGGTGGAATTTTAGTCGAACCACTGTCTCAACATCAGGCTATTGTAGGTGTAGGGATTAATTTAAAAACACCACCAGTGACTGATAGTGATCAGCCGATTACCTCTTTAGAGGATTTAGGTCTAGAGCAAATGGGTCGTCTTGAGTTAATTTCAGAGCTTTATGTTGCAATTCAAAATGCTGCTCACTGGTTTGATCATGGTTGCTACAACTTGGCTGGACGTTTTAACCACCACGCTGCATGGCTTAATCAGTTGGTGCAGTTCGAACATAGTCAGGGACTGGTGCATGGTCGTTTTGTTGGAATATCCAATGAAGGTGCAGTAATTCTTGAAACTCCTGAACCACAGCAGTTTTATCAAGGTCGCCTAAGACCACAAACAACTCAGTAATCAGGTATTTCCCCCATGAAAAGTTTATGGCTTGATATCGGAAACACCCGTTTAAAATACTGGATTACTGAAAATCAGCAAATTATTGAACATGCAGCTGAGCTACATTTACAGTCTCCTGCCGATTTATTACTGGGTTTAATTCAACACTTTAAGCATCAAGGCCTGCATCGAATCGGGATTTCTTCGGTACTCGATACCGAAAATAACCAACGTATTCAGCAGATTTTAAAATGGCTTGAAATTCCAGTAGTTTTTGCCAAAGTTCATTCTGAATATGCAGGCTTACAGTGTGGTTATGAAGTTCCGAGTCAGCTCGGGATTGACCGTTGGTTACAAGTACTCGCTGTAGCTCAGACAGATGAAAACTATTGCATTATTGGTTGCGGAACAGCGCTCACAATTGACTTAACTCAAGGTAAACAGCATTTAGGAGGTTACATCCTGCCTAATTTGTATTTGCAGCGAGATGCTCTTATTCAAAATACCAAGGGTATTAAAATTCCAGACTCAGCTTTTGATAACCTAAATCCGGGCAATAACACTGTAGATGCAGTACATCACGGTATTTTATTAGGCCTGATTAGTACCATTGAAAATATTATGCAGCAATCTCCTAAAAAGCTGTTGCTGACTGGTGGCGATGCAACACTATTTGCCAAGTTCTTACAAAAATATAAGCCTGTGGTAGAAACCGATCTTTTACTCAAAGGGTTACAGCAATATATTGCTCATTACCCTAAAGATTAAAATACAGAACAAAATAAAAGGCGCTATATGCGCCTTTTATTTTATGGATTTATTTCTTTTGGTCATTGTTACCAAACAGTGGTCCCATTCCGCCACCGCCGCCGCCAAATTGCTTTTGCATATTGCCTAATGAACGCATCATTTTGCTCATACCAGATGGATTCGCAAATTTCTTCATCATTTTAGCCATTTGCGCTTGTTGCTTAATGAGTTTGTTCACTTCAGCAACATCCATACCACAACCTGCCGCAATACGTTTTTTACGACTTGGGTTCATTAAGTCCGGATTACGGCGCTCTTTAACAGTCATTGACTGGATAATCGCTTCCATCTTCTTGACTTGTTTTTCAGGGTTCGCTTGCTCAATTGCTTGCTGAATTCCTGCACCGCTCATGCCAGGCAACTTGTCTAAGAAGCCCATCATGCCGCCCATTTTTTTCATTTGCTCAAATTGCATCAGCATATCTTCAAAGTTGAAGCTACCGCCTTTTTGCAATTTTTTCGCCATTTTTTCGGCTTTTTCTTTGTCGATTTTACGTTCAACTTCTTCGACTAAAGAAAGTACGTCACCCATGCCTAAAATACGTTGAGCAACACGGTCCGGATGGAATGGTTCTAAAGCATCAAGCTTCTCACCCATACCCAAGAACTTGATTGGCTTACCTGTAATAGCACGCACAGAAAGCGCAGCACCACCACGTGCATCACCATCAGTTTTAGTAAGAATCACACCTGTCAGTGCTAAAGCATCATTAAATGCTTTTGCTGTATTTGCAGCATCCTGACCTGTCATGGCATCAACTACAAACAAAGTTTCAGTCGGCTTAACTGCTGCATGTAATTCTTTAATTTCGTCCATCATGTCTGCATCGACATGTAGACGGCCTGCCGTATCGACAATCAATACATCAGCAAACTGGATTTTTGCCTGTTCAATTGCACGATTAACAATATCAATTGGCTTTTCAGAAGGATCTGAAGGAATAAAGCCTGCACCAACTTCATTTGAAACAGTTTCTAACTGTTTAATCGCTGCCGGACGGTAAACGTCGGCAGAGACAGTCATTACTTTTTTCTTTTGACGTTCTTTTAAGAAACGTGCCAGCTTGGCAGCAGTTGTGGTTTTACCTGCACCTTGTAAACCAGCAAGTAATACTACAACAGGAGGTTTCGCACTTAAATCAAGTGTTTCATTCGCCTCACCCATCATCTTGGTGAGTTCGTCATAGACAATTTTTACAAATGCCTGGCCTGGTGATAACTGAGTCATCACTTCTTGGCCCAATGCCTCTTCCTTAACTTTCGCGATAAATTCACGAGTTACAGGTAACGCGACATCGGCTTCAAGAAGTGCCATACGTACTTCACGTAAGGTATCTTTAATATTGTCTTCGGTCAGCTGCCCTGAGCCAGTAACATTTCTTAAACTCTGTGTGAGTCGTTCTGTTAAGGTATCAAACATTGCAAAATCCGCTTAAAATGGCTAGTTGCAAAAAAATCTTTCTCGAAATAGAAAATTTATGCATAGAATGCTATAGGATACTTTAGTTCGCAGCGAATTTATATCTTATATAGATGAATTAATCCTGAAAAAGGTTTGACATGATTAGCCTCCCCTTGGTTTATACAATTTTGGCACTCATCGCATATACCACTTCTTTCTGGTATCTGTTTATTCGTTTAATGTCAAAACGTGAACCAAACTCATGGTTATTTGCTTTTGTTACTATCTTGGCATTAGTACTGCACGGCACAGTTTTATGCGATGCCATGCTTACACCAGCAGGAATTAACTACGATGTATTTAACCTGATGTCTTTTACATCAGGGCTTATGTTATTGTTAAGCTTAATTTTTAGTACTTTCCGCCCTATTCTGCCATTAAATTTGTTAGGCATTCCTGTCGCAGCTATTGGTCTTATTTTAGGGTTTGCCTTTAGTCGACCAGATCAATTTATTGAACAGCATTCGTTAGGACTTGATACTCATATCATTCTTTCGCTTTCTGCCTATGCAGTTTTACTGATGGCAACCATACATGCGATCTTAATGTGGTTCCAAAACCGTGAACTCAAAAAGAAACAAAAAAAACGTTTCTGGGTCAACTTACTCCCGCCAATTCAGGCGATGGAATCTTTATTATTTGACCTAATCATTACAGGTTTCATTTTATTAACAATTGCGCTTACATTTGGTTTTTTAACAATTGATAGCTTCTTTGCTCAGCATCTCGCTCATAAAACCGTATTTAGTATTATTTCTTGGTTTATCTATGGCTCATTACTGATCGGCCATTACAAACTTGGCTGGAGAGGTCAAAAAGCAATTCGTTTTACCTTAATGGGTTTTGTACTTTTAGCGATTGGATTTATCGGCAGTAAATTTGTGCTTGAGATGATCTTAGGGCGCTAGAGAAATTAAAATTTAATCGATACTAGACAGCGTTATGCATATCCCGTATAACGCTGTTTTCGTTTTACTCAGGTGACACAGACTGTGAAACTCATACTCGCTCCAATGGAAGGTTTAACTGACCCGATCATGCGGGATACACTCACATCTGTTAGTGATTTCGACTGGTGTGTGACCGAGTTTATTCGCGTTACAGACAGTATTTTGCCAGACCACATCTATTATAGTTTTTGTCCTGAACTAAAAAATGACGGTAAAACGGCAGCCGGTACACCTGTTCATGTTCAATTCCTAGGTAATAACCCAGATATGCTGGCAGCAAATGCAGCAAAAGTTGTTGAATTGGGTGCACCTGCAATCGACCTTAATTTTGGTTGCCCTGCAAAAACCGTTAATCGACATCGTGGTGGTTCAGTCCTTCTTGATGAACCAGACGTGGTACATCTGCTGATTAAAGCAGTGAGAGATGCTGTACCTGCTCATATTCCTGTTTCAGCAAAAATGCGTTTAGGTTACCTCGATGAAAACCATACAATGGAAAATGCCCACGCTGTCGAAGATGCAGGTGCAAGCTGGTTAACTGTACACGCTCGAACTAAAGCAGATGGCTATACACCACCAGCTTATTGGGAAAAAATTCTACCTATTAAAGAAGCTTTAAAAATTAATGTCATTGCTAACGGTGAAATCTGGACCAATGCTGATGCTAGAGCCTGTCAGCAACAATCTGGCTGTGAAGATTTAATGATTGGCCGTGGTGCGGTAACGACTCCAGATTTAACCCAATGCATTCGCCAAAATATGGATGAAGCGTTATTTAGTTGGGAACAACTTGTTGATTTACAAATTCGCTTTCTAAACGGTCAAGCAAAAACAGAAATTGGGATGGTTGGTCGTTATAAGCAGTGGTTAGGCATGATGACCAAAGCCTATCCTCAAGCGAAAGAATTATGGGACCAAGTGAAACGTATTAAAGCTTTAGATGAAATTGTTCAACAATTAGAACACACCAGATCAGATACTATTTAACTCGGCATAACCTTTTAGAAAAAGAGGGCAATTGTTTTCACAACTGCCCTCTTTCGTATTTCAGGTTAAGCTATTATTCTTTTTTAAAAGCCGCTTACTTTCATTTTAAAGTCAGTTACAGAAACGCCAGTGACACCAAAACTCCCCATAGAACCATTAGGTAAATTATCAAACGTTGTTGTATTTTGAGTAGCCATATTTCCTAAAGTGACATTATTAAGTGAAGCATCAAATTTACTAGATGCGCCTGTATTCCCAAAAGTTAATCCAGTTGGTTCAACACCTGCATAAAAACCATCTAACACAAAACCAGTTGAGGTATTTGTTCCTGCAAACTTAAACCCAAATGTAGCACCTGTATTATCGGACACTAAAGTAATTGGACAACCCGTAGCAGCAGAACAAATAGACTGAATTGCTCCACCAAATTTAACCATAACGGATTGGGCAGCATGACCCAGTTGAATATTTAAACGAGGTTTATTGGTTTGTACAAAGTTAATATCTAGATTTCCAGTAGAGCGAATGATTTCTTTTACACCCGTATTTACTGTCGTTCCCGAACTAAAAATTGATTTGGGTGCATAACTTGTTAATGCGTAATCGGATGGACTAGATAAAGATGTACTTGGGGCTAAATAAACTGAAAAAGGTAGAAGTCGAATTCCGTTTACATCATTCCCCATAGATATAGCTAAATTTAAAAAAGGATTTCCCCCCCCAGCATCGGTATCCATTGCAATATTAAAAGAAGGATTACCCGATACAGCAGCTTTAATAAACTCTATACCAGGAACTGGGTTAGTAGAGTTTCCAGCAATGACAAAACCAGCTTTACTGTTATAAGAAGTTGAAGCAATACCGTTAGTATCAATAAGTGCGACTTGATTAAATTTAACTTTATCGGCCTGAATTCCTAAAGTTAAACCATTTTGACCCGTCGCTGCTGCAAGGCTTTGATCATCCAAAGGTTGCATTGCAAAAACACTTGAACTACTGGCAAGTAGCAGCCAAAACCCTATATTTTTATTCTTCATGTCGCTCTAATCCTTAAGAGACAAACGCTTATTATTTGTTCAGACTATCAGAATAATATTCAAGTACAAAGCAATTATCTCTATAACCCGACGAATGCAAATCCAATCACACTAAAATAAAATTTATATAAAAAAGTGACGATAATCGTCACTTTTATTTATTAGTTAAAGGCCCCATTTCTAGGCACAATACTAAAGCTACTATTTAAACGTCCACCCGTAATTGCAAGCTCACCTAAACGTGCTCCAGCTCCTGTTGAAGGCGGATAGAAATTAATATCTTTAACACGTAACGCGCCGTCAATACTCTTATCAGGGTTGAAATAAACCGCTGTATTTACCCCAACTTTACCTAAACCACTTGTTGTATCTTTACCCACAACCAAAGCGGTATTAAACGCTAGCTTTCCTGTAATATTGTCAAAACCAATTGCAGAACCATCAATCGGATCACTAATTTGAACCGTATTTCCAGTTGCTGTCGCAGGCACTGTGAAATCGCCGAGTACAGTTAAGGCACTACCATCTGCAATTGAACTATTTGGCACAATTGATAAGTTAAGATCGCCACCTAAACGGAGTTTTAGACCAAATAAGACATCATTATTTTTGGCAAAATTATCAATAGGTGAAGTACATGAACCCGTCGCTGGACAAGTTTTATATTTAGCCCCTGGTAAATAACCAGCTGCAATTTCTGTTGATAAAGCAAGTAGCATCTCTTTTAAACTAATATTAAGACTGCCATTTTCTAAACCAATACTTCCATTGCCTTTGAGGAACATATCGATATTACGTAAGCCCATGTAATAATCAGTAGGACTACCACCATTATTAGCATTTGGAGAACCATCAATTAATAAAATTGAGGTTGTTTTAGTTCCAGTCGCATCACGTCCCGTAGTTCCAGCAGCAATACCAAAACCTAAACGCGAAGTCGTTCCAGATGCAGCTACAGCATTTCGAATAGGCTTACCATTTGCATCTTTTGTATAGTAATAAGCACTATTTGCTGGTGCATCTAAACCATATACAGCAGCGTTAGCATTTAAGTTATAAAAAGGTAATGCTAAGCCCCACTGGTTATTCGCACCATTGTCTGCAAACTGATTGGCAGCAGCAACATTCGCACTTGTCGTAAAACGACCGCGTCTTGAAAATGCTTGAAACTCTGCTCCACGCATCGCAAGAATTAAGCTAAACGGATTAGTGACCGTATCACGATGAATATTATGTTGATAATCAGCAGCTGTTGTTAAAGTACCCGACCCTAAACGAATTGCATTTAAAGTCGCGTTGTTTGGCATTAATAATGTTTTTGTATCAGCAAGATTTAAATAAATATTTCCGCTGTCAAAATAACCACGCGTAGCTGAGTTAAGGCCTGTTAAATTACCAAATTCGAAACCATACACATTCAGACCTGCTCCACCAATTTCTAAAGTGGTTGCTTTGCCATCTGAGCCTAGCATTGAGTCATTGTCTTTAGTGAATTCACCTTTCATACGAAAGGCAATCCCAGAATTACCTAAAATACTATTACTTGAGCCCGTACCTGTAGCGGTATTTGCTGTACCTAATATTGTTGTATCTGCCGTACCATCCATGCCACGGACTTGTAAATAACTATTTACCATACGTCCACTAGCACCTAAACGAATCAAACCTTTCGCATTTTGGGGACTATTGGTTGCATCTAAAGCATAAGGGTTAGTTTTATCGACATTAGAACTTAACATGACCTCAATATTCAGGCCTGAATTAGTTACTTTTCCACTACTGTCTACATATGTGCCTGCTGTTAGACCAGAAGCTGAATCTGCTACACGATTAAAATCAACATAACCATAGGTACTATTTGGGGTTTGCCCTACACTAGCTACGTTAGTTCCAGTATTCGTCTGTAAAACTAGGCCACGAGTTGGGTCAATCAGCATGGCTCCTTTACCGACAAAATTAAAGTTAAAATTTCTTAAAATTAACTGATTTAGCTGACTACGAGCATCTAATTGCCCTAAATAAATATTGGCATTATTAATACCAAGCGTCATGCTCGACTGACTATTTGCATTAAATAGACCATCTTGGGTTGTAAGTGCCAAATTTAGAGGAGAAGTCGTTTGAATAGCTAACTGCCCTAAAGTTGGCGAGCATGTAGTTGAACTATTACAAACTTTAACGCTATTTACGGTAATAAGTGATGGACTGCTTTGCATAGAAAAGTCGAGTCCAGTTTTACCCGTAGTTGGGTTACTCCCTACATCTAAACGGTAATTTGTACTTAAAGGCTGACTAGATGCATTACTTTTTTGAACTTTTATCCCGCTCGCTTGAGCTCTTAAGACCTGATCTGCACTACCAGGTGTACCTGCATGATCATCCCAGTAAGCATTATCAATATTGATTTCATTAAACGTCGTTTGAATCGAAATCCCATCTTGCCCATTAACAGCACTCATGTCAGCATCTGTTAAAGCTTCTAAAGCAAAAGCATGCCCGCTCACTAACAACATGCTGGTTGTTAATGCGTTTAAAATAAACTTTGAGCTGTGATTTTCTTTATTTTTTTTCATCACTTCAGTTCCTTTGAAATCTACATTAACCCTTAACAACGAGGATGGCTGCCATCACAGCTAAAGACCATGACTTTTCCTTGGATAGCCAAATTCCCATTCATCATCAAGCCCATAAAACCAGTTTCTCGTCCATGGTCATACGCCGATGGTGTTGCAGTAGCAACTTGCTGGTTTGCACTATTAGCAGTGGCCGCATAAGTTGGCTTTTTGAAATATGCATAATCATACATATTTGCACTCGACCCTTGCGCTGTTGTTGAGCTGGTAAAGTTATCTTGCTCAATCGATAAGGCATTGAAACCAAAGTTACGAATTAAAATTGGTTGTGCTGCACTAAAACTCAGTTGAATAGCAGGCTTAATTATTTCTGTATTGTTTTTATCCAGATACTTTAAATCAGCGCCATCCAAACCCATTTTTTGAATATTTAAAGTACCTTGTACGCCTTTAAATACCAGCCAAAGTTTGTTACCACTATCACTATTTTCGGCCCAACCACTTGGTTTGGTCGCATCTGCTTGTACAAAACGCTTATTAATTGCCAAGCCAATATGGCAAAACTCTACGTTCTCACAGACACCACCACTACCATTGTCAAATACACCGTTAGCTGTCTGGTTTAAATTGAGCATTAAAGATAAATCAGCGCCCGCCTGACCATTAATCGCCTGTAATGCTTCATTATCTAAAGTTTGTAGCTCTGCATGAGTGACCGTTGCACAAAGAGCGAGGATCAAAGTACTTATTTTTTTCATATCAATCTCCTCCTCTTATAGACCTTTAGTTGTCAGTTTTAAGTGCTGGATTAAAACACCGTCAATGACAGCAGAACCCAGGTTATTTATTGGGCTAGAATTTATAACAGGTGTGGGCGCCTGATTTAATGTTGGAAAAGTTGTACCTGTCATTCCATTATTAGCGCCAATTAAATTATTTACTTCATTATTTGCTGCAGTTAACCAAACAGCTGATGAGTTTGCCCAAACACGGTTTGCAATTGAACCATACATAGGTGTAGTTCCAGAAGTGCTACTACAACCAATAGTTGGAGAACATGTAGCATCAGTAGGCTTTGTTGTTGGAGCTAAAATTGCCCAAGGTGTTGAGCCATTATTATATTCCCACTGATATAAATATCCTGTTGTACCAGCACCACAAATAAATAGAGTACAACTATAAGACTGAACCCACGTCTGAGTATTTACTCCACGTTGTTTATAATGTACTTCAGTCATCTGATTTGAATAAGTTGTTCGTGAAACCGTACCTGAATTTAACTTACCAAACGAAATACCTACTGCTCCTTCATCGGTTGAAGCTCTTAGAGTTTTTCCGCCATCCTCACTAAAGGCAGTACCAATAGTAATACTACTGTGTGTTGCATTATAGCCTTGATAATTTTTACCGCCTAAAGTTAGTTGGTTACCACATTGATAAACGTTACAAGTTGAGCCTTTATAAGAGGTATCCACACCGCTATAGTCAGTATAAATTTGTTTATAAATTTCTGGTTTATTCGCAATACGGGCAATTTCTAAACTAAAATTTTTACCATCAGAACCTAAAATCAAAGGCTGGTACAAAGTACCTAATACAAGATTTATATTTGGGTTATAAAGGTAAACTCCCTCGTTAGCATCAAAAGTGGGTGCTACGCCACCATTAATTGCAGGTGTGATAAGGTTTCCACTATCGCTCGTTTCACGTGTACTCAAACGTAAAACTCCAGCATTCGATAAACCTGAAGCATCCCACGTTTTTGTGGCAGTTTTACTATCTGTACGTGTACGTTTTTCTACATAATAGCGGCATCCCGCTGAGGTACCAAAACTTCCTGTTCCTCCATTATTACAATCACCTGTTGTGCTTGTACTTAATGTTGAATTAGCACCTGCATGAATAAGAGTCCACGGAGTAGTAGTAGATCCCTCAGTTAGAGAACTTGTAGTAATAGCCTTAACATCCTTGCTGTCTCCGCTATTCAAACGTATAACTCCGGCAACCCCTAAAGTATTATTATAAAAAGGGCTCATTCCACCAGCAGATGTTGCTCCGCCTAATGTTTGGAAAAGCTGTAAACGGCTGCCATTTAAGCTAAAGTTATTCCACACTCCTTGTAAACGAAGACGGTTTGCACGAGTTGCATCAGTACTTGTACCAATTAAACCATTTGAGTCGCCATAATTAAATTGATCGGCTGCTCCATTTATTTTATTCGGATTTCGAACAAAGATATCGGACCATAGACCTAGTTTCAACTTATAAGCATCTATACCAGCCGTATCTTTTGTTCCAATCTCATATAAAGGTGCTTCCAAAGCTAGATAGGTTAATTGACAAGTAGGATCAGTCGCACCTGTACAATTATTTGCACTAAAATTCGGTACTGAATTTTCAGTTGCAACTTTAAATATCCAAGGGTTAACAGCTGTACCCCAGCTTGATATTGCTGCTGCTGCCTCAGTAGAAGCTATACGTGTATTAGTATTATTATCAGATTTGGATAAAGCAAGGCCATAAAGATAAATATCAGCTTTACCCACTGCACGGTCACCTGAATCAACCGAACCGTTTTTATTGGTGTCTGCCGAAGTCATACTTAATGGACCTACGGGTACATAATTGATATAACCCGTATCTTTAGTGCGGTCAGTTAAAATTTGGTTTGTAGTTTCATTCGCTCCAGCTCCACGAAATACCATATAAGTATTCTGTGGCAAGATAGCAATACCTTCACCAGTGGTTTCACTTAAACCTGCATCAGAAAGTTCTTCAAGAGCAAAACTTGGCTGACTTATACAAAAGCCAATTAAACTTGCCAGAACGGTTTTTTGAAACCTTACCGTATAATTAAGTGTAGTCATCTTGACCTTCCTGTTTATACGATGCCGCGCACCATATTTATTTTTCTTTAACAATCCTTGATGCTAGGTGAATTTTTCCTTTTCTCCCTAGACTAGAAGGCAAATCCAAATAGATATTGCCAACCCTTCCACACTTCCATTATGCGCAATATTTGCACGAATGCAAAAAAAGAGCTTAAAAACTTACTTTTCCGATGAATGTAAAATTTAAAACTATGCATTCATACTTAGCAGAATTTTAAACTTCCGTAGCAGTTTGGAGCAAAAGACTGATTAGCTAATTGTAAATTCTGTAATTCTAGTACTGCTGGTCTCGCGTTTGATAAATCCCTTGTCCCAACATTAAAATCACCACCAATACAATTTACAGCCAAGAAACCACAGTTTAATGGATTCTGGGTTAATTCTTTACTCACTTCAGTAAGTGCATCTCTAATAGTATCTGTTTTAATAACGACGCTATTAGTCGGGTCAATTCGACCAATATCTATTGGATTTGATAACTCTAGCCACCAACCACGCATTGCTGTTGATACTGTTCCAGGCCAACGTATATCTTGTCCCTGCATCGATAATGATAATGGACTACCACTCAAATCAATTTTATGGATATAACCTAAATTTTCTAACAACGGTACTGTTACAGGTAAATTATTAATGGTCCCACGAAGATTACCATTTAACGTAATTCCCCCAAGGATATCAACATCAGCTGCCAGTGTACCCGACAAATCAATACCATTGACTATAGCAGAGGCTAATAAATTTACACTGCTCATCCGGTGTCCGGATACAATTGATTGTGGTAATGATAACTGTGCTTTTTGGGTAGGGGACAGTGTTATATCATAAGACTTAGTCTGGAAATCAAGATTAAATCCTGCTCCTAATGCAATTTCACCTCTAGCTTTACCTGTAATTGCTTGGTTAACACCACAACCCGAAGGAGATGGATATACGCCACAAGCAGGACTACCTGTTTGCGTGATGCGTGCAGCCTCAACAGTCGCCGCACCTACTTGGGGTGCTACTACCATATAACCACTTAAACTATTAATACCATTTGGTGTAGCTGAGTTTTCTGTGCCAATAGTTAAAAGCCCTTCAACTGCTTCAGCACTCAAGCGAATACCAGCTACTTCACGAGTTGATGCACTATTTGGGTTCTTTATTGCCAATTCGAAAAAAGGGTTTGTCAGTTTAGCATCGCTTGCTACCCGGCCCTCGCGTGTATCTGCTACACCACTTAAACTAACATTATCAAAATCAATATCACAGCCGCCTGCACCATTTACCCCACCACAACCTAACTGCAGTTTACGAATATTGGCATTAATTTCTAACTCGGCCTCTAAACCTAATTTATAAAATCCTACATTACTACTGCTATCACGCAATTTTTCTAGATTTGCCGAATCATTAGGTGCAATATAAGACATACTCATCAAGGCTTGGCCCCGAGTTGCTGATAGTTCCGAATCTGACATAGGGACTAGTGTAGAAGCAGCGTAAGCTGAAGAAAAACATAAGCTTCCGAGAGTTAAAAGTGCTACTCGAAGAGACGTAAACTGTCGCATGGCCGACCTCCGTATCCGTGGGGGCATAATCCTGTTTAATTTCTTTTTATTTGGCCTATCAGCATTTGATAAATATTTAACTAAACATTATCAAAGAGAGCCTAAATCAACCACATTTGCTTTTAAATTCTGTGATGCAGAACAAAAAAACAAATCAATTATTGATCATTTTATATCATTTTTTACAAAAGGAAACTGTCGTTTATCATAATTCCGATAAACGCTTCTCAAAAAAATTTTATTTATAAAATTGGGCCACCTAAGTGACCCATTATTTTTAAAATCTTTTCATCGAGGAAAGATTAAGTTTTAGGAAGCGTAACACCTGTTTGACCTTGGTATTTACCACCACGGTCTTTATAAGAGGTTTCACATACTTCATCACTTTCAAAGAATAGCATTTGTGCTACGCCTTCCCCAGCATAAATACGTGCAGGTAAATTTGTTGTATTTGAAAATTCTAAAGTAACGTGACCTTCCCATTCAGGTTCTAATGGAGTCACATTTACAATAATACCGCAGCGAGCATAGGTTGACTTGCCTAGACATACAGTCAAAACATTGCGAGGAATACGGAAATATTCAATTGTACGCGCTAGGGCAAATGAGTTTGGCGGAATAATACAAACATCAGACTCAATATCGATAAAACTTTTGTCATCAAAATTCTTTGGATCGACAATTGCAGAATGTACGTTTGTAAAAACCTTGAATTCACGGGCACAGCGTACATCATAACCATAGCTAGAGACCCCGTAGGAAATCAACTTTTCACCATTTTCATCAAAACGGACTTGATTCTCTGCATAAGGTTCAATCATGCCGTGTTTTTCGCTCATCTCGCGAATCCAACGATCAGACTTAATGGCCATGTATTTTCTATCCAAAAGGTAAATTCATTGATTTCGACGTACTTTAACTTAAAAAACCAATTATGAAAACAACGCAGAGCTACTCAAACAAATAAGAATAGCTCAGCGGTACATTTAAAGGTTCAGTAAAGCAGAATAACTAATTGGAATTGAAAAGCTGACCAATACAAGTGAAGCGGTTTTTTGTAAGTTAGTTTGATTTAACCAACCTACTTTCTTAGAAGCTAAAACCGATCCCAAGAAAATCCAGAACAATGCAATTGGGGTAATAAGTGCCAAGTAAGCCATCATATGAATTAAATAAATATGAAAATTACTCCATGCAGCTACTGGGAAAATTGCTGAGGCAAACAGTAATGCTTTTGGGTTTAATAAAGTGGCGCAGAATAACTCACGAGCACGAATCGTTGGCTGATTTAATTCAACTTCTTGATTTGCCGTATGCCATAACTTGATGGCTAAGAAAATAATATAGCAAGCGCTTAATAGCTTTAGAATAGGCGGCAGCATTGGTAGTGTGCTAGACACTTTTCCAATCAGCATTCCCCATGCAGAAATAGAGATTACATAACCCAAAACTTCTGCTGGAATAAGTTTTACTGACTTCCTTAAACCCACTTGTACTCCTGAAGAAGCGAGCAGAGTATTGGTTGGGCCTGGAGTAAGTAAAATTGTGGCTACTAAGCCAATAAAAAGCCATGAAATCATTGAATGACCTCACAATATAGTCATCTCAGATTAATAGATATCCTGTCACAAGGCAAAAGGTAATTGTAAGACAAAGTATTTCAAATTATTTTTAAAATAAAAATAAAGTATATAAAAACAAATATTTATAAAATTATCACATAAAGTCGAGAAGAAAACTTTACGGTCAGTTGTTATACTTTCCAAATAGATTCTGAGTTAAGTAACATAACTATTTTTATTTTAAGTCTATTTTTCCATCAAAAGTCTTTATAATAAAAAATATATAGCAATGGTAAGTTTAAATTTTAAGCTTTTAATAAGTTTCAATTCATATATTGTTTCTGATTTTTTATATAGAGCATCGCGCTTTACTACCCTTAATGATTATGGCAAAGCATTTTTTTCAATCTTGGCTTCCCTCCCCCGAGAAAGTTTCAAATATGAAATTTCTAAGGATTTTTGGTAAAAAGACCCTTAATCCTGTGCTTTGGTATGTCAATCGAAAATCAATTACCCGAGCTGTTTTTGTCGGAACTTTTTTTGGTTTACTGCCTATTCCTTTTCACAGCGTATTTATTGTGATGGCTGTATTGCTATTTGAAGTAAATTTACCAATTAGCTTGATGCTCGCGTGGTTAAGTAACCCGCTTACATTAGTTCCTATTCTATATATTGGATTTTGGTTCGGTGCTCATATTTTTCATGTGCATATGATTAACAAAGAAATGTTGCTAGGTGTATTGCATCAGATTTCTCGTTGGATTACTCATTTCGGCCATGGCCACATTGATTTTAGTCTTGCGAAAATCTTGATGACTGGACTTGTTGTAGAAGCTTTTGTATTTGCTGTTATTTTATATATATGCACAGAAATTTTCTGGCGCTGGATGGTTGTTAAAAACTGGAAAAGTAGACATCGTCAAAAGAAGCAAGAAGAGGTTTTATAAAAGCTTCACTCTTCTTGCATAAGTTTAAATCATTATTTTGGCAGTTTTGATTTCATATATTCTTCGGCCACATTAAGCACATATTCTTGGCAAGCCTCTCCTGTACCAGGGTCATAAGCTCCATTATTGGTAATATTATTAGATAAGATTCGAATGCCTAAGAAAGGAACGTTAAATTGACTTGCGATTTGCGCAACAGATGCCGCTTCCATTTCTTCAACAGAAGTACCATAACGCTGGTGGAAAAATTGAATACGATCTAGCTCATTATTCCAGAAATCTGCTGAACCAATCGTTCCTTCAACCACATCACCTTTATCATAACGGACTTTATGTGCCGCCATTAACAACTCTTGGTCACCTTCAAATTTGCGTATTGCAATCGGCTCTGGGTCAGATTCATCTGTTGGTAACACATCAAAAGCCTCAACCCATGTGAGTGAGTTTGAACCACCACCCACTGGCTGTTTAGGTGTTCTAAATGCACCAATATTGGTTGTATATTTTCCTAAAACAATATCGTAAACGTGCAAATCAGGATCATGTCCACCTGAGGTTCCCTGATTAATGATCGCAATTGGTTTATAGCGTTCAATCGCTAGAGCAGTTGCTGCAGCAGAGTTACTCATACCCATACGAGTTTTAGAAATAATCATTGGGTAACCGTTATAGGTACCCTTCCAGAATTTCCACCCGCCAATTTCTTCAATAGTCTTATTCTCTAATTTTGAAGCCATTTTTTCCGATTCTACTGGCAAAGCACCCTGAATAATGATCGGCTGTAACTTCTGTTTTTGTTCCTGAACTGTTGGGGTTTGTGAAGCAGATGAGTTGTCATCGTTACATCCAACAAAAAATAAAGCGCTACATAAACTGATTACGCCCAAACTATACTTAAATTGCATTTTTTAACCTTTCTTTTTAAAAAGTGTAAGGTAGCAATCTACATGCCAATTTCAAGTTCAGCTTTGTTATTAGGATTCAGTAATTTAATTTTTTATTTTAATCAGATGATAAAAAAACCCGACTTAAAGCCGGGTTTTAATAAATTAGAAAATACGCTTATCATCACGTGTGCGTTGAGGGATTTTTTCAATCTGCTGCCAGACTGCTTTAGCAATCTCAATATAACTATCAGCCGCATCATCCATTGCCACAACGCTCGGTTTACCCTGATCAGCATGTTCACGTATTTGAGCATTTAGAGGCAAACGGCCTAACAATGGAATATGGTATTGCTCGGAAAGCTTATCACCACCACCGATACCAAAAATTTGCTCTTCATGACCACAGTTTGAACAAATATGAGTCGACATGTTTTCGACAACACCTAATACTGGAATACCCACTTTATTAAATAATTCAATTCCTTTGGTGGCATCAAGCAAGGCAACATTTTGCGGAGTAGTCACAATGATGGAGCCTGTAACCGGAATACGCTGTGAAAGCGTAAGCTGAATATCACCAGTACCTGGTGGCATATCAATCATGAGTACATCTAAATCAGGCCAAAGTGTTTGATTAAACAATTGCATTAGAGCGCCTGTTGCCTTTGGTCCACGCCATGCAACAGGTGTGTTGTTATCACCAGTTAAATGTCCAATAGAAAGCACAGCCATACCATAAGCATCTAAAGGTACAAAATTTTCACTTTCAATAAGTGGAGTTTTGCCAGCGTTTCCTAGCATTGTGGGAATACTTGGGCCATAGATGTCAGCATCTAATACCCCAACCTTAAGACCCATTTTTTGCAAGGCAAGCGCCAAATTGACCGTAGTTGTCGATTTACCAACGCCGCCCTTTCCAGATGAAACTAAAATAACATTCTTAATGCGAGGGTGAAGTGGAACATCTCTTTGTTGCGGAGCGGCTTTTTGAATCGGTGGATTATTTGGATCTGCTTCTGATTTAGGTGAGGCATCAAGCACAGGAGGTAAATTTGAACTTTCTTGTGTAGGGCGCTTTTGTTGAACCACATGTAAATTAAGTTCTTCAATACCGCACTTTTCTAATGCACCAGCTAGATCATCATGGATTTGCTGCAAATGCTCTTTTTCATCAGGAAATGTATGAATCGTAAGTTGTAATACACGACCTTGAACTTGAAGCTGACTAATGCGCTCCTTTAAAGCATCTTTTGAATGGGGTAGTAAATAGTTTTGGAGTACGGTTTGGATTTCATCTTCTTTCACCTCTTGTGCGGGTGAAAAAACGGACTTTAATGAAGAAAGCCAAGACATATTGTTTACTCCAAAAACAGATCATTACAGCTTAATGGAGATAGTGTAACAGTATTGCTCCGCACTCGCTCACCTTGGGATGAATAATTACTAACTTCAGATCTCATCTTTTAGGTAAGGAGTGCAGATTTTAGTTTAAATCAGCTTATTCAGCAGAATCATGGTTCTTTAATTTATTGAGTTTATCGGTCGCAGTTTTCTTCAACTCATCAAGTTTTGCGGTTGCTTGCGTTTTCAACTCATCCAATTTTGTAGCAGCCTCTTCCTTTAATTCCGCAGCTTTGGCTTTAGCATCGTCAAGTTTATGAGCTGCTTCTGTACGCAAGTGATCAAACTTATCTTGTAGACTATGCTGAGCATCCTCAAGTTTACCTTTTAAATCAGTTGCTTTTTCTTCAAGAGCCTCTTTACCAGAAGCTTGTTTCTCTTTTACATTTTCCTTTAAATCGTCCAAAGCTTTTTCGCCTTGTACTTTCGCATCAGCTGCTTTTGCCTTTAATTGGTCTACCTTATCTTCAACTGCTTCTTTACCAGCAGCTTGCTTCTCTTTTACATTTTCCTTTAAATCGTCCAAAGCTTTTTCACCTTGTACTTTTGCATCAGCCGCTTTTGCCTTTAATTCATCTAATTTATTTTCTGTAGTCATCGTTGTTATCCTCATAGTTAATTAAAAAATTACCTGAATAAGTTATTAGTTATACATCGTTATGGCTTATTTTCTGACCGTAACTGCAATTTGAAACAAAGACAATACAGGAAGATTCAAATATTTTTTGATTTGTTTATCTGTTCTAAAGAGAAACCATGTCTGACCAAAATCCATTTTAATAGAAATCGCTTATGCCAAGCTGGAGATTATTAATCTTTGCTTATCTCCCTGCATCAGTTAAAATCTTCCACCTTATAAATACGAATGAGAGAATGAAATCCGTGCGTAAAATTTTAGTCACTAATGCCCTCCCTTACGCTAATGGTCCGATTCATATGGGTCATTTACTCGGTTACATCCAGGCAGATATCTGGGTTCGTGCCATGCGAGCAATGGGTCATGATGTGACTTATGTATGTGCGGATGATGCTCACGGTACAGCAATTATGCTACGTGCCGAAGCAAATGGTATTAGCCCAGAAGAGCAAATTGCGAATGTTCAAAAAGAACACATCCGTGATTTTGACGGTTTTGGTGTACATTTCGATCATTACGATTCAACGCATAGCGATGCAAACAAAGCACGTTCAACAGATATCTATATTAAAAACCGTGAAGCTGGAAATATTGCAGTTCGTCCTGTAACTCAATTATTTGACCCAGAAAAAGGGATGTTCTTGTCTGACCGTTTCATTAAGGGTACATGCCCAAAATGTAAATCAGAAGATCAATACGGCGACTCATGTGAGGTGTGCGGTACAACTTACAATGCGACTGAGTTACTTAATCCACGTTCAACATTAAGTGGCGCAACACCAGTTGAAAAATCATCAGATCACTATTTCTTCAAGCTTCCAAACTTCTCTGAATATTTACAAAAATGGACGCGTGATGAAGGACGTTTACCTCTTTCAATTGCGAACAAGTTAGATGAATGGTTTGAAGCTGGTTTAGCAGACTGGGATATTTCTCGTGATGCACCATATTTTGGCTTTGAAATTCCAGACGCACCAAATAAATATTTCTACGTATGGGTAGATGCCCCAATTGGTTATATGTCTAGTTTTGAAAACTACATCAAAACTAAACGCCCAGATTTAAACTTTGATGATTTCTGGAAAAAAGACAGCCAAAACGATGTTTATCATTTTATTGGGAAAGACATTGTTTATTTCCATGCTTTATTCTGGCCTGCAATGCTTGAAGGTGCGAACTATCGCACTCCAACTGGTCTTTTTGTAAATGGTTTCTTGACTGTAAATGGACAAAAAATGTCTAAGTCACGTGGTACTTTCATTAAGGCCGAGACGTATTTACAGCATTTAAACCCAGAATATTTACGTTATTACTTTGCATCTAAGCTTTCAGATAAAGTTGAAGACTCTGACTTAAATCTTGATGACTTTGTTCAAAAAGTAAATTCAGACTTAGTCGGTAAAGTCGTTAATATTGCTAGCCGTTGTGCGAAATTCATTAACAGCAGTTTTAACAATACGTTATCTGCTCAATGTGCAGAAACTGATTTAGTACAAAGTTTTATTGATGCTGGCGATTCAATCGCTGCTGCATATGAAGCACGTGAATTCTCTACGGCGATCCGTGAAATTATGGCGCTAGCTGACCGTGCAAACCAATATATTGATGAGAAAAAGCCTTGGGCACTTGCTAAACAAGAAGGTCAAGAGCAACAAGTTCGTGACGTCTGCTCTGTGGGTATCAACTTATTCCGTCAACTCGCAGTTTACTTAGCTCCAGTTCTTCCAACTTTGGCGAAGCAAGTTCAAGATTTCTTAAAACTTGAAAGCTTCGATTTCGAGTCACGCACACAAATTCTTGTAAGCCATGAGATTGCGCAGTTCCAACCGCTTATGCAGCGTGTTGATCCAAAAGCTGTTGCAGCTATGGTTGATGCTTCTAAAGAGTCTTTAGGTGCTCCTGCTCCAGAAGCAACAAAAGCGGCAGTGAAAAAAGACAAAGCAGCTGAGAAAAAAGCAGCGCCTACTCCAGCAGTTGGTGAAGCTGAAATTATCGGTATTGAAGATTTCTTAAAAGTTGACTTACGTGTTGCTCAGGTCATTGAAGCAGGTACAGTTGAAGGTTCAGATAAACTACTACAACTTACTTTAGACGTTGGTGAAGCTGAACCACGCAATGTATTTAGTGGTATTCGTAGCCAATACACACCAGAAGACCTAAAAGGTAAATTGGTTGTTATGGTGGCTAACCTTGCACCACGAAAAATGCGTTTTGGTATTTCAAACGGTATGGTACTTGCTGCCGGAAATGGTGAAGGTATTTTCATTATTTCTCCAGACAGCGGTGCGAAACCTGGCGATAAAGTTTCTTAATCTGCTTTCAAAAAAAGCTCCCTAAATTGGGAGCTTTTTTGTTTTTAAGGACTTTGAATAGGTTTAAACGAGGCTTACTAAATTAGGACCACGGCCACCCTTCGCAAGGGTTATTAAATAAAACGTGTATATTTCCCAACTCTTCATTTGTTAAATAGCCATTCTTATTTTCATCTAAATAATGAAATAGCTCTGTCTGCTTATTTGCACCTTGAAAACGCTTATCACTCGGCCAGTTATAGGGATAAAAGTCTTCAACACGTTGAAACTCTTTTAGACTATACATGCCATCATGATTTAAATCATATTTTTCCTGAAAAAGCTCCCAATCTAAAGAAGCAGGCTCACATGCACTTACCATATTCAAAACACAGTAAGTTGCACATCCAGCAAGTAACTTAATAGTTAGATTGCTCATGATTATTCACTTGTATATCGGAAATTTTATAATCCTTTTCATGAACCGGAGTACCCACAATACTCATGGTCCGCTCATTTGCTGGCTGTTGCTTGCTCATTGTTCTCATCTCACATCCTGTAGTTAAGATGAGAAAAACTACAGAAATGCTCACCATTAGTTTTTTCATAATGTGATCCTCATTTCTTTTTGTTTTATTTATTAAGTTACCACTTTTAAAGTATTTAAGTGCTAAAAAAGATATTTCAATTTGTATATATTTTACGCCAAAATAAAGCCAGACTATAAATAGCTGGCTTTGGATTTTGTAGATATTTTAATTAAAGAGTAATCATTTGAAGAAAATTAATTTTAAACCCAATAAAGTCACAATACTTCCAGCAACTCGATCCACCCCTGTTTTTGCTTTCAGATACATTTTTCGAGGCTTCTCTGAAGAGAGCAGCATTGCCACACATGAGTACCAACCCGCATCAATCATAAAACAAATCACTGGTAATGCGACGTAGTAATAATTTGGGATTTCTTTGGGCAACAAAGCAGTAAATACACTCGCTAGCACGACTGCAATTTTTGGATTACTTAACTGGGTAATTAAGCCATAACGATATGCCTGTTTATAGGTCATTTTTGATTTGCCATCATTTTCCATGGCAATTGGTTCTTTAGCATGTTTAATAATTTTAAAAGCCAGCCAAAGCAAATACAGCCCACCACCAATTTTTAAAATCAAATAAGCAGAAGGCACCGCCAATAAAACTGCTTGCAATCCCATAACTGCTAATAGACCAAAAAGCGCTGCACCTGTCCCCGTCCCTAAAGCGGTAAACAACCCATGTTTACGTGATTTAGAAATTGAATTTTGTGCCACATAAATAAAGCTTGGCCCAGGACTTATTGCTCCAAGCATCAATGCCATCGCAATTGAAAAAAGAGGAATAAGGGACTCAAACATTGTATTGACCTAGCATCATGCAATTGCGCGGTATTCTAACAGCTTTTTATGACACATATAAAAATGGCGAAGATATAAATGATGAAAATTGAATTTTCATGTTTTTACAATTTAAATCTTCACAACGGACAAAAATGTCCGTTAAATATATAACCTTTAGAACTCCTCAAACCGATGACATGAGTAAACGTCAAAAAATTGCAGCCCATAATCGGGATGAATTACTCAATGCAGCCGAAGAATGTTTTCGTATTCATGGCATTAATGTTCCCTTACAAGTTGTGATTGACCACGCTGGTGTAGGCAGAGCGACGTTCTACCGTAACTTTTGTGATCGAAAAGCTTTAATTAGTGCACTTTTAGAACGTGCGATTACACAGCTAGAGCAAAAAGCAGCTCATTTTCAACAATTCGAAGATGGTTTATTTCGTTTAATTGAAGGACATATTGGGCAACTTCCCAAGCTCGCAATTTTGCAAGATTTTTGGAGAGTGATTGATCGACAAGATCCAATTATGTTAAAAATTTATGAACGGCGAAATAATGCACTTAACCCACTGATTGAAAATGCGATAGAACAAAAATTGTGCCGAGCTGATCTGACCGCCGATGACTATGCAATGGTCACAGCAATGTTGGGTTCTTCATTTCAAGGACATGAGCCAGAAGAACAGACTCGCTTAGCAAAACGAGCAATTGAATTACTATTTCATGGTATTCAAATACAAAAAATTCGAGGGATAGAATGAGTAAAACGCCTCGTTACTTAGAAACACCACCCGACTGGACCCCAGAAGAGCAACCGACTTTACCTGGTTCACCAGCAGCTATTGCACACTCTGTACCTAAGCGGTTTATTTACTTTTTTATTGGTTTATTTATCGCCCTTTCGGCAAGCTTAAGTAATGGTTTTATTACGGCAAATTTACCTTTAATCCAAGGTGAGTATGGACTAACTCCTTCCGAAGCGGCTTGGTTGCCTGCTGCTTATGTCATGGCAAATGTCAGTTCAAACCTGATTTTATTTAAAGCCCGGCAACAGTATGGCCTAAGAGTATTTTCGGAAATAGGACTCGTGATTTTTATTGCCGTGCTGGTTTTACATATTTTTGTACATACTTATGAAATGGCCCTATTCGCAAGGGTTGTAGCTGGTTTAGCTGGTGCGCCATTAAGCTCACTAGGTATGTATTACACCATGCAAGCTTTTAAAAAAGCAGACATGGCAAAAGGTATATATATTGCCTTTGGTTTTCAGCAACTTGGCGTGCCGTTAGCTTGGATTATTTCTCCATTTCTCGTAAATACAGATAGTTGGTCTGTTCTATATACGTTTGAGCTCGGCTTAGCACTTTGTTGTTTAGCCATGGTCGTTTCATTGAAATTACCGCGAAGCTTAAGAATTTATGTTTTTGAGAAGCAGGATTTTTTCACCTTTGCTTTACTAGCGCCTGGCTTTGCCTGCTTATGTATTGTACTCACACAAGGTCCAATTTTATGGTGGTTTAACAGTGAATGGCTTGCTTACGTCTTAATTGCAGGTTTTAGTTTAGTTGTTTTGGGGTTGCTCTATGAGCACTATCGCGCCAATCCATTAATTATGACACGCTGGTTAGGTGCCGCTTCGACCCTACGCTTCATTTTTGGTGCTTTTGCTATTCGACTTTTAATGTCAGAACAAAGCTACGCAGCGGTTAATTTCTTAAAAACTATGGGAATGGGTCCAGACCAATTTGTTCCACTCTATGTGGTCATATTAGTGGGGATTTTAAGTGGAACTCTTTTTAGTGCCCTGACTTTTTCACGCGAACGGATTATCTTCCACTTACTTTTTGCAGAGTTTTTAATTTTAGTGGCCTGTGGACTAGATTATCACCTAACTAGTGATGTTCGACCTGTGAATTTCTTTGCAAGTCAGTTTTTAGTCGGCTTTGCAGGTGGTTTATTTATTGGGCCATTGCTCCTGATTGGCTTTGCGCAAACTTTGGCTAAAGGCCCTTCCTATGTAGTGACTTTTATTGTGCTGTTCTCTGCAACTCAAACCTTTGGTGGTCTTGTTGGATCTTCGTTCTTCTCGACCTATCAACAACACCGCACGCAGAACTATCAAGTCGAGATTATTAAAGATTTAGAACAAGCAGACCCTCTAGTTGCTCAAAGGCTCTCTACATATCAACGCAGCGCATCAGTTACGACTACTGATCCAGCATTACAAACAGCTCAATCCATGCGTTCACTTAATCAAGTGGTCACTCGTGAAGCGCAAGTGCGTGCCTACAATGATGTTATTGCTTTAAACGGTATTTTTGCTATCGCCCTACTCTTGTGGGGTGGATTTAATATTGCACGTAGTAAATATCTACAACGCAGAGGAATTAGCCGTCCTTAATGGCTTTCGTATTTGATGAAATAGAAATTGAGATTGATATATGTCAGATGATCAAAACAAACCGGAACCAACACCAGCTCAGGCACCCGCCAACGAGCCAACACCTGCACCTACACCTGCAAGTAAACTGATTCCAACAAAACGCTCCACTTTATTATGGATGTTAGTTGTGCTCATTGTCGGTATTTTAGTGATTTTGTGGGCATGGAGAATCGGACCTTTCGCAACGAGTGTTCAACAAACTGACAATAGTTATGTTAAAGGTAAAACAACGATTTTATCGTCGCAAATTAATGGCTATGTTAAAGATGTATTAGTTAAGGACTTTGACCACGTTAAAAAGGGTCAAGTATTAATGCATATTGATGCAACCACTTACGACCAAAAAGTAACGCAAGCGGCTTCTGGAGTTGAACAAGCTAAAAATACTTTAGCCAATCAGACACAGTCTATTGCTCAAAAACAAGCTGATATTGTGGCTGCACAAGCAAAAGTAGATCAAGTTAAAGCTCAATATGAACTTTCTTTAGCACAGCTTAGACGATATCAACAGTTAGGTAATAGTGGAGCAGCTTCTAAATCTGAGCAAGATAAAGCCGCAGCAGATGCTGAAAATAACCTTGCAGCACTGAAGCAGGCAGAAGCCAATGTTTTAGTTGCCAAAGAAGCACTTAAAACGGCGCAGGTCGCGGAAGCTGGCTTAGAAGCACAAGTTTCAAGTGCTAAGGCACAACTAGATCAGGCACAAACTACCAAAGACTATAGTGTCATTGTTGCTCCAATGGATGGACAACTTGGTGAGGTGAACCCTCGTGTTGGGCAATATGTAGCAGCAGGCTCACAGTTGCTCTACTTAATTCCACAACAAACTTGGGTGATTGCTAACTTTAAAGAAACCCAAATTGCCAATATGCGAATTGGACAAAAAGCATGGTTCACAGTCGATGCCATGAAACACAAAAAATTTACAGGACATGTTGAGCAGATCTCACCTGCTGCGGGTTCTGAGTTCAGTGTGTTAAAGCCTGACAATGCAACAGGAAACTTTACCAAAGTAGTTCAAAGAATTGCCGTACGTATTACCATTGATCCAAATCAAGAAGGAATGGAACACTTACGCCCTGGCATGTCAGTAATTACTTCTGTCGATACAAGTTCGTAAACAGCTTTTTAAAGCTCTATTTAAAAAGCTACAATGTGATCAATCATTATTTTTCTCAATTTCTAATGTTTGATCACATTGCCCAACCTGTTTCCTATCAGCATATTGAACTCCCCTCTTTAGTTCATCTCGACATTAAGCGATTAGATTTAGTTCATCCTCAAATTTCGGGCAATAAGTTTTATAAATTAAAATACAATTTGCTTGTCGCAAAACAACAAGGTTTATCGAGCATTTTGACTTTTGGTGGCGCTTATTCTAACCATATTGCCGCGACTGCCTATGCAGCTCATCTTTTTGGCTTAAAAAGTATTGGAATTATTCGTGGTGAAGAGTTAGCTGACAAACCTCTGAATCCAACCTTAGCAAAAGCTCAAAGTTTAGGAATGCATCTACATTTTGTCTCACGCAATGAATATCGCTTACGAGATGATGCAAACTATCTTCAAAAATTACGTCATCAATTTCCTGAAATTTTCATTATTCCTGAAGGCGGCACCAATGAATTGGCTGTTCAAGGTTGTCAGGAAATTCTCAGCCAAAGTGATTTAAATCAATATGACGTGATTTGCTGTGCAGTAGGAACTGGCGGAACGGTTTCGGGTCTTATTGAAAGAAGTTCAGCCGATCAAAAAGTCTTAGGATTTTCGGCTTTAAAAGGTGACTTTTTACAACAAGAAATTCAGCAGTGGACCCAAAAACAAAATTGGTCGCTGACAGATGCATACTGCTGTGGCGGGTATGCAAAAACTTCACCCGAGTTATTGGCATTTATAGAAAGTTTCGAAGAACAACATGCTGTACCACTTGAACCGATCTATACAGGAAAGATGATGTTTGGTCTGTTTGATCTTATAAAGAATAATTACTTTTCTGAAGGTACTCGCATTCTGGCAATTCATTCTGGTGGTTTACAGGCAGATATAAGAAATAAATCACATCAATAACTTATTAGCTTTTAGTGCACATTACTCCGCATAGCAGTAAATGTCTTTAGCATGACTAAGGCTCGGCATGATAGTATATGCCCCTTTTAAATTTTCACGATTAATCGAGAATCTCTTATGTCTAACAGTCATGTCGATGTCATTGTCTTAGGTGCAGGTGCTTCTGGACTCATGTTGGCTGCCCATGCTGCTAAACGAGGGCGCTCGGTTTTAATTTTAGAAAAAGCCAATAAAATTGGTAAAAAGATTTTAATGTCAGGCGGTGGTAAGTGTAACTTTACCAACCTTTATGTAGAGCCTGACAACTATATTTCTCATAATCCACACTTCGTTATTTCTGCCCTATCACGCTATAGCAACTGGGACTTTATCGGTTTGGTATGTGATTATGGAATTGCTTATGAAGAACGAAAACACGGGCAATTATTCACGCTAAACGGTGCTAAAGAAATTTTAGAGATGCTGGTGAGTGAATGTAATAAAACCAATAATGTTGATATCCAAACTCAATGTGAAGCTGTACAGATTGACCCATTAGAAAAAGGCGGTTTTACTGTACACACAAACCAAGGCCGATTTAGCTGTGAGTCATTAGTGGTTGCTACAGGTGGTTTATCCATTCCAACTTTGGGTGGTTCTGGATTTGGCTATGAACTGGCACAAAAATTTGGACATACGGTTTTCCCAACTCGCGCAGGTTTAGTCCCATTTACTTTTTCAGATCATATTAAAGAAGTCACTACACGCCTAAGTGGTAATGCTTTAGATGTGACTCTAAGTAACTCGAAGAATAGCTTTACTGAAGCATTATTGTTTACGCATCGTGGTTTGAGTGGTCCAAGTTCTTTACAGCTTTCAAACTATTGGAATACTGGTGAAAGTTTTAAAATTGACTTTTTCCCGAGCCAAGATTTAGCAAATTATTTAAAAGACAAAAAGAAAGCCCAACCTAAAGTTTTATTGCGTACTCTTCTGAATGAATTTACGGCAAAAAGTATTGTACAAGAGTTACAACAACTTATATGGGCAGAGCAGAGCGAGACAGCGATTGGTAATATCAGTGATGCACAGCTAGATCATATTGCCGAGCAACTACATGGTTTTACCGTCAAACCATCAGGCACAGAAGGCTATCGTACTGCCGAAGTTACTTTAGGTGGAGTTGATACAAGTGAAGTATCTTCCAAAACCATGGAAAGTAAAAAGCAGAAAGGACTGTTTTTTATTGGGGAAGTACTTGATGTGACTGGCCATTTAGGAGGTTATAACTTCCAATGGGCTTGGTCTTCTGCTTATGCAGCAGCACAATACGTTTAAATGATCAATAAGCTAATTTGAGGCTTTCGAATCATTTGATGATTTTTCAGAATTACGTGTATGAGTTGTTGCCTGTTTTGATGAATTAGATTTATTAAACACAAATTTATAAGCACTTGCTAAAAAACCTACCGTAATTCCCGCAATGACAATCGGTGCTAAAAAACGACCTGGTTTCTTCATCGTATTTTCCTCACTTATTTGTTTTTATAACGTCTAAAAAGAACGACCACTCAATATAGAGTGGTCGAACTTATCACAAAAATCAAAGATTTTTTGTACGGTTTATCTGAAAATTAGTTTTACTTACTAAATTTCGTCATTTTCTCCAGTAGATCCAAACGGTTTATTTACTGGTGGTTCTGCTGGATTTACTTGTGCAGAATCAGCAGGTTTTGCATCAGATGAAACCGTTGATGGTGAGGTTGTAGTCGTTGGTGCAACTGTAGATGTTGACGAACTCGTAGTTGCAGATGAGCTACCAGTAGATGGACTGCTTGTGGTCGTAGTAGAAGGCGGTTGATACAGAGGATTTGGTTCATTCGCTTCTTTTTTAGCTTTATCTAACAAATCACTCAACAGTCTTTCTGCTGGTTGGCGACCACCCAAACCAAATGCAAGAGCGAAAGCAACTGCAACTGCACCTAGAGTCAAACCAAATGCAAGGTTAACGATCGAATCTGCAATACCCATCGCTCTTAAACCAAGCGCAAGTACAAGACCAATAATTAACACACGAACTAAACTACCTAACCAACGCGAGCTATTATATTCGCCGCGTTGAACCACGTTCGCCACAACATTGGCAAGCCAGAAACCAATAACCAAGATTACAGCGCCCAATAGAATGTTTGCACCGAAATGGATAAACATTGCAATTAGACCACTAATTTGATCGAAACCAAGACGATCCGCAGCTTCAGAAACTGCAAATAGCATAGTAAAGAATACAATTAACCAGCCAACTGCATTAGAAACTTTAGTTTGACCTAAAAAGCGTTGTACATCTAACTTTGCAGGAATTTCATCAACACCAGTACCTGCAATTAATTCGGCTACTAAGCGGCCAACAAAACGAGAAACAATATAAGCAACTAGTAGAATTAAACCAGCAGCAATAATGTTTGGAATCGCCTGCAAGATTTCATTAAGCATTGCTGTTGCTGGCTGAGAAATTGTCTCAATGCCTAAAGCTTCAAACGCTACAATCAATGTTGTAATAATGATGATTGCGAAAACAAATGACCCTAAGAATTTGCCTACGTTAGAGCTTTTGAAAAGACCAATTTTTTCAGCTTGAGCCTGAACACCTAAGCTATTTACTAAACCTTCAACAATACCACGTACAATTTTTGCCAAGATATAACCAACAAAAACGATAACACCAGCAATAAAGATATTTGGCAAGAACGCTACGGCGTCATTTACCATATTTTGAACTGGAATCAGTAAGCCTGTTAATCCTAATATTGAAAGAACAATCGGAAGGAAAAGTAACAATACAAGCCAGTAAAGAATTTCACCAATATTCTGGCTAATTCCACCTACACCCACTTCACTGCTTAACTTATCGTCAAGTTGAGTTCGGGATAAAACATTGGTCACCCCTGCTCGCACCAGTCGAGCAACGATCCAACCAATAAAACCCACCACAACAGCAGCAATAATATTTGGAATATAGACGAGTACCTGATTCACCATATTGCTGAACGGGCCACTCACTCCACTAATATTAAGTACATTGAGAGCTGCGACAACAGCTAAGATTAGAATAAACCAGAATACGACTTTTGAAATAAGGCCTTCTATGTTTGGAGCACGCCCAGTTGCTGAAGATAATTTTGCATTGGTATTTACTTTTTGCAGAAGTTTTTTTACACCTGCCGCAACTAATAAAGCGATTATCCAGCCAACCAGTAAGATGACGATTGCAGCTAAAATAGGATGAAACTGATCCCAGTAATACATCGCATCAAACTGAGCGCCGCGAGGCCCATTAAAAAATTCATTCATATTGTTATGTCCTCAATTGTTATGTTCTTTTCAGTGCCATCAATTATGAAAAACACCATTCGTTGTTAAAAATGACGATAAATGCGGTCTATCTCACCTTATGTTTTGAGTATTTTCTAATCAACACACTTCTGCATAAATACAACAAATTGATGCAAAAGGTTGCAAAAAAAGCCTTTAGGTCACATCCCAAAGGCTTTCTATCAAGATATACTGGTTGGCTTATTACCCTTTATAGATATTCAAATCTGAAATACTCTTAATGACATGCGGTGTGACCTCATGTTGAAAAGCGGCTTCTTCTTTAGGTGTTTTGCTGTGATCAGCAACCATGTAGACGATGAGTGCAATAAGAAAAAGCCCAACAATAATTAAAATGTAAACTGGCAATCTTCTTTTTTTCGCAGTTTCTTCAGGACTCGTCACATGAGGTGGTTTTGAAAAATCATGCATCTTCTTTCCCCTCTTCTTTTATCATTAACTTTATAATCATCATAGCAATTTGGTTTGTTGCATTGTGTGAAAAAGCATTATGCTAAGGTGTCTGTGTTTGCAAAACTCTACTATTAAAATAATAAAAACAGTATAAAATTTAGGCAAAAATATTTAGCCATTAAAAAATAATGACAAGTTATGCTCGAGCTTCTTTAAGGTTCTATTTGTAATACAATATGTTTTAGCGCTTACTTTTTATAAAATAGGCTATAATAAGCCCCCTTGTTTTAAAGCTGCTCTATTTTATGATGTATCGTCAGCAAAACGTAACACTTGATCTCGACACTGACGTCACACATCAATGTTATATACATCAGACGAGAGACGAACATCTCATTGGTATTATTGAATTTAATAAACCAAGTTATGAACTCAAATGGGGTGATTTAGAGTATTTTCGTCGCCGTACTGAAGAATTTTCCGTCATGCCATTTCCTGACTGCATTAATGCCATGATTGTTGATATTCGTAATATCAATATTTTTCTAGACAATGATGTTCCAATTTTACCTTGGCGCTTACTAGAAGAAGACTGTCCTGTTCGCTTAGTCGTTCCACAAGATCGTTTGGAACATTATGCAGGTCTTTTTGAGCCAACTTGGCTTTCAACCGATGTAGATAGCGCAATTTCAGAAATTCGCGAATTTATGGATATGTTTGTCCACTAATAAACATATCCATAAAATTAATTATAAAGTTGTTTTCACCGCAATTTATTACCAGTAATTTTCTACCGCAATATTTCCCTCACCTCGACGATTCATCGTCAAACCACGGCGCTTTAAAGCCTCTTTAGTGTCATCTACCATTTGCGGATTTCCGCAAAGCATGACGTGGCTTGTGGCAGGATTCAGCTCTATACCAGCAGATTTTTCTAATTCACTATTTTCAATCAGAATCGGCAAACGATCATGCAATGGCGCAGATGGATCTCTAGTAATAATCGGAATAAATTTAAATCCGTTATGTCCTTCACCAAAAGTTTCAGCAATCTCTTGAATACGATCAACGTAAGCTAACTCAGCTGCGGTACGGACACTGTAGACCAAATTAATTTTTTGATATTTAGACCATGTATCGAAGTCTTGTAGCATCGATAAAAATGGAGCTAAACCTGTACCCGTTGCCAATAACCATAAATCATGCGGTAAAGGTTGTTGATAGCGAGCTAAAGTCAAATAACCATAAGGTGTTTTTTCTAAATAAAGCTCATCTCCTACCTTTAAATGTTGAAGATTTGACGTAAATGCACCGTCTGGTACTACAATCGAAAAAAACTCAAGCGTTTCATCAAATGGTGATGAGACTACCGAATAAGCACGAACAACGAGTTCCTCTCCAACTTTTAGCCCAATACGTGCGAATTGCCCAGCAGTAAATTTAAAATGTGCAGGGCGAGTCATGGTGAAACTGAAAAGAGTTGGAGTCCAGCGGTGTACAGATAAAACTTTTTCTACGCTAAATTTTTCAATTGACATGATTTCAACGTGGCATGAAATAGTGCGCTCATGTTAGCATGACAGCCGAAATAATGAATACTTTTAAACGTTAAGGCTTTTTAAACATGCGCATGACATTACGCCAGTTGGCTGTTTTTGTAGCAGTCGCTCAAGAAGGAACTGTCACCAAAGCGAGTGATGCGGTCAGACTGACGCAAAGTGCAGCAAGTATGGCTTTAGCCGATTTAGAGGATGGCCTTGGTGCTCCTCTATTTGATCGTTTAGGTAAACGATTACAGCTTAATGATTTAGGTCGTTTTCTATTGCCTCAAGCATTAGAAATATTAGGTCGCTGTGAAGCTTTTGAGCAAGCTGCAAAAGGTGAATTGCAAAGCATTGATTTACGTATTGGGGCCACTTTAACGATTAGTGATTACCTCATGCCAGATTTAATGGCAAACTTTTTACAGCATCATCCTAAAGCGCATTTACAATTACAAGTGGGCAATACACGCCAAATGATTGAAGCAGTCAATCAATTCCAACTTGATTTAGCTTTAATTGAGGGATCATGTCACTTACCTCAACTCCAATGTATTCATTGGCGTGATGATGAGCTTGCAGTTTGCTGTGCCCCAAATCACCCGTTAGCACGTTTAAATAGACCTCTAACAGCGCATGATTTTCTTCAAGTCGAATGGATTTTACGTGAAGAAGGTTCAGGAACGCGTGAAGTATTTGATAATGCGATATTGCAAGATCTGCCAGACGCGAATATTCGCTTAACCCTAGGTCACAATGAAGCAATTTTAAAAATCGTTGCTGGTGGTTTAGGTATGTCATGTATTTCTAAACTTGCCATTGAACCTTTAATTGAAAAGGGACAATTAGTAATTTTAGATACACCATTCTGGCAGCTTACCCGTCCGCTTTATATGCTAGTACACCGTCAAAAGTATCAGGGTCCAGGTCTCAAAGCATTCTTACAATTCTGTGAAGATCAGGTTTAAAACCTGATCTTTTCGTTGATTAGCGTCGAAAATTTGATAGTAATTCGCTTGTGATCGCTTTATTGTGATCTGCAATTTTATTTTTCTTGGTTTTCGCAGGATTCGGGTCAACACGCTCAATTTTGATCGCTTTAAATTTGCCCTGATTATCTGCGGCAAGAAATCTCACTTTTTCATTTCTTTTCGGTTCGCCCTCTGATGCAGGGAAATCAGAAATATGAAAGAAAATATCTCCTTCAGTGGTCTCAATAAAACCAAACCCTTTATCAGGGTTATATTGTTTTACCCATCCAGTATAAAACTCTTGCTTCATGATCTTTCCCCTACTTTTCCAATCCAGTCGTTGCAGTAAATAAAAAAGAGACTCACGGTTCCGTTTTTAAAATTATACGGTTGAATGAAGTCTCTTTTTAATGCTATTTCAAAAAATTAATCTTTTTGTACACTACCAAAAATTTTATCGCCAGCATCGCCCAAGCCAGGAACAATATAACCTTGTTCATTTAAACCATTATCAATAGATGCCGTATAAATTTGCACATCTGGATGAGCTGCTTCAACTTTAGCAACGCCTTCAGGTGCAGCAACCAACACCATAACACGGATATCTTTACAACCACTTGCCTTTAACACATCAATAGCAGCAACTAACGAATTACCCGTTGCTAACATTGGGTCAATAATCATCGCAAGACGATTAGCGACATCCGGAACTAATTTTTTATAATACGTGCGAACTTCTAATGTTTCTTCATTACGCTCAAGACCTAAAACACTCACTTTTGCGCTTGGAATCAGGTTAAGTACGCCATCCAACATACCAATTCCGGCACGTAAAATCGGTACAATCGTTATTTTTTTACCAGCAATACGCTGAGTAGTAACAGTTCCAGCCCATCCATCAATTTCACAATCCACAACTGGTAAATCTTTTGTTGCTTCATAAGTCAACAACATAGTCACTTCCTGAGCAAGCTCACGGAAATTCTTAGTACTGATGTCAGCACGGCGTAACAAGCCTAATTTATGACGAATAAGTGGGTGACGAATTTCTTGAATGGCCACAGATGTTACCTAAAAATATAAAAACGTATTTATTATAATCTTTTTTTAACGCTCAATAAAAAAAAGCCTCCAGATTTGGAGGCTTTTTTGTACACCAGAATTACTGTTGTGAAAGCATGAAATGTAATGGAGATAAAATTTCTGCTTTTAATGCCAAATTAATCATTGGATCTGGATAAACACCCAAAATAATAACTAATGCAGCAGCAGCCAATACCATTAAACCACCCACTTTTTGTCCCCAATGAGCATCTGCATCAATACGAGGAGTTTCTGGTGGTGTCATGTACATTACAACCATCACACGTAAGTAATAGTACAAACCGATACCACTACCCACAATAATCATTGCAGCTAAGAACCAGTGTTGAGTTGTTACAGCAGCCATTACCACCAAGAACTTACCAATGAAGCCTGCTGTTAATGGAATACCAGCCAAAGACAACATCATGACTGTTAAAGTTGCTGTAAGTACTGGACGACGCCAGAATAAACCACGGTAGTCTGCAAGGCTTTGTGCTTCATCTACGTTGTTATATGGGCTAGACATTAACGCTACTGCACCAAAGGCACCAATAGTTGTTAATACATAAGACACCACATATACAGTCACGCTACCCAAGCTCGCATAAGTCATGCTAATTAAAGCAATTAACAAATAACCAAAGTGAGCAATAGATGAATAACCAAGAATACGTTTTAAGTTAACTTGACGAACAGCGAGTAAGTTACCAACTAAAATCGACAATACAGCAATGATCGTCAAAATAGTTACTAACGAGTTCACCATCATTGCGCCTGAAGCAAGCATATAGCGCACGAACAAACCAATTGTTGCAACTTTAGCAGCAGTCGCTAAGAAAGTTGCCATTGGCGCTGGTGCACCTGCATATACATCCGGTGTCCATTTATGGAACGGCGCAAGCGATAATTTAAATGCAACAGCAAAGATAATAAGTGCTAAACCTAATAACACCATTGGCTGTTTGATTGCTTCAAATAATGCTTGTACAGAATCATAGAATGAAAGCGAACCTGTATATGCATAGATATATGCCATACCCATTAACAACATTGCAGAAGCTGTCGCTGAAAGTACAAGGTATTTAATACCCGCTTCAAGTGAGTTACTACGTTGATAAGTATAAGCAAGTAAGCCATATACAGGAATCGACATTAACTCAAGGCTAATGAAGAACGATGCATAGTGAGAGCTTGCAACCATCAACATTGCACCTGCTACTGAAGCAAGTAACAAAAGATATAACTCTTCGCGGTTGTCTTTATAAGTTTCAATGTAAGCATGAGACAAAGTACAACATGCCAATGCCGCAATCAAAATCATAAATTGATAGAACATGGTAAATGGATCAACCATAAACATGCCCATCACATTTGCCGGTACAAACTTACCGCCAAATACTGCAAATAAAATATAAAGTGCAGCAAGGTTTAAACCAACAACAGAAGTCGTTGCGATTAAATTATGATTACGCTTAATAGAAATTAACAACATGACGACGATTGTTGTCAAAGCAACAATCATCACCGGAGCTAAAGGCATAAGCGTAGAGAATGATACTGTGAAGTTCATGATTATTGGATCTCCACATGGTCAAGTTGAGTAGCTGTTTGCTGAACAGTTTCAACGACTTCTTGTACTGGCACATAACTATTGACCAACCACTGCATGCTTGAATGAGATACATCCAAGAATGTTTGTGGGTAGATACCAAGCCAAACGAGACCAATCGCACAAATCATCAAAATACCAACTTCACGAGCAGATAAGTCTTTCAATGGACTAGTGTAATGTTGCTTTTGTTCAGGATTTGGTTCACCAAATAAAGCACGGTGAATCAAGATCAAGCCATATAAACCTGCAAATACAAGGCTGATAGAAGCAAGAATCGTAAAGACAGGATATTTATTAAATGAACCCATCAAAATCAGGAATTCACCAATAAAGTTACCTAAACCTGGTACACCTACAAGAGCAGCAACGAAGAACATCAAGAAAAATGGCAAGTACTGAAGCTGGCCACGAAGACCACCCATTAAACGTAAATCACGTGTATGTAAACGTTCGTAGATTTGACCAGACATAATGAACAATGCAGCTGATGACAAACCATGTGCCAACATCATGATCATTAGACCTTGGAAGGTCAAAATATTACCTGCATAGATTGCAAGTAAGATAAAGCCCATGTGTGAAATCGACGTATACGCAAGTAAACGTTTCATGTCAGTTTGCTGGTAAGCACACCATGCGCCGTAGAAAATACCAATCAAACCGAAAATAATCGCAATGTCTGCAAACTGTGCAGAAGCTGTCGGGAAGAATGGAATAACAAAACGAAGCAAGCCATACGCAGCTGTTTTAATCAAGATACCTGCTAAGTCTACAGAACCTGCTGTAGGAGCTTGAGCATGCGCATCTGGCAACCAACCGTGTAATGGGAATACTGGTAACTTCACCGCAAAACCGATGAAGAAACAGATCATGAAACCGTACGCTAAGCCTGCAGGTAAGTGGTTAGCTACAGCTAATAAATAGTTGTAATCAAAACCGATCATTCCGGTCATCATGTAGCCATAAACTACAAGACCTAGGATACCGATTAGCATCACTAGACCGGCAATCTGCGTGTAAAGGAAGAACTTAGTAGCAGCGTAAACACGTGAACGACCGTTTGAGCCTTTATGACCCCATAACGCAATCAAGAAGTAGATTGGTACAAGCATCATCTCCCAGAAGAAGAAGAACAAGAACAAGTCAATCGCTAAGAATACACCGATAACGCCACCTAAACTCCATAATAGGTTCAAGTGGAAGAAACCAACGTTCTTTTGAATCTCACCCCATGAACAACCAACAGCAAGTACACCAAGTAACGCTGTTAATAACACCATGAGTAAAGATAAGCCATCCACAGCTAAGTGAATGCCAATACCGAGTGATTGAATCCACGGTAAATAGAACTCAGCAGACCAAGTTGGGATTTTAGAACCCAACTCGTAGCTATAAGTTCCACTTTGCCAAAGCGCAAGACCTAAGCCCAAAGTAATGAGCATACCAATTAAGGCAATCCAGCGTGGCAAAGTTTTGTCGAGCTTATCGACTAACCAACAAATAAAACCGGCAATGAACGGAACAAGGATCAGCGCGGGTAAAATTAAATTGTTTTCCATTTTATTTCCCCACTACCTGAATAACGATCAAGATCATCAATAACACCACTACACCGAGTGACATGCTTGATGCGTATTCACGCAATGAACCTGTTTGACGTGAGCTTGTAAAACTATTTCCGCCTTTCACGAGTGCAGGAAGAACTAACCACAAACCGTCAATCGGATCACGGCCAAAGATTTTGGCGAAGAATAAATAAGGTTTAACAAAAACGATGTCATACAATGCATCAAAACCAAAAGCGGTACGGCAAATATGTGCCAAACCTGAACCCAAACTTGTTTGAGCGAATGATTTCACTGCACCATAAGCAAATGTAAATAATGCTATACCAACAACTAGACCAACTAGTGCAATACCTACTGCTAAGTGCTCTGCCCCATGCATGCCTTCTACAAATTGTTCAGCGACATGGAATTCAGGGATTTTTGCAGTATTCAGAATACCTGCTACCGGTGCTTTTAATACCGCACCAACAAAAGTAGACAATACAGCTAAAATACCCAATGGAGCCCAGTAAGTTGCACCTTTAATCTCATGGTAAGGCGTGTTTTCTTGACCAAAGAATACAACCCAGATTAAACGGAATGTATAGATTGAAGTCAGGAATGCACCTGCTACACCCACCCAATATAAGGTGTGATATAAAGCAACTGATTGACCTTGTACCCAAACTTCACCAAGAATCGCATCTTTAGAGAAGAAGCCAATAGTCAAGAATGGAATAGCTGCTAATGCACCGCCACCAATCGCGAAACAAGCAAACAGGAATTTGTTACGTTTGAACAAACCACCCATTTTGAAAATGTTTTGCTCGTGGTGATAAGCCAGAATCACCGCACCAGAAGACAAGAATAATAATGCCTTAAAGAATGCGTGAGCCAACATGTGGAACAAGCCAGCTTGATAAGCTTCCGCACCTACAGCCATAAACATATAGCCAAGCTGACTCATTGTTGAGTAAGCCAAGATACGTTTGATGTCTGTTTGAACGAGTGCAGCAAAACCTGCAACTAACAAAGTTACCGCGCCAGTTACTGAAATGAATTGCATCACTTCAGGAGCAAGTTCAAATACGCTGAATAGACGGCAGCATAAGTACACACCAGCCGTTACCATTGTTGCAGCGTGGATTAATGCAGAAACAGGTGTTGGACCTGCCATTGCATCTGCCAACCATGTTTGCAATGGAATTTGAGCAGACTTACCAGCAGCACCCAAGAACAACATTAATGCAGTCCAGATTGTAAGTGACGAACTCTTCGTCATTACTTCTGCTGCGTGTTCAACGATGTACTGAGTATTCAGCGTACCAAATTGTTGGTAAAGCAAGAATAAAGCAATAAGCAAGAATACGTCACCAACGCGGGTCACTGTAAACGCTTTGATCGCAGCCCAACCATTTGCAGGGTTTGCATAATAGAAACCGATTAGCAAGTAAGAGCAAAGACCTACGCCTTCCCAACCCAAGAATAACAACGCCAAGTTGTCACCCAATACAAGCACAAGCATGCTTGCAACAAACAGGTTGAAATAAGAGAAGAAACGCGCATAGCCCTCTTCACCACGCATGTACCATGATGCAAAGATGTGGATTAAGAAACCAACACCCGTGATCATGCCCATCATGAGTAAAGATAAGCCATCTAAATGTAAGCTAATGCCCGGCGCAAAACCGCCAACATTGAACCATGTCCACAAGTTTTGAACAAAAACTTGCTGACCACTCGTGGTAAATGCCATTCCAGCAATGAGTGCAAATAATGCAGATAAACCTACAGAACCTACGCCAATAACTGCTGCAACATTTTCAGAGAGTTTGTCTCGTCCTGCCGCCAATAAAATAAAACCGATTAGCGGAAATAATACTGTTAGATATAAATAACTCATCCGCGCATCTCACTAGCAGCATCTACATCCAAATGATGGAAGCGATGATAGAACTGAAGGACAATCGCAAGACCGATACATGCCTCTGCTGCTGCAAGGGTCAAAATCAAGATGAACATCACTTGCCCATCTGGTTGTGCCCATACGCTACCCGCAAGAACAAATGCCAATGCTGCAGCATTCATCATGATTTCAAGGCTCATTAACATAAATAATAGGTTGCGTCGCACCATTACACCGTAAAAACCGAGTGCAAAAAGGATGGTTGCAACAATCAAACCATGTTCTAAAGGAATCTGGCCCATTATTCTTTTTCCTCTTCTGCACCTGGTTCACGTTTACCTAAGTGATATGCTGCAACAAGGGCTGCTAGCAATAACATCGCGGCAACTTCAACCAATAATAAATAGTGAGTAAAGAGTGCTTGACCAACTACTTTTGGTCCAATCACTTGTGCCCCAAGCGGTGCTGAAATAGTGGTGTATTCACCACCAAGCATCCAAACTAAAAGCAAGCCGAGCAAGAAACTCATGAGTGCTGGATATGCCCAAGCATCTGAAGAAAGCCATTTACGTTCTTGTTCAACGGTGTGTTGACCTAAGTTAAGCATCATCACTACGAAGACAAACAGAACCATAATTGCTCCGGCATAAACAATGATTTCAAGAGCACCTGCAAAAGGCGCCCCCACGATCATGAAAATACCAGCAACAGCAAGCAATGAAACAATTAGACTAAGTAGAGCGTGTACAGGGTTCGTGTTAGTCACTACACGAACCGTAGAAACGATGGCCACGAGTGCCATCAAATAAAACGGCCACATCATGGTAATAGACTCCGTACATCGATTGGTGCACTTTCTTTTTGTGCTTGACCTTTCTCTTTACCGTTAATTGCCATACCCGTTACACGGTAGAAGTTGTAGTCTGGGTATTTGCCTGGACCTGAAATGAGTAAGTTTTCTTTCTCATAAACAAGGTCTTGACGTACATATTCGCCTAACTCGAAGTCTGGTGTGAGCTGAATCGCAGTTGTTGGACAAGCTTCTTCACACATACCGCAGAAAATACAACGTGAGAAGTTGATACGGAAAAACTCCGGGTACCAACGACCATCTTCTGTTTCTGCTTTTTGTAGTGAGATACAGCCAACCGGACATGCAACCGCACATAGGTTACATGCTACGCAACGCTCTTCCCCATCAGGGTCACGCGTTAATACGATACGACCACGAAAGCGTGGCGGCACAATCTGTTCAGCCGGAACTTCTGGATATAAAATCGTGTCACGTTTACGCGTTGCATGGCTAAACACCATGAGTAACGTACGTACAATTGATCCGAATCCAGCTAGAAATTTATACATTTTGTACTCCCTGCTGTCCTAGGCCTGATTCATCAGAATCACAGCACCAGTCACTAACAAGTTGACCAACGCCAATGGCAAACAAATTTTCCAACCAAAGTTCATGACTTGGTCATAACGCGGACGCATTAAAGAACCACGTGCCAATACAAACATCATTACAAAGAATGCTGTTTTAATCACAAACCAGAATACTGGTGGAACAAATGGAATTTCTAAATTGAATGGCGTTAACCAGCCACCAAAGAATAAAGTCACGATCAATGCAGAGATCAGTACTACGTTGACATATTCAGCAACGAAGAACATACCCCATTTCATACCGCCATATTCAACATGGTAACCTTCTGCCAATTCTTGTTCTGCTTCTGGTTGGTCAAATGGATGACGGTGAGTTACCGCAACACCAGCAACTACGAAAATCAAGAAACCTAAGAATTGCGGAATGACAAACCAAACATCACGTTGTGCTTCAACAATTTCACGAAGGTTAAATGAGCCTGCAATTGCAACCACACCCATCAATGAAATACCCAAGAACACTTCATAAGAAATAGTTTGAGCAGCTGAACGTAAACCACCAAGCAATGAATATTTGTTATTTGAAGCCCAGCCACCAAACAATACTGCATAGACTGCAATACCAGCCATTGCCATGAAGAACAACAAGCCGATACTCATGTCAGCAACACCCAGTGAAGGACTCACTGGGATTACCATGAATGAAAGAACCGCTGTTGCCATTGCAACAGCTGGTGCTAAACGGAATGTAAGTTTGTCAGCAAATTTTGGTGTCCAGTCTTCTTTGAACATGATCTTGAGCATGTCGGCAACGATCTGGAACATACCACCAGGACCAACACGGTTTGGACCATAGCGGTCTTGCCACCAAGCAAGTAAACGACGCTCAATAAAAGACATCAACGCAGCAACTAAAACCACAACAAGCAAAATCACAACTGCTTGAACGACAGCGTAAGCAATTGGCCAGTTCTCAGCCCAAAGTGGCGTTTGACGTATAATTTCTTGATTCATGAATTACACTCCTAAAGCCACTGAAACAGGCTCAGCTAGTGACACCATTGGTGCTAAACCAACTGGGTAACCAATATAACCTGTAGGTAAATATTCAATTACTTGTACAGGCAAGCTTACAGTCGTTTCGCCTGCTTTTACTGTAATGCGTTGACCTTCTTGAAGGTTCAAACGAGTTGCATCTTGTTCGCCCACTGCAAACACAGCTTCAGGAATACGAGTTTCCATTGCAGGTGTTTTAATCGTGAATTCACCAGAACCAAAAATATGATGCATTGGTACTAAGCGGAAACTTTCAGGGTTTGCAACAACCGGCACTGGAGCAACATAGCTACGTGCAGGACGTTTTGCCAACCGATCGAATAAACGAACACCTGAATCACCACCTTTTAAGTGGCCACCGACTTCATCTTGGTATTTATTCCAAGATTGTGGAGAGTTCCAACCTGGAGCCCATGCAAATGGTACTAATGATGATGCTTTTTGCGGACCAACATAACCTTCCATTGAGAATGTTAATGCTGAATCTGGATCGGTAGGCTGTTTAGGCTCATGAACCGATAACGGCGCACGCATTGCTGTACGACCTGAATAACGACGTGGTTCACGCGCGATTTTCAAGCCATGTACACGGTAACCCGCATCTGGTGCTACATCTTGGATAGCTTCGAGTACTGGTACATTTTTCACGATGCTTTCAATTACATCGTCAAGCAATGTCCAATCTACAGCCTTACCTTTAATGCCAGTTTCAATGGCATGTAACCAGCGCCATGATTCTTTAATTGCATATTCAGGTTTGTAATAGCTTGGATCGTAAACTTGATAGAAACGCTGTGCACGACCTTCTTGGCTTACAACAGTACCATCACCCTCTGCAAAGCTTGCTGCTGAAAGAACGATATCAGCCTGTTTCACAGTTTCAGTTTCACTGTGATCAAGCACGATTACTGTTTCAGCTTTATCTAATGCAGCTTGTACTTGTGCAGCTGGTAAGCGACGGAACAAGTCATTTTCAACAATAACAAGTGTGTCGTAGTCTTGAGCAAATGCTTGTTCAAGGCTTAAACCACCAAACAATACCAAGCCCATAGAGTTCACTTCAGGAACTACAAGACTTAAACCAGCTTTAGAACCTAGGTTCTGAGTCAACTGTGCTGCAGCTTCCATAATAGAAGCATCTTGCAAGCTTGTACCCGCAATAATTAATGGTTTGTTTGCTGCTTTTAGAGTGTCGGCAATGGTTTGAGCAAATGCTTTTGCATCTTCATCTAAACCACTTACAACCTCACCATTCACTGCCGCAGCAACTGCAAAGCCTAAACGTGCGATGTCATTTGGAGAAGCAACCACTTCACCAGTTGCAACGTCAGCAAGACGAGTTTGAGTTGCAGCTAAAATGTAAACCGGAGATTTTGCTTCTTGGCCAATACGTTGTACAGGCTCAGCTAACCAATCTGGTGTACGTGTTTTTGCAGCCATTTCACGCGCTTTGTTTTTCGCAGCTTGGCGAACAGACAATGCCATACGAGGTGCAGTTTGAGTTAGGTCTTCACCTAAGATCAGAACAGCATCATAGCTTTCAATTTCACGCATATTCGGGTTGTAAATACCCTCGGTTTGCATGATAGATGCAGCAAGTTCAACAAGCTTTTGCTCTTTTTGTGCAATACCAGTTGAATAATTTACCTGACCTACAAGCTCACGTAATGCATAGTTCGATTCCAAGCTTGCGCGAGGAGAACCAATACCCAAAACTTTTTTGCCTTGAAGCTTAGCAATCGCTTGATCTAGAGCTTGGTCGACAGAAACAGTTGCAACAGTTTCACCATTACGGAACTGAGGCTGACGTGGACGGTCTGCACGGTTTACATAACCTGTGCCAAAACGACCTTTGTCACAAAGGAAGTATTGGTTAACCGAACCATTAAAACGGTTTTCTACACGACGGATTTCACCATAACGTTCACCCGGAGAAATGTTACAACCAGAAGAACAGCCTTGACACACGCTTGGTGCATACTGCATGTCCCACTTACGGTTATAACGCTCTGAATGAGTTTTATCAGTAAATACACCTGTTGGACATACTTCAGTCAAGTTTCCAGAGAATTCAGACTCTAAAGTACCTGATTCCGGACGACCAAAGTAAACACGAGATGCATTGGCATATACGCCAAAGTCTGTACCGCCCGCATAGTCTTTGTAGTAACGAACACAACGGTAACAAGCAATACAGCGGTTCATTTCATGCGCAATGAATGAGCCGAGTTCTTGGTTGTAATGCGTACGTTTTGTAAAACGATAGCGACGACGGTCATGACCTGTCATTACAGTCATATCTTGTAAATGACAGTGACCGCCCTCTTCACAAACTGGACAGTCGTGTGGGTGATTCGTCATCAAAAATTCAACAATAGATGCACGGAAATCCGTTGCTTCTTTGTCTTCAATTGAGATATAGGTATTGTCAGATGCTGGTGTCATGCAAGACATGACTAAACGACCACGCGTATCTTCTGGATTCGCATATTGCGTAACAGCACATTGACGGCAAGAACCAACCGAACCTAAGGATGGATGCCAACAAAAATATGGGATGTCGATGCCCAGACTCAAACATGCTTGTAGCAAGTTTTCCGAGCCGTTGACTTCATACGATTTTCCATCGACATGAATTGTAGCCATAGTCGAATTCCTTAAGCTTGTTCTACGTTGCTGGTTTGCACGACAGGACGATTCGTCACTTTCGCTTCAAACTCACCACGGAAATGTTTGAGTGCGCCCATAAGCGGCTCCATCGCACCTGGTGCGTGGGCACAGAAAGTTTTACCAATCCATAATTTACGAGTTAGTTCTTGTAAATGGTCGATATCTTCTTTCTTACCTTCGCCTGCTTCAAGTGCTTTAAGCGCTTTAACAGCCCATGGCAAACCATCACGACATGGTGTACAGAAACCACATGATTCACGCGCAAAGAACTCTTCTAAGTTACGAGTGAGCGATACCATACATTGGGTTTCATCTACCACCATTAACAAACATGTTCCCAAACGAGAACCTGCTTTCATAATCGTGTCTGCATCCATTGGTAAATCAATGGTATCTGCTGGTAAAAAGTCAGTTGAAGCACCACCTGGCAACCATGCTTTGAGCTTTAAGCCCTCACGCATACCACCTGCATGATCTTCAATCACTTCACGCGCAGTTGTACCAAATGGCAATTCCCAAAGACCCGGGAATTTAACTTTACCCGATGCACCATAAATTTTAGTGCCTGGATCTTTTGATTTACCCGCTGATAAACCGATATACCACTCTGGTCCACGAAGCATGATTGCTGGCAAGTTGTTATAAGTTTCAACGTTGTTCACAATCGTCGGACGGCCCCATGCTCCTGCAACTTGCGGGAACGGTGGCTTAGTACGTGGGTTAGCACGACGGCCTTCAAGCGAGTTAATCAATGCAGTTTCTTCACCACAGATATAACGCCCTGCACCCGTATGTACATGCAGATCAAAATTCCAGCCAGAACCTAAGATGTTTTCGCCTAAATAACCTTTAGCACGAATCTGTTCTAACGCTTCATTTAGATATTGAGCAGCCTCGATGTACTCACCGCGGATAAAGATATAACCTTGAGTTGCTTCTAAGGTATAACCCGCAATTAACATCCCTTCGATCAATTGATGTGGAAGTTTTTCCATCAACAAACGGTCTTTAAAGGTACCCGGTTCCATTTCGTCGGCATTACAGATCAAGTAACGTGGACCACCATCATTTGGTGCCATCAATGACCATTTAATACCCGCTGGGAAACCCGCACCACCACGACCTTTTACAGTTGCAGCTTTAATGACGTCTAACACTTCAGCAGGTTTCATGCCTAAAGCTTTTTTAAAGCCAGCATAGCCTTCAAGAGCTTCGTAATCATCAGCACTACGTACCGCTTCTTGTTTGCTTAAACGCCAAGTGAGCGGATGAGTTTCCGGATTACCGTCGCCATAAATTGGTTTTGGTTCAGTATTCATACATACTTCTCCAATAACTGTTTAATTGATGTCACTTCTACTAAACCGTGAGTATCTTCATCAATCATTAAAGTTGGGCCTTTGTCGCAGTTGCCTAGGCAGCAAATTGGAAGCAATGTAAAACGACCATCTGGTGTCGTTTGACCATACTGAATTCCTAATTCACGCTGGAATGCTTCAGCAAGAGTTTCTGCACCCATTAAGAAGCAAGCAATTGAGTCGCAAAGTAAAATTACGTGACGACCTACCGGATGGCGATAGATACGGTTGTAAAATGTTGCAACGCCTTCCAAATCAGCAACACTCATCGACAACAACTGTGCGATGGCATTCATTTGAGCGTCATCTACCCAACCATTACGGCGCTGTACACACTTCAATGCATCCAAAGAGGCTGCACGAGGGTATGGATAGTGACCAATGTGATGTTCGATTTCGTGAATTTCTTCCGCAGTCAAAATCCCTTCGACATTCACACGTGGTTTTTTATCAGTCAAAATCATCATTATGTGTTACCTCTTAGCGATCCACGTCAGCCATAACCACGTCAATGGTCGCCAGATAAATGATTAAGTCAGATACTAAACTTCCGTTAATCACTGAAGGCATTTGCTGTAAGTGAGTAAACGTCGGTGTACGAATACGAGTACGATAACTCATCGTCGCTTTATCTGAAGTCAAGTAATAAGTACTTGCACCTTTAACCACTTCAGTCATAAATGATGACTCGCCCGCTGGCATGACAGGACCCCATGAAACGCTCAAGAAGTGCGTAATCAAGGTTTCAATATCTTGTAATGTCTTATCTTTCGGTGGTGGAACAGCCAATGGATGATCCGCTTTGTATGGACCAGAAGGCATGTTATCCAAGCACTGTTGAATAATTTTTAGCGACTCGGTAATTTCACGGAAGTGAACAAGCACACGTGCGTATGCATCGCCTTCATACTCAACTGGCACATCAAAATCGAAGTTTTCATAGCCACTGTATGGACGATATTTACGAACGTCAAAATCGATACCTGTTGCACGTAAACCAGTACCAGTTACACCCCATGCGAGTGCAGATTTGGCATCGTATTGTGCAACATTACGCGTACGACCAATAAACACAGAGTTTTTTAATGCAGCTGTGTAGTATTCGTTTAAGCGTTTAGGCATCCACTCTAGCAATTCTTTAACAAGCTTTTGCCAGTTGTTTGGAAGATCGTGTGCTGTACCGCCAATACGGAACCATGCCGGATGCATACGGTAACCCGTGATTGCTTCAACAATGTCGTAAACTTTTTGACGGTCTGCGAACATATAGAATACTGGTGTCATACCACCGGCATCCTGAATTGCCGTACCACAGAATAATAAGTGGTTATTGATACGGAACAATTCGTTCAACATGACACGAATCACTTGCGCACGTTCAGGAACTTTAATACCTGCCATTTGCTCGACAGCCATCACATACGGCATGTTTTGAGCACAACCACCTAAGTAGTCAACACGGTCAGTATAAGGAATGAAAGAATGCCATGTTTGACGTTCAGCCATCTTTTCCACACCACGGTGGTGATAACCGATATCAGGTACACAGTCCTTCACTTCTTCACCATCTAACTGCAATACAACACGGAACGCACCATGTGCAGATGGATGGTTAGGACCCAAGTTCAAAAACATGAAGTCTTCATCAGCGTTACCACGCTTAAGACCCCAGTCTTCAGGTACAAAACGTAAGTGCTCTTGTTCAAAGTCTTGTTTCGCTTTGTCTTGCATGTACGGCGTATATTCTGTCGCACGTGCTGAATATTCTTTACGAAGCGGATGACCTTCCCAATAGGTTGGCAACAAAATACGACGGAGCATTGGATGCCCTTCGAAATTGATACCGAACATATCGTAAGCTTCACGTTCATACCAGTTGGCATTTGGCCAGATATTTGTCGCTGTCGGAATGTTTAGATCATTTTCGTTCAAGGCAACCTTGATACGAATGTCACTATTACGCTCAAGCGATAATAAATGATAGAACACAGTGAAGTCAGATGCTGGTAAACCATCACGATGAACACGTAAACGCTCATCCATCGCAGATAAGTCAAACAGCATTACATACGGACGTTCCACTTTACGCAGGAACATAAGGACTTCTTGCACGCGTGCGCGCTCGACCCAGACTGTTGGAAACTCTTCAAAAGTCGCCTGCACGTAAAAGTTCTCACCAAATTTGGTTTTGAGCTCTTCTACGATTGCAAATGCTGGGCGTGAATCAACTGCTGTTGACTCTGGCATAGCAATGTCAGTTTCAGCCATTGGCTTGGCTTCCTATTTAATACAAATTCTGTCAATTTTCTCGATGAACATATCAGTTAGATATGTCAAAACACCGTCAAAAAATTATTTAATCTCATCCATAGAGCGTAAGTTTTTAACGGCAATACGCTCTGCATTCTTACGGTCACGTTCTGGCATCATCTTTGGCTTATATACTGGCTGAAGATCATCACCGATCACGGCAGAAAGCGGGCGTCGCTCTAATTGAATCTGGTCTTGTAAAAGCATTAAAGCTTGAATTAATGCTTCAGGACGAGGCGGACAACCTGGGACGTACACGTCAACAGGAATAATTTTGTCTACACCTTGTACTACTGAATAGATGTCGTACATACCTCCAGAGTTTGCACAAGCACCCATCGAAATAACCCATTTAGGCTCTAACATCTGTTCATACAGACGCTGAATAACTGGTGCCATTTTTACGAAACAGGTACCTGCAACAATCATCAAGTCAGCCTGACGAGGTGAAGCACGGATAACCTCTGCACCGAAACGTGACAAGTCATGCACACCTGTTAAGGTCGTTGCATATTCGACGTAACAACATGAGGTACCAAAGTTAAATGGCCACAAAGAGTTTTTACGTCCCCAGTTTACTGCTGTATGCAAGACATCCTCTAAACGAGTCATGAATACGTTTTTATTCACTTCCTCTTCAAGCGGATCCGTCACAATTTGACGTTCTTGCAATGGGTATTGATCAGCATCCGGATTCGCGCGGGTCAGAGTATATTTCATCCCGACTTACTCCTTTTCAGATGACAATGCAGGTGTAGTTTTTGACTTAACACGACCTGATGATTGAGCTGGGATCTGGCCTGTAGGGTCAGTTACGAGCTCTTCAATAGAATTAAAGCGTGTAATTTCAGCAATGTTCATTGTTGGTGAACCGATTTTAACCGCCTCACCTGCTGATTTACGGCGATCTGCTGGTGACCAACTTAAAGCACCTACAGAGAAGGCATAAACAAGCGCAATCAATAAATCAACGACAAAGATCACTACAGTGGTATATCCCAACCACCCAACTTCACGCACAGAAGTAGACCATGCATAGAGGTAAAGCGCCTCTAAGTCGAAGACAACAAAGAAAATTGCAACTAAATAGAACTTTGCAGACAGGCGAATGCGAGCGCCACCAGCACTCACGACACCTGATTCAAACTGCTCTTGCTTAGCACGTCCCCACGATTTTCCCCCGAGGAGTAAGGGAACTGTGAGCATAAAGACGCAAAGAAATGTAACGCCGATCACGAAGGCGATAATCGCCCAGTCGTATGGAGTAATGGCACTCATGCGGGGATAACTCCTGGCAGGCCTATTATTTAACAAAGAATGTATGTATTGGCCTTCAAATACACCAAACACAAAATTAATCCCGCCAATTGTACCTGATTTCTAATTTCCCATGCTAGTTGAAGCGTCTTAGTCTTTCGGATGATTTTCTAGACAAAACTATTCATCTATGTGTTGTAAGGGGGGTTTCACCGCACATAATCGGTTTATTTAATTGTTTCTTTATTTATGATGATTTTTTTCATTTTTTAATTTTAGAATATTTACACAGTTGAAGCGCTTATTAACTTTTTATAACTTACTTTTTTATAATATTAGTTTGTTTTTTATTGTATTCAGCTTCTCCTCTGAATTATGATGAATGTTTAATCATGCATAATATTTTATTACTCTTGGATAAGAGTATTTATCATTAAGGGCAGCTGATGCCATACTCACTTCGTGAATTTTCATTTCTCTCCTTTTTAAAATTTTTTCTCCTATTTAGCTTCATTATTGCGACATGTTGTTTCATTGGCATCGCATCTCGCCCTTTAAGTTTTCTTGCATTCTTTTGGCCTGCCAATTCGGTTTTGCTCGGGTTGCTTATTCGTTTCCCAATCACACGCCGACCAAGCACATTTTTAGGTGCCTATATAGGATATGTGATTGCTGACTTATTTCAGGGCACTCCATTTGCTCTCACACTTGTTTTAACAACATCAAACTTTCTTTATGTTGTTACTACGTTTGCGCTCTATATGTTTTTTAATCAACATATTAAGGCGGCCTATCGCGGTTATTCCTACCTTTTTTTATTTGGATTGTGCGGAATAGGTAGCGTAGTAGGTGCATTGTTTGCAGCAACTTTCGTGCCTATGTTTAATACCAAATTTATGATTGGTGGCTTGTTGGATGAGTTTGGATACTGGTTCACTTCAGAACTGCAAAATGCCTTGCTTCTTTTACCTATCATATTGAACATTCCTCAATATAGTCAGGTTAAGCATTACTTTTCAAGAAATCGTGGCCTAAAACCAACCGACCTTTTACCTTTTGGCGCTGTGCTTATTTCGATTGCTGCTAGCTATTATGACTCTGGCCCGGGTTCGCTGCTCTACCCGATTGCTGCACTGATCTGGTGTGCTATTCGCTACAAGCCTATTGTTGTTGCACTCATTACTAGCTTTACCAGTGCTTATATTATTTATCATGTCTCTGGACATTACCTTTTGCTCTATCCAAACGAATATTTCAGCAATACGATCTCAATCCGAATTGGGTTAATTATGATGACGATTGCCCCACTTACGGTTTCTAGTATTAGTGTTTTGCATTCAGAGTTAATTCAAAAGCTTCAACATGCCATTGCACATGATGAACTAACCTCAAGTCTGACTCGACGCCAGTTTTTACAGTCGGTCAGATTACTTCAAGAAAAAGTACAAAAAGAAAATAAGACCTCAGCTTTTTTCATGCTTGATGTCGACCACTTTAAGCAAGTTAACGACAACTACGGTCATCAAATCGGTGATCGGGCGCTACAAACTTGTGTCACCACGATTCAAAATATTTTACATCCTCATGATTTATTAGGTCGCTTTGGAGGTGAAGAGTTTGCCATTTTTATTGCAGATACTACCAAGGAAAGTGCATTTGAACTGGCTGAACAAATTCGAATTAAAATTAGTCAGCAACCGATTTATATTTATGGGAAATTACCAATTTTTATACAGGTGAGTATTGGGATAAGCTTATATTCACCATCATCCCATCGAGCGATTGAAAGTTTATTTAAAGAAGCAGATGACGCTTTATATCAAGCAAAACGCCAAGGACGTAATCGAGTGTTTATCTCTTTATAATATTTTCACTTCATTATCTAGTGTAATGAATTTTATACAATAACCTGTGTTTTGCCATGTATGCTAATAACAGATAATAAGGAGAAAAATGCATGACTCTAGAATATACGCATAAACCAAACTACTACTTGTTTGCACAATTACTGGTGCGACATATAGAAAGCTATATTCACAAACATCCAGATGCCAACAATGCAATTTTTGACTTGAGGGATGTCTATGAAATATTTAGACAGGATTTTGCGTCAACGACAACAAACCTAGAAGGTATTTTGCATATTGCAGATGAATATAAAATAGAAACGCTTAACGGAGATCAACCTCTTATTCAAAAATACCAGATTGATGCAAAAAATAATTCGTTACTGATTGATTTTAATTCCGATGCGTTAACCAGCTTAAGAAGCGGAAAACCTATTTTGGAACCAGATGCAACTCAACTATAAATAGATCAATAAAAAAGCACCTTATGAAGGTGCTTTTTTATTGGCTTTTAAAGGAGGCTGTTTAAAGCGTTTTGCTGGCCATGTCATGATAAAACGGGCTCCACCCAAGGCTGGGCTTTCATCCACTTTAATTTCACCGCCAAACCAATAGGCAATACGGCTTACGATAGACAATCCTAAACCATAACCGCCCGACGCACGCGTACGGCTATCGTCTAGACGGGCAAAAGCTTCAAATACTCTTTTACGGTCTTGTTCAGGAATACCTGCGCCATCATCTTCAACACAAACAAAGGCCATGCCATCGCTGTGGATACCACCGGTAATCCGAACTTTATTATCGCAATAACGAACCGCATTACCCACCAAGTTTTGAACAACACGATGTAAGTAACGGCGCTCAGCATCTACTTTTACATAAAGTGGAGGAGCAACAAGTTCAATTTCTTTTTGCGTTTTTAAGGCTTCGGTTTCGACCGCAACCTGATCTAACACATCAAATAAAGTAATTTCATCAAAATCTAGTGAAGGCGTACCCTGCTCTAGTTTTGCATAAGTCATGATTTCATCAATTAAGGTATTGAGTGCTTCAATATCTTTATCAATCATATCGACCTGATGCATACGATGATTGTAGTCATCTTCTTCCGCCAACATTTCTGTACCAAAACGAATACGGGCAACAGGCGTTCTAAGCTCATGAGATACGGCTCTCATTAACTCACGCTGAGCCTCGATTAAGCGCTGAATATGATCAGACATGTTGTTATAACTTGATGCCAAGTTTGCCATTTCGTCACTTCCTTCAATAGGAACACGCAATGACAAATCACCAGACTTCATGCGGTTTAATGCATAACGTACTTGGCGAATTTTACGCTCTAGCGGCAAGATCAACCCATAGACGCCTAGACTCAGCAAAAATAAGCTAAATAAAGTAATCCCTGCTGAAAGCTGCAAAGGCATCCAGTTAAACATCGGAACTGGTCCAAGCACGAGAACCCGTGTAGGCTGATTCGGAATTGGAGAGACGATTGAAATAGTTGTTCCGCGTACTGTCGCACTGTCTTTGTACAACATGACGCTTTGGTCTTGGCGTAAACGACCAATTTGTTCGGAGTCCAGATTAATATCTTGAATATTGTAGATATTAATTGGGTAAGAGAAATGTTTTTGAATCTTGGCAAGATATTCTTGTTCTTGCCCCGGATAAAACATTAAATAATCCAGTACAAAAATAGGGAGAGCCTTCATTTGGCGCTCAGTAATTTTGTCGACTTTTATAGATAAAAAGTGCTGAGGATCATCACGTAAGCCAATAATGATATACGCAATACTATTACTGGCATCGTAACGCACAACAGATTTTTGAGCTTCGATTCGTTTTTTCTCAGTACGAGATAACTCAACCTTGCTTGCATCAGTATAGTAAATTGGAAGTTCCAATAAATCTGACGCATCTGAAACCCAGTCTATTTTCTGTTGCTTCCCAGGCTGTCGAGCGACTCCCTCACTAATGACATAAGAAATACCATCGGTTAAAGATTCTCGATATTCTTGTGCCCGTTGATAATTGATAATTTGTACAAGCAAATAACCAAAGACAGCAACCAGAACAACAAGAATTACCAGTCCCGCATATATTCGCAGGAATATACTGTGTTTAAACACTCGACCAACCTTATAGGAAGTTTATTCAGACCTTATAACCCGTTGGTTTCTTTAACAAACAAGTAACCTTTACTACGTACTGTTTTAATACGCTTTGGATTTTCAGGATCATCACCAATTTTTGGACGAATACGTGAAATACGGACGTCGATTGAACGATCCTGACCATCGTATTCGATACCACGTAAACGTTCGAAGATATCTTCACGCGATAAGATACGACCAGCATTTGATGCAAGCAACCATAATAGGTCATATTCTGCGCTAGTGAAGTCAACAAGTTCACCATTTAGCGTGACAGAACGACCGCCATTATCAATTACAAGGTCATCGAACTCGATACGTTGAGCAACTTCATCTTCTACAGTTTTATCTGTGCGACGTAATAGTGCACGGATACGCGCTAAAAGAACACGTGGTTGAACTGGTTTAGCAACATAGTCATCTGCGCCCATTTCCAAACCAAGCACCTGGTCCATGTCTTCTGTACGTGCAGTCAACATCAAAATCGGTTGATGGTAATGTGGACGAACTTCACGGCAAACTGTTAAGCCATCGGCACCCGGCAACATGACATCCAAGACCACTAGATCTGGTTGTTCACTAATAATACGACGAATTGCACGGTTACCATCAGTTTCTACACCAACTTCCAAGCCATTGCGAATTAAATATTCTTGAGTTAATCGCGCTAAGCGCTCGTCATCTTCAACGATCAGAATCTTTGGTAACTTTTCTTCTTGGCTCATATCATTGCCCCTATAAATCTCGTTTCATGCATCTTAAAAATCTTGCAGATACATTCGTTTATCATTTGCAATATACACACGTTTACATTGTAAACAAGTAGGCGTTCACCAAACTGATACATGACCATCGTATTTTGTTGCATTTTATTAACCTTTGAATTTTCACATGTTTTTAAGATTTATTTATTGTTATTAAATTTCATATTCTATTCATATTTCCAATGTATGAATATTAAACAAATTATTTCTCTGTTTAGTTTAAATTTATTTAAGTGTTTGTTTTTTGAGTTATCCACAAAGTTATCTATAAGTGTTTTTTAACAGCTTTGCTATGCTATCTCCCATCAAATCATACAGATAAAAAATTACTAAAAAGTCAAGATTGATCTGCTATGAAAAATCCCGTATCTTGTGTTGAAAATAAACTTTAACTACTAAGTCTTGTGTTTATCCCTCAAATATCGTGGCATGTTTTTTGCTCGGTTCAAACGGTCTATGAACATAACAAAAGTGACAATGGAGCTATGCTGGCATGAGCGTAATTACTTCGACTCCCGGTCAAATTCAGGTGATTAAGCGCACTGGAGATGTTGCTGCATTTGATGCAGAGAAAATTTCAGTTGCGATTGGTAAAGCTTTTCTTGCTGTGGAAGGTCAACAGAGTTCGGATTCTAGCCGTATTCACGACCGTATTACCCAGTTGACGGAAATGGTCTTAAATACTTTTACTCGCCGTTTACCATCGGGCGGTACGATCCATATTGAAGAAATTCAAGATCAAGTAGAACTTGCTTTAATGCGTACTGGGGAACAAAAAGTTGCCCGCGCTTATGTGATTTACCGTGAACAACGTGCTAGCGCTCGTCAGCAAACGAACTCAAACCACCACCCTACTTTACAAGTTACCGACACAAATGGTCAGCTTCAGCCACTTGATTTAAGTGCATTGCAAGCAACTGTTTCTAAGGCAGCTGAAGGTTTGGAAGGTATTGACGTTCAAGCCATTGTCGATGAAACCGTTAAAAACTTATATAACGGCGTAAAAGAAAGTGATATTGCCACTACAATGATGATGGCAACACGTACCCGTATTGAGCAAGAACCAAACTACACTTACGTGACTGCACGTTTGCTTTGTAACGAATTAGTGAGCACAGGTTTAACGTTCCTAGGCTTATCAACAGACACACCTGAAAACAATGCACTTGAAGCATTCTTGAAAAAAGGTGTTGAGCTTGATTTGCTTTCACCTGACTTGCTTGACTTCGACTTAGAAAAATTATCAGCAGCAATTCAGCCAGAGCGTTCTAATCAGTTTACCTATTTAGGTTTACAGACTTTATTTGACCGTTACTTCATTCACTCAAACGGCGTTCGCTTCGAATTACCACAATTATTCTTCATGCGTGTGTCGATGGGTCTTGCACTTAATGAGCAAGATAAAGAAGAGCGTGCAATTGAGTTCTATAACTTATTATCTAGCTTCGACTACATGGCTTCTACGCCTACCCTGTTTAACTCAGGTACATTACGTCCACAGCTTTCAAGTTGTTACTTAACAACAATTGGCGATGACCTTTATGACATTTATGGCGCAATGCGTGACAACGCGATGCTTTCTAAATGGGCTGGCGGTTTAGGTAATGACTGGACACCTGTTCGTGCCTTGAACTCTTATATTAAAGGTACTAACGGTAAATCTCAGGGTGTTGTTCCATTCTTGAAAGTTGCGAACGATACAGCTGTTGCGGTAAACCAAGGTGGTAAGCGTAAAGGTGCTGTGTGTGCATACCTAGAAACTTGGCACTTAGACATCGAAGAGTTCTTAGAGCTTCGTAAAAACACAGGTGATGACCGTCGCCGTACACACGACATGAACACTGCGAACTGGGTTCCAGATTTGTTTATGCAACGTGTATTTGAAGATGGTGAATGGACATTATTTACCCCTTCTGAAACTCCAGACTTGCACGACTTAACTGGTGCTGAATTTGCTGAGCGTTATGCTTACTATGAGTCTGTAGCGAAAGAAACCAACATGCTACACAAGAAAGTACGTGCTAAAGACTTATGGCGCAAAATGCTTTCTATGTTGTTTGAAACTGGTCACCCATGGATCACATTCAAAGATGTATGTAACTTACGTTCACCACAACAACACGTTGGTGTAGTTCACTCATCTAACCTATGTACTGAAATTACCTTGAACACAAATCAAGACGAAATTGCAGTATGTAACTTGGGTTCGATCAACCTTGTACAACACGTTCAAGGTGGTGTGTTAGACCGTGAAAAGTTAGCTCGTACAATTAAAACAGCAGTACGTATGCTCGATAACGTGATCGACATTAACTACTACGCTGTACCACAAGCGAAAAACTCAAACTTGAAACACCGCCCTGTGGGTATGGGTATCATGGGCTTCCAAGATGCTCTATATGAAATGGGTATTGCTTACGGTTCAGATGCTGCTGTTGATTTTGCTGATGAATCAATGGAAGTAATTAGCTACTACGCGATTGAAACTTCAAGCAACTTGGCTGTTGAACGTGGTGCTTACTCAACATTCAAAGGTTCATTGTGGGATCAAGGCATCCTTCCAATCGACTCTTTAGAAATTGTTGCGAAATCTCGTCCAGAGCGCATGTTCGAAGTTGACCGTACTCAACGTTTAGACTGGGACACTTTACGTGCCAAAGTTCAAAAAGACGGTATGCGTAACTCAAACGTGATGGCGATTGCTCCAACTGCAACCATCTCTAATATTTGTGGTGTTTCTCAGTCTATTGAGCCAACATTCCAAAACTTATATGTGAAATCTAACTTGTCTGGTGAGTTCACTGTTATTAACCCATACCTTGTTCGTGCATTAAAAGAACGCGGTCTTTGGGACACAGTAATGGTTAACGACCTTAAACACTTTGAAGGTTCAGTACAAAAAATCGCTCGTATTCCTGAAGAATTAAAAGCAATCTTTGCTACTGCGTTTGAAGTAGATACACGTTGGATCGTTGATGCTGCATCACGCCGTCAAAAATGGATTGATCAAGCTCAGTCGCTTAACCTTTACATCTCTGGTGCAAATGGTAAGAAACTTGACATCACTTACAAGATGGCATGGTTACGTGGTCTTAAGACGACTTATTACCTCCGAGCTTTAGGTGCAACTTCTGCTGAAAAATCTACAATCAACACAGGTGCTTTAAACGCAGTTAAACCTGCGACTGTTGAAGCAGCGGCAGTTGCTGCCCCTGTTGTAGAAGCGAAGAAACCAGAAGCAGCGGTTGAAGAAGAAGGCTTCACTCAAGCAGCTCCTGTACCAATGGCTTGTTCAATCGACAACCCTGATTGTGAAGCTTGCCAATAACATTCAATAAGGTTGCTCTTTTTCACTAAAGAGCAATCTTAAAAGAGGTAAAGATTATGCTTTCTCATCTCAGCCATAACTATATGCTTGGTGTTGGAGTTTTAATCTTTGCCTTTATTTTCTTTTATATGCCGATGGTTTACGCATTTATCACAATACGTAAGCAGCAGCGTAAACAAAATAAGTTGTAGTGAGTAGAGACCAAAGGCCCAAAATTTGGCCATGCATCAATAAAACTTAATTTTGTTTACACATTAAAAGCGTATAGTAGGGACATCTTCGTTTAAGAGATGTCAAATATAGATATATACAACGAAGAGAGAACAAAAATGTCTATCCTTAGTTGGGACGATTTTGAAGATGATTCGCAAAAACCGACTACACCTGAACACAAGTCTGCGCCCGTCCAATCGGAAAAAGCGTCAGATTCGCAGAATGTATCTACTGCGCAGCCATCATCGCCGAGCGTGGCAGCTCCACAATCCGCTGGAACCCATTCCGTGCGACCAACAGTTGCCTCCGATACAGTGGCTAGAGCCGCTCAAGCCTTAGAACATTTAGACGTTGCCCCTGGCCTTGAAGAGCTAGAAATGGGTGCTCAACGTGTTCAAGTTGACGACAAAGCAATGATTAACTGTCGTGCGGACTTGAACCAACTTGTTCCATTTAAATATGAATGGGCCTGGCAGAAATATCTTGACGGGTGTGCAAACCACTGGATGCCTCAAGAAGTTAACATGAACCATGACATCGCACTTTGGAAGTCTGAAAATGGCTTGACCGAAGATGAGCGTACTATTGTTATGCGTTCTTTAGGTTTCTTCTCGACTGCGGACTCTTTGGTTGCAAATAACTTGGTATTGGCGATTTATCGTCACATTACTAATCCTGAATGCCGTCAGTACATCTTGCGCCAAGCGTTTGAAGAAGCAATTCACACTCACGCTTACCAATACTGTATCGAATCTTTAGGTATGGACGAAGGCGAAGTCTTCAACATGTACCGTGAAGTTCCATCTGTTGCACGTAAAGCAGCTTGGGGCTTGAAATATACTCAATCTTTAACTGATCCTAATTTCCACACAGGCACACCTGAAAACGACCAGCGTTTACTTCGTAACTTGATCGCATTCTACTGTGTACTTGAAGGGATCTTCTTCTACTGTGGCTTTACTCAAATTTTGAGTATGGGTCGTCGTAACAAGATGAACGGTGTTGCTGAGCAGTTCCAATACATCTTGCGTGATGAATCTATGCACTTGAACTTTGGTATCGACATGATTAACCAAATCAAGATTGAGAACCCTCACCTTTGGACTGCTGAGTTCCAACAAGAAGTGGTTCAAATGATTGTTGAAGGTACGATGCTTGAAATCGAATATGCACGTGACACAATGCCACGCGGTGTATTGGGTATGAACGCAAGCATGATGGAAGAATATTTGAAATTCATCTGTAACCGTCGTTTATCTCAGTTAGGTTTACCAGAGCAATTTGCTGGTGTAACGAATCCATTTGCGTGGATGTCTGAGATGATGGACTTACGTAAAGAAAAGAACTTCTTCGAAACTCGCGTAACTGACTACCAAACTGGTGGTGCGTTAAGCTGGTAAGTCTAACTTATCAAATCAAAAGAGCCACTCTACTCGAGTGGCTTTTTTATTGAATATATAGAGAATTAGCAAATCAAAGATTTATTCCATATGAAAGATATTAAAATCAAAATATAAAAATTAACAGGTACATACCCAAAACATATTATAGATAAGGTGAGTTGGCGCTCTTGCAGGATAAGTATCTTTTTCGAAAACCTTATAGATTCTATTCTTATATTTGATGATCAATAATTCTTCTTTTCGATCAATAACTAAACCAACTTTATAAATAAAATAAAAAGAATCATTCTTATTTATGCGTCTAAATACAAATTGTACTAAATCTTCTTTTTGTATTTTTGAATGATCAACCACTATAAAACCTTCACATATAGAACACTTCCATTTGATTAAATCAATACTCATATCCATATTTCGAGCTACCAAAATTATATAAATAAACCTTAAGTTAATAAATATAACTTTTAATAAGTTAAGATATAGCTAAAGGCCTATACAACAATATCAATAGAAATATTAAAATATCAATATGAATTTAATTTTAAAATTTAAATATTAATTTAATAAGTATTAAATAAAAGTTTAAAACATGATTTAACACTTATTAACAGCAAAATTTTTCATATCTTAATTGTCAGATTTTTTAATTATTCTTTGTATCACTGTCCTTGAGACAGCAAGGTCCTTAGCTAACGAATACACACTAAAACCTTTCTTAAATTTATTAATAACATCCTGTTTTTGATCGTTGGATAATTTTTCAGGTCTACCCCCTTTTCTGGATAAACTAGATTTTTTTTGTCCAACACAATTAATTAAAAAAAGTTTTTCAAAATTAATGCAAATTTCTATAAAGTGGATAAAATTATTTTTAATATCATCTTCAAATTCACAATTAAAATAATCCAATATAATTAATTTAATTTTCTTTCTTTCAATTAACTTAATAGATGATAATATCTCCGTAAAACTACTACCCAAGCAATCAATACCTTTAACTATTAAAAAATCATCTTCTTCTAAAGAATAGTTAATTAAATTAAGAAAAATAGTTCGTAAAGTAATAGGTTTATCTACTGATACTAATTCAAAAATGACTCTCTTAGGATGAATTTTATAATCAAAGCTATTTAATAAAGAAATAAAAGATTCTTTCTCTTCTTCAATATTTTCAATACTACAATTTACTCGTATATAGGCATAAATACGCATATCTCCTCCTATTCCTTAGAGTGATGTGAAGATTATCTATAAAGTAAATTCAAATCAAAATATACTTTTTAGCTCTTCACTTATTGTTTGTTATATAGTTAGTTTATTAATTTTAGACTTTTTATAGTAATGTAAATATTTTTATATTTCCATAATTTTAAAAATTCCCACACGGCAAAATTTAAACACATATAATATAATAAAGTATTATATAATTATTAAAAAATTAGTTGAAAAATACTTTATTTTTTATAATAAAAAATTTTAATATTAAATAAATTATAAATATAAGAAAATATTAATTTCTTTTAAAACATGTTTATGAAATATAAATAAAAGATTTAAAATTATAATTTAGATAATTTAAAAACGACCACATTAAATAGTTTTAAAACTATGTATTTTATTTTTATCAAAATTAAAAACACAATTAAAAACAAAACACAAAAAAATAAAATTCATTTAAAATCAATTAGATAACAAAAAAACTAGTAATTAGCAGATTGACCCAATAATATTTTGTTACGTCATACACCATTAAATTAATTTAATTAAAAAATAAAACTAGATTTTAATATTAGATTTATATTAAATTCACAAATAATTAAGTAAGGAGATTATTAAAGATGAAAAAAACAAACATCATAGAACTAACAAAATTATTAACTAATATAATAAAGATGATAAAAAAACCTAATAACCCATATAGATTTAAGTATGTATTTAATTAACATGTTTTAAACACTGTATAGTACACTTTTGTGATTTAGTTCATGTTTTTTTTAAAAAAATAAGATGCTAAGATTTGTTTTGTTTTTGTTTAATTTTGGTGTTTTTAATATGCGTACATATGCCTATGTTAGAATAGAGCCTAATTTGCAGTTTGAATTTTCTAGATATATCACCTTTTTTAGTGAGTATGGCTATAAGATTCAAAAGAATAGATTAGTAGTAGAAGAAGTATCGGTTGATAAATCTATTATTTATAGAGATAAATTTCTTAATCTAATAAGTTATTCATTAGAAGAAGGCGATATTTTAGTGATAAAAAGCATGGACTGCTTGGGTAACAGTTTTGAGGAAATTTTAAGTATAGTTGATAAAATTGATCAAAAAAAAATCCGACTAATATGCTTGGATTACTCAAAAAATGAGATTAATGGTGACTTAAAAATTTTCTTTCTACATTTTTTAAAGCTATCAGCTGAATTTGAGAAATTATTTAAGTGTAATAATAAAAAAACCAAAGATCACAACCCGGTAAGAAAAGTTGGTAGACCGGAAATATTAAATAATGAACAAAAAACTAGAGTGATCGAATTGTTTAAAAAAGGCTATAGTGTGTATTCACTTGCTAAAGAATTTTCGGTTACAAGAACAGTAATTCAAAGGATTTTGAACAATGCCACTAAAACTAATATATTGTAGTTACTAGGAATTTTTAAGTTTAATTCTATTAAATAAATATGGAATATATAAAAATGGAATTAGAGATGAGTTACATTTTTTAATAAGGTTGATCTTCTACACCAAATTAATTATTAAAAATTTTAAGACAGACTCAACAACGTATTGATATATACAAACACATTCAAGCTATATTGTTATTCTTAAAATTTATATTATAAATAACTCGTTATAATTCAATATTAAGTTAATTTTGTCTTACAATTTTAAGGATTTTTTTATTTTCATTAATTTTTAATTAATTAAGAGTAGCCAATTAAACAAATCAAAAATATACTTTATTTTCAATTAATTATAAGAAATTTTGTGTAAAAAAATAATTAATGTATATTTACTATTGATTATCTTATATATACAAAGTAAAGTTGCTTTATCGGAAATAATTTAATCAAATTATCAAAAAAAACTTGATAGTATTAATTTATTTCAAACACCAACTTAACACTTTAACTTTTTTAAATTTATGATTTTCATTTTGTATAAATTAACTTAATGCTTTTTAAAGCATTATTATGAAAATTATTTTTTTAGTTATGATAAACATTTAATATGAATGATATTTTTTGGAATTCTCTACCCGGCTCAGCAACCGGTGAGTTTTTTACTCCCGAAGGAATTGGGCCTTTTCCAGCAATTATTATTTTTGATACAGGATTAAAAGAAAGTACTAAAACTTATGCTACTTTCTATGCAAAAAAAATGAAAGAAAGAGGTTTTTCTGTCTTTATAGTAAAATTAAACTTAAGTAAAAAAAATGAAATAGGTTCAGTAATAGAATTTATTTTAAAAAGAAATGAAGTAAACAGTGATAAGATATATTTAATAGAAATTGAAAAAAACAATTTAATAAATCTGAATATAGAATTATATAAAAATTACTTTCAAGCTATTGCTTCAATTAATTATTTTAATTACTTTTAGGAGAGTAAGCTACTAAAGCTTAGTCTCCCTTTATATATTTAATTATTAAAAACCATGGCTAATAGATGATTTAGAAACATAAATTGAATTTTTTGGGTTTGCATCTTCTACCCAGCATGACTTAGAAACATTAATCTCTTCACCACTTACTAAAGTAATTTTTGTCTGTTTCTGATCACTAGTAACATTACTGGCAGCATAATAATGATGTTTATCACAAATTACTGTCTTCTTATGATTACTTGCATATTGAGAGGCTTTATCTTCTGTAACCTCTCCAGTACCAAAGCTCGGTCGGTTTGATTTTTCTGATATTAAATACAATTTATGACTAGCAATGGTATTAATAGAAGGTGGTGAATAAACTGATTGATGACCATATGGCTGATTCACACAACCCGTCAAGATTAGTGTTAATGAAAATACGATTTGGAATAGAAGTAAACTCTTCATTAATTTTAATCCTCATGTTAAATATATAATCATCCATTTTTATAAAATCCATCTTAAATTAAAATTTATAGAATTAGGATTATTAATAATAGATATATTACTACAATAGGTTTAGGCTAAATTCAACTATGTATTCTTAAATTACAATAAAAGAAGTCAATATAATTTTAAATTCTTTATTAATTAAGAAGAGTCCACATCCTGTAAGGTTGTGGACTTAGTGAATATGACCTAAACCTGAAATACGAGGATGGTTTTAATAAACATCCTCAAGATTATATTCACATGAGAACTAGGCTTTATCAATTACAAATTAATTAAGTTCATAATAATTTTTTATGGAAAAAAATTATCTTTATTTTACATACATTAAGATAACCCACAATTTAAAAAGTGTTTTAAAATTATGTTTTAAATACTTAAATTTCAAAAATTATAAAAAATTTGAGAGATAGAATATCTCTCACAATTTATTTTTCATAATTTATAGTTTTTATAACTATATTCATCCTCATCCCAACTTTTATTTCATTTATAAATGATCTATTTAACTAATAATCAACTCAATAGATCAACTTATGGATTCAATGTAAGTTCATCTCTTAATATTTGCGTAAAATTATTTCTCATAAACCAGATAAACCTAATATTACTTTTAGTTCTACGCAAACAATATAGTAAGCTTATAAATTTGCTGCTTGGTCAAGAATATTTAAGGTTGGTAGCCCCCTTGCACACATTCCAGCAATCTTTCTAGCTTTATCTGCCGCATCATGATGAGATCCGTCAATTGCTTGTAAATTTATGATATTTGATGTCCAAGATAATTGAATCAATTTTTCATGAAGTACTTTTTGAGAAACCCAAGGCACAATACTGTCATTTAAATCCCCTACTACAAATACTCTATTCGCTGGGTGCTTAGGTGTAAGTGCTGTTATTGCATCTACAGTTTCAAATAGCCTCGGATCAGGCGTCTTTCCCAATGCTTCAGCCAATATTTTTGGTGACGAAGGGGCTGAACTTGGGATAGCACATAATATATCAGTCCTTTTTGACAATAAGGCTGATACAATATGACCACCACCACTATGCCCAACTAACACATAATTAAGGATTTGATGTCTTTGCTTAATTTTATTTAATGCTTCAGACATTAATAAAGATTCCAATGGCTTTCTAGCACCATTATGTACACCAGATGACCCATAAATCCCTGGACGAGCTACAAAAATATATGGGAAATTATACAACTGAGTGGACCAAACGACTGCTTCATTAACTTTGTCCTGTGGTTTTTTGCTAGTATAGAATGTAAGTTCGTTGTCTCCTACAACTGCTACATCACCAGAAAAATACGCAATTGCTCTATTATTGGTTTGGTTTTCGAGTAATCCGGCAGAATAATACCGTATACATTCCTTATATGAGTAACCATTTAAATTTACTTCAACCCAAACTGTTCTTCCGATTCCCGAATTATCCAATTGTGTACATTGTTCTTGAGTAGAAGTAACAACACTATACGCATCATTTCTGATAAAATTACCATTAGTTAAGTCAATACTAACTGTTGCAGCGAAAGTATGATTAGCAGCTAACAACATCAATAAAGAAATTATTTTTTTCATAATTAACCTTTTAATTCAGATAAACTTTAGATAATTAAATTAACAACCAAGATTAGTTAATACAACAACAAAAAAATAGAAATATTAAAAACCATATAATTCATTTATTTTTATCAAAAAATTAAGCTATATTGCATTAAAAATAAAAATATAAATTATGTTTTAAACCACACTTAAATTAAAACATATGAATTAAATTTCGAATAATTTTAAACACAACTCAAGCCTTAAAATCACTTCTAGTACCACAAAAAAACAAATACAATAACAAACAGAATTAAATATCACTCTATTATTTTTTAAAAAAAGGGATTAAAAACAATTTAATTGTTTTCTAGCCAAGATTAACTTAATTAGGTCATAATATGCTACATCAATTGAAATATTTAGATTTAAGTAATTTAAAGAATCAGATCAGTGAATGGATATCACTATATGATCAGACTGACTCTGATAAAAAAATAGTCTTTATCTCATATGGTTGCCTAGATCAACGTTGTAAAGTTTTTTCAATTGCTAGTTCTGACATACAAAAATTGCAAAAAAAAATAAATAACTTTTTAGAAAAAATTTTTCTTAAAGATAAACGTTATCTAGCCTATATAAAACTTGATATTGCAACTCAAATAGAAAAAAAAAGTTGGACCGATGTTACCAATGATATATCTAATCAAAAGCATAATAATCATTTTAGGAAAGGTATTAGTTTTGATAAAGATTTCAATATATGTTTTTTAGAGCAAGAAATTTATGGGAATGCAATCATACGAGGAATTTCATATGATCAAAAAAATTTTATTGACCAGAATAATTTAAATAATGCAATAAAGAAAAAATATCCTTCTATTCAAAAAGAATTAGAAATTAATAAAATTAAAGATGTATGGCTTTTTGAAACTGAAAGTGTATTTTACGAAAATAGTAAATTCATTAAACTTCAAAGTGGAGGTTGTGAAAATGGGGTTAGGTTCATTGATAAAAATGATAAATCTCATATTAAAGAAATAATTAATAAAAATGCTAGTTTTCTAACCAGTCAAATTTTAGAAGATGGGAAATTTATCTACGGCTATTTCCCTGCATTTAATAATGAAATTAAAAGCTACAATACAATACGGCATTGCACTTCAATTTATTCACTTTTAGAAACTTTTGAGATTGAAGAAAACAATCAATATTGGTCTAAAATTCACTTAGCTATTGATTATAGCATCAAAAATTTTTATAAATTAATAGATGAAGATACAGCTCATATGATTGATGGAAATGACAACAATTATGAGATCAAGCTTGGTGCGAATGCAGCTACTATTTTAATGTTAACAAAATATCAGGAAATTACTAAAAATAAAAAATATCTAGAATATGCAGAAAAAATAGCAAATGGAATTCTTCAAATGATTGATAAAACAGGAAAAACCACTCATATTTTGGAGTACCCATCCTTGTCTATTAAAGAAAAATTTAGAATTGTTTATTATGATGGCGAAGCTGCACTGGCACTCTTAAGGCTTTATCAGTTAAATAATAATAAAGTTCTTTTAGATACTGTTAAGTTAATGTTTGATAACTTCATATCTAATTCATATGAAAAATATCATGATCATTGGTTAAGTTATTGTACGAATGAATTAACAGTAGTATGTCCAGAAGTTAAATACTATCAGTTTGGTATAAATAACTATTTAAATCATATGGACTTCATTAAAAATCGTAAAACAGTATATGCTACTTTCCTTGAGATGATGATGTCTGCTTATAAAATGGTAAACCGCCTAAGTGAGCAAGGTCATGAAAATCTATTTAAATCTTCTAAATTCAAAGAATTAAAATCTCTTATTCAGTTACGTGCTGAATTTCAACGCACAGGTTTCTTCTATCCAGAAGTAGCCATGTATATGAAAAATCCTAGGTCTATATTAAATTCTTTTTATGTAAGGCATGACCGTTTTCGTACCCGTATTGATGATCAAGAACATAATTTGTCAGGTTATATTGCGTACTATTTGTATTTCAAAGATTAACTTGGAATTTTAATTATAGATTTTAAAATATCAAAAATTTTTTAATAGATTAATTAAAGGTATCTTTATGAATGAAGAAATATTTACTTTATCAAATGAAACAATAAGTGTTGAATTTTTTAAAATTGAAGAAAATCTTAAAAAGCTCAATATAAATATGTTTTTCCTAAAAAAAAATCCAAATCGGCTTATTACATTAAATAATGATTTGAAACTTGAAGGACATAATAATTTTTATAATAGTGTTTTAAGCCTTTGTACAATTGGTGCTTTCTCATATTCATCCTCAAATCTTGGTTATGGTGTTTCTATTGGCCGCTATTGTAGCTTAGCTAGTAATATTAAAATTATGGGTGCTCATCACTTCACCGATTGGGTTTCTACTTCTCCTCACTTTTATACTGAAGATTATCATGATACTGACCCAGTATTAGTCACCCATAATTATAGAAGTCGGCGTAATGTTACTATCGGAAATGATGTTTGGATAGGAGCTGATGTAGTTTTAAAAAATAATATTAAAATTGGTGATGGAGCAATAATTGCTTCTAATAGTGTTATTACAAAGAATGTAGAACCATATACTATTGTCGGTGGTAATCCTGCTAAATTAATTCGTAAAAGATTCGAAGATAAAATTATTAATGAATTAACGAATTTAAAATGGTGGAAATTTCATAAAAATGATTTAAAAGGTCTAAATTTTACAGATCCATCTGATTTCATAAAAAATTTAGAAAAAAGAATTTATATAGAAAGATTAAATGAATACCACCCACCAATTTTTACAAAAAATGATTTACTGAAAGCATCTTAAGCAAACAAATCTTTTATGTTGTATAACTTATAAAATGGTTATTTATTATGAAATCTCAATATTTTTTTCTATTTCCAAAAATTGACCAAAAGAAAAATGGATTGGTTTTTGCTCTTTTAAAGCGCGCAAAAATACTAAATGAACAATTAGGTATTAGCCCCACAATTATTACTACTGAATATGATCGCTCACTTGCAGAAAATTATTGGAGCCTTATATCTACAAACTTAGCTCCTCCTTCTATTGGATATCTCAATTTATATGGTGATTTTCAAGGAACTCATCTAAAACTAGCTAATAAAAAAATTCATAGCCCTATGGTAGAAATGTTTAACAGTAACATTTTAAAAACTATAATTCCTTTCACCTACAATCAACGTTTTCATGATAAAAATAATAAAAACTATTTGTACGAAATACGGCAAAATGACTCTCCTACTTTAAGTTATGTGAATACTTTCAAAAAAGGTGTAAAAACAGGACGAATTATTTATGACTCTTATGGTTATCTTAGTTGTATTCAAGTCATCAACCCAGAAAATCAAATGATAATAACTGAAACTTATTATCATACAGAAGGTTATCCAGTTATTATAAAAAATTACCAACTCAACGAAAAGAATAAAAACATTGTTTCAAATATTTTTTTATTTAATAAACAAGGTGTTATTAATGAGGTTTTTGATACTGAATCTCAGCTCATTCAGTATTGGTTCTTAAAAATCTCTCAACTTTATAAAAATGATCTGATGTATATTCTTATCGACCGTGCAATTCATTTCTATGAACCACTTAGAGAGATAAAACAAGAAAACATGCGATTTATTGGGACAATTCATGCTACCCATCTAAATGGTCATGATATTCAAAATTCTACAATTAATCGTCATTATCGTAGCTATTTTAAATATAGTAATGAATTAGATGCACTAGTAATCTTAACTGAACGCCAAAAACAACATATTCAACAGCGCTTTGGAATGGAAGAGAAATTATTTGTTATTCCACATATATATGAAAAATCTATTGACCATGTCAATTTTTCAAACAGAGACCCAATGTTTTGCTTAACTATTGCTAGATATGATAAAGCGAAAAATTTAGATAGCTTAATTAGAATTTTTAAAAAAGTTGTAGAAGTAATCACCAATGCTTATTTAAACATTTATGGTTTTGGAAGTGAGCATAACTTCTTACAAAGTCAAATTGATGAACATCAGTTAAATAACCATATTAAATTGATGGGCTATAATGAGAATACTGATGCTTTATATAATAAGGCAAGCTTATTCCTTTTTTCTAGCCGATCTGAAGGTTTCGGTATGGCAGTTTTAGAAGCCCTATGCCATGGCTGCCCTGTCGTGAGTTATGACATCGATTACGGACCATCAGACATGATTAATCATGATGAAAATGGCTATTTAGTTACTTTTCAAGATGAAGAATTATTTGCACAGAAAGTAGTTTCTTTATTAAAAGATGAACACAAACGGCTTAAACTTAGTGAAAATGCATATGCATGTAGTCGACTCACAGATCAAAAACAATTTGCCCTAAAATGGCAAGAGCTTTTCCAGGCTATTCAGTAATGTTTTTTATGCATAAAAAAACTTTGGTTTTATTATTCTCTACATTTTGTGTATCTACTTATATTCATGCAAAAACTGATTGTTATTCAAGTAGCCCTCCTGTTGTTAAACAACTTGATCAAGTCTATTATGGCATGAATAATCTGCGTATTTTTTATACTACATCTGGTGATAATGCTTTAAAACTTCAATTGGATAAAAATCTAAATCATATTCCTGACTATGTAGAAAATATTGCTATTCAAGCAAATACCATACGGAAAGCTTGGTCCGTTTTAGGCTACCAAGATCCTTTGAATAGTCCACGCTATAAAAATAACGTCCAATATATTGATATACAAATACAGAAGCTTGATGGGCTCGGACTAGCTTATGATGAGCCCCATCGACATTCCAATAATCCATTAAAAAAAAATGCTTGTGCTCTAATTATTCTTATTAGCAATAATATTCCAAATCTAACTACTGACTCTTCATTAATAGCACATGAATTATTTCATCTTTATACCTATGGTTATACGATGTTTAAGCAACCTTGGCTGACAGAAAGCTTGGCAGCTTGGTCAGAAGGGATTATCAGAAAAGATAAGTTTGGTACATATGGACAAAGAAATTTGCCGAAAAATGAAGAAGATTTTGACAAATACATCTTGCAAAGAACTTATAGGACATCTCAATTATGGAACCGTCTTACTACACTTGTAGATACATCTGATGGAAAACTATTTTTACCCTCTTCTCTCATAAAACAGAGATACACTGATGGACAACCTGTTTTTCAAGATCAATATTTAAAAGGAACCGTCTTTATGAAAAAGTTTCTCGAAAATCTTGGAAGACAAGATCAACAAATTTCTATTTTAAATAATTGGAATTTATATCATTGGAAAGAAATTGATCAAAATTCAGCTCATTTCAACCAAAAAGTTTTAAATACTTTATTGATAACTCTAGAAAAAACCAACGAAAGCAATATAGAGAAAAATAAATTTCAAAGTCTCTTAAAAAAAGTTATTAAAAATAAAAAAATCTAGTTAATTTTACTTTCAAAAATATTAAATAAGCCATTTACTGCGACTAATGCTTTTAAAAACTATTTTTAAATAAAAAAAGAGAAGGCACTTATGCCTTCTCTTCTATTTACAGTTTTCTATCAACAACAATCAATTAAAACAACAACTGATTATTATTCAATAACTCATCCAGTGTTGTATCTGTATTTTTCAATACAATGAGATCAGTTGAGTTATATGTATTTCCAGTACCATCTCGATCAATACTAATCAAAGTATTACCCGCACCGTCAGAAGTAACAGACACATAATTAGAGATATTGCTTGCATTAGCACCATTTAACAATGAACTAATATCAACTTTATCACCTTGTGCCAAATTAAAGTCAGTCCATTCATCCTTACCATTGCCACCTGTTGCATCAGCAGCGTTCAGTAAGTTATAGACAACTGTATCTGCACCAGCTCCAGTAGTAATAATGTCGTGGCTAGCGGTACTGATGGTCTCACTACCAATATTCACGGTCAAAGTTGCAGGTGTACTTTCATCACCTGTTGCAGCAACCAGTTTATAGTTCAATGTAGCGACATCACCAGAAGTAGCAGAACTATTTGCTGTGAACGTATATGTTCCATTTGCCGAAACAACGAATGTACCATCCTCAACCGTGATTGTTTGACCATTCGCTTGTACATATGTACCAGGCGAAGTTTCTACAAATACTTTTGTACTTGCTCCACCCGTTACATCTACACCATTACCAGAATCATCTGTTAACAAGTTACCCGTAGCAGTTACCGTCGCGCCATTACCAACGAATTGGTCATAATGTGTGAAAGTAGCATTTACAGTAGTGTTGACAGTAGTTGTATTCGTTCCAGCAATCAGAGGAATATTAGATTCTGTGCTACCAAACACGACACGCCATTGACTAGCAGTGTCTGATGCAGAAACCTGATAAGAGCCACTGATCAACACAGTACCGCCAGCATCACCTAAGATTGGTGATGAATGTACAACAGAAGCTGATGCTCCAGGTTGAGTTGTCCAAACACCATTCACAAGTTTTTGCACTTGATAACTGAAAGTATCACCATTAGCAGAGCTATCGAGGATACCACCTTGTGTAGTTACAGAGAAATTAAGCGATGCGGCAGTATTTGCAGCGACATTAATCACATCGCTCGTATCACTACCAGCAACTGAAGTAGCAGCACCAAATAACGGTTTCGTACTACTTGCAGCCATACTACCCGTATCAACAGTTGTATTAGTTGATGGAACTAACGTAATCGCAGCTGCTGCTGTATTATCAGTTGCCGTCAACTCTACTACACCATCTTGAGTTGGATCTTCTGGCCATGTGATATCAAGATCATTTGTATCAATGCGAACATTTAAAGTCGCTGTATCTTGATGCCCGTCACTATCCTGAATGGTGTAAGTGAAACTATCTACTTTACCTAGACTATTTGGAATGGTGAAATCACGGATGTATTCATAATTACCATTCTTATCAATAAACAACTCACCATATTCACCTTGAATACGAGTAAATGCTTCACTGTCTTGTGGTAGAGCAGTTGTCACACCATCTTCATTAGCAACACTGATAACCGTTGCTGTTTCACCAGCATGAATCACATCAGCAACGTCCGTTGGATTTTCAGGATTATTTGCTGTAATCACATTACCTTTCGCAACGACATCACCATAATCACTCAACACCTCGTTGGTAACAGAAATTGAAGCAATACCAATTCCTGTAACTTGTACGCCCTCACCTGGAGTTAATACAAGTGCATATTGTCCTTCAGGTAGATTACTGATGGATGCTCCTCCACCCATAACTCCACCAATGAATCCAACCATAATACCAGCGTTGTCTATTTTGCTGTACAGTTCATACCCACCAGTATTCTCGTTATAACGAAGAATATTAAGGTCATAAGAACCAATACCACCACCTATTAGAACTCCACCAAAAGATACATCAAACGATGCAATTCCACCTTCAGGTACAGTCACTGTAATTGGTGTTTGACCTTTCAAGTCAATAATTGGCCCAATCAATGATAATGATGGGAAGGTTACTAACGCACCACCCGGAATATCAGGATGAGTTACTACAGGATTAACCTCACTTAATACCGTAGCAATATCATCAATAGCATCAATGAAAACTGGAACTATAGATGTGACTGGTAATGAAGTATTACCTGCTGCATCTGTCGCTGTTGCTGTTACAACATCGCCAGTTACTAATGTGCCAGGATTAGCTACAGACCAAGTACCATCACCTTCTGTAGTAGTAGTAATGGTACTACCATCTGGGAAGGTTACAGTTACTGTTGAACCTGGTTCTGCCGTACCTGTGATCGGATCAACATCATCCAATTCATCAATAGCAATTACTGGAGGTACAGTATCTACAACTTCCGTTGCCGGTACTGATTCATTACCTGCTGCATCTGTCGCTGT
>NZ_AMJN01000002.1:0-51706 GCF_000302435.1 Acinetobacter sp. TG2027 | reverse complement strand
GGGTGACAGCGCTCTGTGGCTGGCGCTGGCGGCCGCGGGGTTCACCCTGCTGCTCGAACCGGCGGCGGCTTCCGGGCTGACCCTGCGGCTGTATGGCGCACGCCCTCTGCACCCGAATGAAGCGCCCGATCTTTGGGCTGTGTTGCGCGAACTGGCGGCGCGGGCCGGGTTGCCTGCCGTGCCGGTACCGCACTACGTGCCCAGCGGGGTCGTCAACGCCTTCGCCACCGGTACGAAGCATCACGCGGCCATCGCGCTGACCGACGGTCTGCTGCGTAGCCTCACGCTCCGCGAGTTGACCGGCGTGCTCGGCCACGAAATCGCGCATATTGCGAACGAGGATTTGCGTGTCATGGGGCTGGCCGATTCCATCAGCCGGCTCACCCATCTTCTGGCCTTGTTGGGGCAAATCATGCTCCTCTTCAGCCTGCCGGCCTTACTGTGGGGCACAGTCGCTATCCAGTGGCCGGCGCTGCTGTTGCTGGCCGTTTCGCCGCAGCTCGCGCTGCTGGCGCAACTGGGTTTGTCGCGGGTGCGCGAATTCGACGCCGACCGGCTCACCGCCGAATTGACCGGCGACCCACAGGGATTGGCTTTGGCGCTCGCCAAGATCGAGCGGGAGAGTCGCGCCTGGCTGCTGCCCGGATGGGGCAACCCGGAACCCTCCTGGTTGCGCACGCATCCGGCGACGACAGAGCGCATCCAACGCTTGCGGGAATTGGCTGATTCGATGGCACCGCAACCGCTTCATTCCAGCCCATTTCTGCCGGACATCCCCTTGGCGCCACGCCCACCGCGTTGGCGCGCCAGCGGTGTCTGGCGCTGATTTCAACAAGGAGAATGGCATGACCTACCCCGATCTCAACAGCCGCCCGGCGCCGGACCGATTCATCCGGCGCTGGCTCGTCATCACTGGCTGCATCGCCGCACTCATGCTGCTGTGGCAGTTCTTGCCTGCCATCGAAGCCTGGTTCAGTCCGCGCGAAGCGGCCGAGCGCACGGTGACACCGCGTGGTGATCTGGCGGCAGACGAGCAGACCACCATCCAACTGTTCGAGAAATCGCGCGGGTCGGTGGTTTACATCACCACGGCGCAACTGGTGCGTGACGTCTGGTCGCGCAATGTCTTTTCCGTGCCGCGCGGCACCGGCTCCGGCTTCATCTGGGACGATGCCGGCCACGTGGTGACCAACTTCCACGTCATCCAGGGGGCATCGTCTGCCACGGTCAAACTGGCCGACGGTCGCGATTATCAGGCTGCGCTGGTGGGCGCCAGCCCCGAGCACGACATCGCCGTGCTCAAGATCGGCGTCGGCTTCAAGCGCCCGCCAGCTGTGCCGGTGGGCACCAGTGCCGACCTCAAGGTCGGGCAGAAAGTGTTCGCTATCGGCAATCCCTTCGGATTGGACTGGACGCTCACCACCGGCATCGTCTCGGCGCTCGACCGCACCCTCGACGGCGAAGGGGGCGGGCCTGCCATCGATCACCTGATCCAGACCGACGCCGCTATCAACCCCGGCAACTCCGGCGGCCCGCTGCTCGATTCGGCTGGGCGGCTGATCGGCATCAACACCGCCATCTACAGCCCTTCGGGCGCGTCCGCTGGCATCGGTTTCGCTGTGCCGGTGGATACCGTCATGCGCGTGGTGCCGCAACTCATAAAGACCGGCAAGTACATCCGTCCGGCGCTGGGCATCGAGGTGGATGAGCAGCTCAACGCGCGTCTGCAGGCGCTGACCGGTAGTAAGGGCGTATTCGTATTGCGCGTGACGCCGGGCTCGGTGGCGCACAGGGCCGGGCTCGTCGGCGTCGAGGTCACCGCAGGCGGCATCGTGCCCGGCGATCGCGTTATCAGCATCGACGGTATCGCCGTCGACGACGTCACCACATTACAGGCCCGGCTAGACGACAAGAACGTTGGAGATGTTGTGGTCTTGTTAGTGGAGCGGGCCGGCAAGACTCGCGAGATGCTTGTGGAACTACAACCGGGAGTTTGATGGAAAGTGGGTCATGGATCTGCACAGCGAAGCAGTCAAGCGACTTCAGCCTTGCGCCGAACTACGAGCCCTAGCTAGTGCAGTGGGGGGAAGGCTGTTTAGGTTAAATGGATATAAGGGAGTCATTTTTGATTGTGTTTTTAAAAGAAGATGTTGATTTTTTTGGGTAAGCATTTAGGGCGTCCAAGGGTTGGAGCAGTTGGCACGGATGAGAGAGCTCAATGCTCGCTAGGGATTGGATCTATGTGTTTTTTCTGACTGACTGCTTACGTGTTGGAACGGGCAACATCGGAAAAGGATGAATTTTTATTTTCACCATTTACCGTATTTTTCGAGCCTGGGCGAAAATTAGGATGATACTTTAGCGCCCTTAATCATTCTCCCATGAAAGGCAAAACGATCCAGTCTCGGGTGTAAGTGCTCACAACATACTGATATAAAATGGATTTTTTATGAATAGGAGAGCGCGCGACGTTTCTCTCTGTTTTTAGGGTTAGGATGAAACTTAACCTTGGTGAAAGATGTGACCAAGATTATGACTAGATTAATAAGTCTTTATTTTTAAAGACTTATTTTATATTTTCTTTTAGTCATAATTTTAGTCATAAAATATAGAAAAACTAGATCAAAATACAACCAAATAAGTCATAAAAAACCGATTCCATTTTAAATCTATGGTTCAAATCGATAAAGCATTTGGTTCATTTCAATTATTAGATTAAAACAAGGCTCATGTCGAACACCAAACTTTTAGGTCAGCTCTTGTTGTTTTCTTTATGTACGATTCAGTACATGCTAATAACTTTGATATCTCTTCGGTAATAACTGATTTACTTAAGCCGGGCTGAACAATGGCATGGCGAATTTAAACCGATCGTTAGCCTTTCGGACGTGAAGTGGACCGACGTCAAAGACCGACACCGTAAAGAGTTCCAAGCGCTTATTAATAAAATCAAACCCAATCAGCAAGCATTGAATGCCTAATTTTGATTGCAATAATAAGTAAGCACTTATTTATAATTAATGGGTATTACGTTATGATTATTGCTGAAAGTATTTTTAGCCGTATTGGCAATCTGCGCAAAGTTATGTCAGACCCTCAAATCGCCTGCCTTCTATCAGGAACCAAAGGTGTTGAGAGTGAGCATTACAAAGACTTGATTATCAAAGTCGATGACATCGTAGCCAAATGCCCTGTTACCTATCAAACAGACGGCCAAGGCGACAACGCAATATGCCAAATGCATTACTTCAAGGGAGATAGCGACGTTTACATCGTTGAATTAGACGTTGCTGGTCCACCTCATACTCAAGCATATGGAGTAATCAGACTTAATGGCGGTTATCCGGAGCTTGGATATATCGATTTAGATGAATTGATCAAATATGGGTTTGAGCTTGATTTGTATTACGCCCAACAGACAGTTGGCGAAGTTATGAGAAAACTTACCTATGAGTAAACACGACGATACCGTAAATGAAGGAGAAAAATAATGGCGCGTTACTTTGACATGTTTAGCAAAGAGATTTCTAAGGAAGAATATGAAAAGTTACGTGCCCATTTTGAGGAAGTTTTTAGAAAGCATGCCGAAAACGAACCAGACACTTTGCCGCTAAACATGTTTTCGGTGCGCGAATTTCAAAATGAAAATCTATGTGTGCAATTAATATGGCTCGGTGAAATCAGCGATAAGATAGTCTCCAGCCACTACAAGTCACAATATCCTATCTTTAAAATTGCGATCTTGAATAAACGGAATGATGACCGATGGTATGAAGAACCTTTATCCAAGACGTACAACCGGCGGTCATCAGCCGATGCGGAATATGAAGATATCCTCTTGAAATACTCCAAATGTTATTACGATGAAGAAGGTAACTTTACCTATAGTGAGGACAATATTTCAAAATGTATTCATGAGCGAATTACGGTTGAGAACCTAGAAGAAGAACAACTACCTTCCATCACCTTCAAACCGAAAACCAACTTTGATTCAGTGTGGTAACACACTGAATCTTATTATTTTACTTTACCTACAACATCGCCATCATTTCGCTTCTTATCCACACGGCGCTCAATAAACTACATACAGCAGCAAGAAAACTGCAATAACTTCAACTAATAAAGGTATGTAAGTATGAACGCAAAAGCTACTAATCAAGTAAAAGATGATGAATTACTTATATCTAATCTTTTTGATCAACTTGATATTGATGAATCAGAACTCGACATGGCTTTAGAGCCAACAGCCGAATCTGCTGCTGTTCAAGATGAAAAGCTAGTCGATGAAGAGTTGCATGATGTTGAGTTATTGGACAACTTAAATAATGGCGCGTTTGACGATCTGATTAACGAGGAAGAACTTGATTTAAATCTTGAAGCAGAAGAAACAAAACAGCCAATTGTTCCAGAAAAGCAAAATAGCGCACCTCAGAAAGTGACAACAGAAAATAAAGCTGCAAAAGAGAAACCTAAATCTACACAGCAACGTGTGACACACTACAACTCCAAGAAGTCAGAAGTTCTCTTAGACCGTCTAGGCGGTAGTGCAGACATGATTCTTCTTGAAGCGAGTGATATTGATTTACCAAATGACAAGCTTAAAGAAAAACAAGAAAACCTGTTACGTATCCTGAACAACCAACCGACGGTAATTGGTACACGAGGTAATGTTGAGACAGTTCAAAAGAAAGTAGCTGAGAAGGTCATTATCTTGTTCACCTATTTCAAGAACGGTGGAAACTTAAATAAGGTCATGAGAATCGCATTTGAGACGATTATTACAGATGGTTATATTACAACTGGTAAAGGTGGCAATCTATATAACAACCTGTTGAATGCACATTACTCAGAAGGTACAGCGCGAGCGCAGGCGGGACAGATGCTCCAAATGTTCCCCCTATTGAAAATTGCAACAAAAGAAGGAAATAAGCTAATTCCAAATGAGCAGTCGCTAATTTTAGCCAAGATGAAAGCTGATCTCTTTCCAAGTGAAAAGTAATAGAAAAAAGCGGTAAAAAGGGAGTGTCAAACTCCCTTTATTTTTGCCTATGTCAAAAACACTATTTTCCTGCTTCTAATTTGCGCGCTAATTACGTTAAAAAAATTTTTATAAAGAAACACTCACGCTGAAAATAAAATTAAATCTAGCGCTTTACAACGCAAAATAGCACTGCTTATATATAAGCGCTTACTTATAAATATTGTTATGCTCTTTTAAAAATATAAAACAGTAGATAGAATCCATATTATTAGTTAGCGCTTACTATATATTTCCAGATAATTACATTTACTATTCACTCAACACTGGCTTTGTTGCACAAACCTAGCCTATAAGGTTTATTCAGTCCTATAATTTCAAAATGAATAAACCTACTCCTAAAACGAATTAGGTCGTCCTCATACCCAAGTTGTCACTTGAATTCTGTTCAAATGAGCAGAGTGTTATCTTTTAAATCTTTGTGCAACAAAGCCATTGGACATTAATTAATGCGTATATTGATGCTGAATATGACCAACTTTAACAAACCGCCTTTTTATTTATTTTGCTTATAAATATTTTTCTAAGCATCTGTAATTTTGATATGGGCCTTAATTTAAATTATGATACTTGAACCTGTTAATCTTTTAAAATCCAAATAAAACCTTGTATATCAATATTATTGATATGCATTTAGTGCGACAAATTTTGTCTTTCTATTTCCAATTTTGCTGAAAAAACTTTAATTTTCGGTAAACTAGTCATGTTTTATTCATTTCATCGGACATGCATAACAATGACCCAAGTACAACTGCAACAATTACAAAAACAACTTTGGAATATTGCCAATACTTTGCGCGGCACCATGGGCGCCGATGAATTCCGTGATTACATTCTGGGTTTTATTTTCTTTAAATATTTATCAGAAAAATCGGTGAACTTTGCCAACGAATTGCTCGATGGCGAAGACCTCAGTTTTTTAGAGTTAGATGAAAATAATCCTGAGCATGTGCCATACATCGAAGAAATTAAAAAGAATGCCATTGCCGAAGTGGGTTATGCGCTCACTCCAAAACAGCTATTCCATACCTTAGCCGAGCGTGGTCGTCAGGGCGAATTCATTTTGGATGATTTAACTGCAACCTTAAAATCAATTGAACAAAGCACGTTAGGCACCGACTCTGCCGATGACTTTGCCAACCTGTTTGAAGATTTAGATCTAAACTCGACCAAGCTTGGCAATAATGCCAGTGACCGTAATGCACTGGTGGCGAAAGTCCTGAGTCATTTAGATGACATTGATTTTGATATTTCCAATACCGAAGCCGATGTACTGGGGGATGCTTACGAATACCTGATTGGTGAGTTTGCCTCAGGCGCGGGCAAAAAAGCGGGGGAATTCTATACCCCGCAAACGGTATCGACTCTACTGGCGAAGATTGTCACGCAAGGCAAAGACCGTTTACGTTCAGTCTATGACCCGACCTGCGGTTCAGGTTCGTTGTTGCTACGGGTAAAACGTGAAGTTAAAGATGTCGATATGATTTACGGTCAGGAAATGAACCGTACCACCTACAACTTGGCGCGCATGAACATGATTTTGCATGATGTGCATTTTGCAAAGTTCGACATCAAGCAGGAAAATACTTTAACCCGTCCGCAGCATTTAGATAAAAAGTTTGATGCGGTGGTGGCGAATCCGCCATTTTCTGCAAAATGGTCAGCCGATCCGTTATTTTTACAAGATGAACGCTTTGCTGCTTATGGCAAATTGGCGCCAAGTTCTAAAGCCGATATGGCTTTTGTACAGCACATGCTGTATCAACTGGATGACAATGGCACCATGGCGGTGGTGTTACCGCATGGCGTATTGTTCCGTGGTTCAAGTGAGGGCGTGATTCGTCAGTACTTGATTGAGCAGTTGAATGTGGTGGATACGATTATTGGTCTACCCGCCAATATTTTCTATGGCACCTCGATTCCGACCTGTATTTTGGTGTTGAAGAAAAACCGTGAGAATAGCAGCAACATTCTGTTTATTGATGCCAGCAATGATTTTGAAAAGCAGAAGAACCAAAACAAGTTATTGCCTGAGCATTTGGATAAGATTGTTGCGGCATTTGAAAAGCGTGAAAATATTGAAAAATATGCGCATGTCGCGACCTTGCAAGAAGTGAAAGATAACGATTACAACCTGAATATTCCGCGTTATGTGGATACCTTTGAAGCGGAAGCCGAGATTGATTTAGATGCGATTGCAAAACAGCTTCAAGCTTTGGAACAAGACAGCCAAAATACTGATGCCATTATTGCAGATTTCTGCAAAGAGCTAGGTATTGCTTCACCGTTTGCGGAGGTGAAGTAATGGCTGCGCCAAAATTAAGGTTTAAAGAGTTTGATGGGGATTGGAACAAAAATACTATTGGTAATTTTGTATTAAATTACAAAGGTGGTGCATCTCTAACACCAGCAGATTTTGTAGAATATTCAGATTGCGAAGTTATTCCTAAAAAAGCTATATCTTCTGGTGGATTACTTCAATTGGATAAAGTTGTTCCAACTTTTTGCACTCTTGAATTTTTGATGTGTGCTGAAAAAACAGGAGGATTACCGCATTGAAATGGAAGTAACGACAATAGCCATTGCGGGAGAATCGGTTCGAATTCTATTGTGGCATTAATGTTGCTCGGGTAGTGATATTTTAGTTCATCTATGAACTTAGTTGCATCATATGGGGGCGTTATAAAAACAGAATTAAAATAAATTTTAAGTACATAAAGCATGAGTATTATCAAAATTAGAGAAAAACCAATAAATATCATTTTCGGCGATTATTTGCTCAAAAAATCAAAGTTCTTCATAATTTCTACATATTTTATAAAATTGGTATAGATATTGTATTTATCTAGGCGGTTTTAATCCAACCTAGAGGAAATGATGATGGCACAGCCACAAGTGAACCTACAAAAATCAATTTTAAATACTCCCTTGACTCGACGCTCTATTTTGATTGGGGGAATGACCTTGCCTGCGGTATCCATGCTTACGGGCTGTGGTGGCGGCGGAGGTGGTGGTGAGGTTGAGTCGGATGTGGTGATACCGATTGCACCGTTTGACCCAGATACAACACCGCAAATTCCAGATCAAGGCGAAAAGACTGAGCCCGAACAAGGTACTGAGCCGATCATTAGTCCAGATGCGGTGAAAATGAATGTGGGGATCTATAACTTTGAATATAATTCTTTTGCGCAATTACGTGCACGTCGCAAAGTAAGTAAAGGTACAGCAGGTTCAGTTTTGGTGACCAATAAAGATGGTACTGAAACGGCTTGGGAAAGTATCGTAGATTATGTCAAGCGCTCGGTCGATCATCGTTTTGTATTGTTGTACCGAGGGATGTTGACTGCTTTTGCTGAGCGCCCACCACAAGACTATGATGTCACCTTTTTTACTGCTCCAGAATTTTATTGGAATGTGCCTTGGACTGATTTTTTGAATACGGATGAAGTCTTGGTAGTTGCAGATTTATTTTTAGAACTCGTCACACAGAAAGTCCGTAGTTTGATTGCTAAGTTTCCTGAATGTGATTATGGAAAACTGGTACTTCTCCCAGGAACTATCGCAGTGTTAAAGCCATCAGTAAATATTTTTAACAAAGATGGTAGTGATGCCAGCACCGATAAAAATCCAATATTAGAAGCAACGAACCATTTGGTATGTGTGCATAATCTGTCTTTAAATGATGAGCATCAGCGCCCTGCATATATGGTTTGGCCAAAACGCACTGTGTCTTGGATTGACTTCATTGGTGATAGAAGATGTGATCGAGGGGATGAACTTGGTAATAATGCCAGTAATCCTGATCTGGAGAACTATGCACATGTTTGTACTTTAAATGGAGAGGAAAAGCTGGTGGTAAAAATCCAGCGAGTTTCGTCTGATAAAGTTCAAGCCTTTGATGATTATGGTCGTCAATTATTGGACACCACATTTAATAATGAACTAATTGAAGGCTTGCCATTTGGGATAAATATTTGTTTGGACTACGCAGTTGCCAGTACGACTACAGATAAGTATCGCATGGCACAGCTAAAAAATACCGAGTTTAAATTGGATTTTGTAATCTCTGCTGGTATTGGTCTAGTTGCAAAAAACTATCAAGATGCTTCAACGGTACAGTACGCCATTCATAATGATGGTATTCAAGGTAGTAATCAAAACCCATATCAAGTCAAATATGAGTATTTTAGTAATGTTTCGCAAATTTTTTATGATAAGCGAATAGGGGCACCATACCTTCTGTCATTACCTGCACTTGGAACGACCGCTGATGGCTCAAGACAATCTACAACGATGATTTCAGTTGATAACAGCACAGATTTTACTTATCCAGAACGTTATTCAGGGATGCCATCAATTACTGATGAGATTAATTCAGCCAATGTTCGGGTTTGGAGTTTGCCTGTTGATGTGACTGACACCTTGAAGACGCAAGAAACAGTCACTGCAATGAAGTCTGAAAACTGTGAAGCGGCTGTTGCATAAATTTGCTTGATTCGTTTTGGGAATTTATAAGATGCGTGGTTGAGCTCAGTTTTTGATCTCAACCACAGTGGGGTAACACCGTTTCAGTTATTGTTCTGGTGGTTATTCTAGTCGCTGTGGTGAAAGTATATTTTGTAAATTATCTAAATAGTTTTGACGAAGTGAAAGTTTGCACTGCGATCGTGTGATTGAGCTGGATTTAGTCAATTTTGATGTATTCATTAAATCATTGCACATCATTCTTTCATAATTTTCATATTTAGATTGAATGCTTTTTTTATTTATGTGAGGTTTTTTATTATCTAATATTTTATTTATTTTATTTATTTTATTATTAATATCTTCCAATTCTTTTTGCGTACAATCTACTGCAAGGTTGAATCCTTGTTTGTGGTCTGATATGCACCTTTCATATGCTTTTGAATATCCTTCTGATTGATTGTTTTTCGGAGGGTTTTGGCTGTCTATAATACTGCTTTTAGTAGTCGTGTACTTTGTGTTGTGTGATATGCCACTATCGCTTGCCTTTGCACAACTTAATGATAATAAAGCAAATAATAAGGTGGTAAGTATTGTATTGTTCATGCGTTGATCCTCGATTGTATACAGCTAAAGCTGTAGTTAAGCTCAATAAGCATCAGTTACTATATGTTTTAGATAAAGACTTGTAAAATAAAAGTGTGAATTAATTTTCCTGATAATGGTTGATTAAAATTTGACGACACAATAATTTATTTTTAATTTTTTATTTATTTTTAAGTTCTTTGGTGTAGTATTTATTTTAAGTTATTTTTTTGTTTAGGTGAGGGTTGTGAAATGGCAGGTCTATCAATTTGGCATATTTTATTGTTCTTGATTATTGTTGTTTTGCTTTTTGGTACATCGAAGCTCAAAGGGCTGGGTCGTGACCTAGGTGGTGCGGTTAAGGATTTTAAAGATTCAGTAAAAAATGAAGATCAAGATCAAAAACTACTTGCCGAAGATACTTCGGTGATTGATGTGTCTAGTCATACCGTTCGAGATGCGTCACATACGCAAAAGTAATTTTCATCATTTGGCATAAAGGTGGTTTAACCAATGTTAGATATGGGATTTAGTGAAATCTTACTGTTTGGTATTGTCGCTATTGTGGTGCTTGGTCCTGACAAGTTACCACAAGCAATGCGTACAGTAGGGCGATGGTATGGAAAAGCTCGACGCTTAATGCATAGCGTGCAGCACGATATTGAGAAGGAGCTCAATCTGCTCGAGATGAAAGAACAAGTTCAGCGTGAACTTGATCAAATCCGTGCAGTAGAACGAGATATGCAACAGCAGTTGGTTGAAATGAGAAAGAGTGCTGAAGATATTGCGAGTACAAAAGCGCAACAAGGGCAAAGTAATCCAGCTGCTCAACAACCTGCACAAAGTATAGGAGAGTAGATGATGGCTTCTTCACAAACTCAACAAAGTGATCAGCCGTTGCAGTCTATGCCATTGATGTCGCATGTGATTGAACTGCGTAAATACTTGATGCGGATATTGATTGCGGTTTTTGCCGCATTCTTTAGCATGATTCCATTTGCCAATGACTTGTATGAAGTGCTTTCAAAGCCTTTGCGTTTACAGCTTCCTGCAGATGCGACCATGATTGCCACGGATATTACCACGACATTTATGGCACCATTTAAGCTCAGCTTTTTTATCGCAGTAATCGTGGTGATGCCATACATTCTGTACCAGATTTGGCTTTTCATCACGCCAGCTTTGTATAAGCAAGAAAAACGTATTGCAGTACCATTGCTCGTATCAAGTATTGTATTATTTTATGTTGGTATCTCGTTTGCGTACTTTATAACTTTACCTGCAGTGTTGGCATTTTTCTTACATGCAGCACCCGAGGCAGTTGCACCAATGACTGATATTAATAGCTATCTGAGTTTTTGCTTGAAATTATTTTTGGTCTTTGGGGTAACTTTTGAAGTGCCTGTAGCGACATTATTATTGATTTTGGTGAACTTAGTTTCCGTGGAAACACTGACTCGAAATCGACGTTATGTGATTGTTGGCTGTTTCTTTGTTTCGATGTTTATTACGCCACCAGACGCTCTTAGTATGGTAATGTTGGCGATTCCGATGTGGCTACTTTTTGAGATTGGGTTGATGTTTGGGCGTTTTATCGAAAAGTCCAAAACGCCACAAACTGCTTAATTGTAAGTCAAAGTATGAGTGGTAGAACTAGTAAGCTAGTTGTGCCATTCATGGCTGAATTTCTATTGTTTAGGCTCTGTATAAAGTTTTGCATGATGATTTTAAAGTACAGGAAGTACTTGGCAAAACAAAAATTCTAAAACTAAGCCAATCAGAAAAATAATAGGTTCTGCGACTAAATGTGTCGTTCAAAAAACTATTTTAATCTGGTAATAAGTCTTTGGGGCTAATTTGTAAAACCTGTGCGATTTGATACAGCTTATCTACTGTCAGATTGACTTCTCCACGTTCGATACGCCCTAAATAGCTACGATCTATTTCACATTTTAAAGCTAATGATTCTTGAGTAATGCTTGATTCGGTTCTTTTCTGACGAATAATTTTCCCAATCTTTACTGCTAACGCTGTCATTTTTACTGGAAAGTATAAAAAACAGTAATATCAGTAATTGAGGACTATAAATCCACGGACTATAATCCTCTTTTATTTGCTGGGCAGTCCATTATGAAAAATTCCGTACATCTACCTTTTTACAATGAGTTTATGGACATCTTTACAAATTATGAAATTAAAAATTGGCAGGCTAAACATTTTTGGGAAAAAATGATCATTGGTAAAAAATCTAAAACTAAACAACATCGGCGACTGATGTATGTGGGATTGCGAGTTTTAGTAAGGTGCAAGTACTTAGAAGTAGATGTATCAGAATCTACATCATGAACCGTACCGGGTTTGTCGGAGACTCAGTATTCTGAGAGAATGTTCCGATGACCAAATTAAAATATACCCCTGAAATCAGAGAAAGAGCGGTTCAATTATTGATTGAATCTGAAAAAGACTATCCATCTAATTGGGCTGCGATCACAGCTATTGCGCCTAAGATTGGTTGTACTCCTGAAACACTTCGTGCTTGGCATCAAAAGCATTTAGATGAGCAAAATCCTATCAAAGTACAACAGATCTCTGATCAAGAAAAAATGAAGCAAATGGAACGTGAAATCAAAGAATTAAAGCGTGCCAATGAAATTCTGCGTAAAGCAGCCGCTTTTTTCGCCCAGGCGGAGCTCGACCGCCCACACAAATAATGGTGGATTTCATCCATAACAATAAGGCGTTATATGGTGTTGAGGCGATTTGTAGGATTTTACCGATCTCAGCTTCTACCTATTATCGAACACTAGATATTGCTGAAAACCCAGAACATCGAGCAAAGCGAGATCTACATGATTTGCATCATGCTGAACAAATTAAACGAATTTGGAAAGAAAGTTCAGGTCGATATGGTGTACGTAAAGTTTGGCAACAACTGAAACGTGAAGGTTATGTTATTGCACGCTGTACTGTTGCTCGATTAATGAAAAAGCTAGGTATACAAGGTGTTTGGCGAGGTAAGAACAAACAAACCACCCGTAGCCGAGATGACCAAAAACGAGCAGATGATTTAGTGAAACGTAATTTTACTGCTGATCATCCTGACCAACTGTGGGTCAGTGACTTTACGTATATTCAAACTCATTCAGGCTGGGTCTATACCGCCTTTATTATTGATGTGTTCTCACGAGCAATTGTTGGCTGGAAAGTATCTACACGAATGAATACAGATATAGTGCTCGATGCATTAGAGCAAGCATTGCATGATCGAGGCATGCCAAAGAATGTGATTCATCATTCCGACAGAGGTGTGCAATATCTTTCCATTCGTTATACCCATCGTTTAGAAGCAGCAAATTTACGAGCATCAGTCGGTACGAATGGTGATTCATACGATAATGCTTTGGCTGAAACGGTGAATGGCTTATACAAAACAGAGGTGATTGAATATCTAAAAGCAGATTGGCAAGGTTTAGCAGATGTACAACTTGCGACACTAAACTGGGTAGATTGGTTCAAAAAAAAGCGTGTACACAGTGCACTGGGTTATGTATCGCCTTTTGAGTTTGAAGCAATGTACTATGATAAGATTAACCCGTTAGGTCAGGTGGCCTAACTTAAATAAAAAGGTCTCCGGCAAACCCGGTATGGTTCATTTTTTATCTATTTAGATTTCTATATTTTTATATAGATAAGTAGTTATAAATCCATATAATTATATAACTATATTGCGTAGTAGCTCAGTAGGTAGAGCAGCGGACTGTTAATCCGTTGGTCACTGGTTCGAGCCCATTCTAGGCAGCCATTCAACCGTGCCTGATGAGACTTTATTAGTCAAAACATTTATTAATGTCGCGCGGAGTTGCCCATGCAGGGGAATAACTGGCAACCAGTCAATCTAACCTTAAGCAAGCCGATAGTTTGTTTAGGGCGTGGATGATCAACGGATTGATATGCAGATCACATCTTGCCCTGCACCATTATTTAGTAAGACTCAAAATGACACCAAACGAAAGAACACCGATGGCTAAATTCTTTGATTTGCTGGCGTATGAGCGAAAAGGTGCTTCTGTTACTCACAAAATGGATAAAGATGAAACAAACGAATCTATTCACATCCAAGTAAGTTGCGGTTTTGCTAAATATGAAAAGAACGGTCAACATTATGTTTTTAAGTTTAATCATCAAAAACAAGAAATTGATCAAGATTGTTTTGAAGTCTTAAAAGAAAAATTCACATATAAACATTAAAAATTAATGGCTTAAAATATCTGTAGATTTCTATATATCTACATTTCTACATAGAAATTTCATTTCTAATTTAGATAGGGATAGTTTCATTTTGAAATATTCGCTATTGCAAATTATGCGTAAAAGCATAAAATAAACGATGCAAACTTAGAAATTTCTGGGTCGACCGATAGAAATTTATTATCAATATGCGTTTATGCATAAGTGAATCAATAAGGTTGCAGCCTTCTGGATTTACTAAACAACCGACTATTTAAGCGGTTTATTAAAGCTATAAAGCGAAATGGCACAAATTTATATTTGTAAGCCATCTCTTAACAACAGTCTCCTCATGGAGAAAAGTTATGAACAAGATGAGTAACCAAAACGTAAACCCTGCAATTGTTGAACTTGTTCGCATGGGTGAAGGCTTCGGTGGTACAAAAATCACTGGCAGCACACCTGAAGAAACAAGACGCAACCTTCGCAGAGCCTTTCAAGCGGCCAAGGAACGCACGAAAAGGGATGCCACAACCTGATCAACAACTCGAAAGAAAATACATCTCCCACGCAGAATTGCACGACCTATTCTTCGTAATCAGTCAACATATAGGCTTCACTATTGAAGACATTGAGGATTACGAAGAAGACATCTTTAACCTAATCGAGCTTTGGCGAGAGCAAGGTTACATCGATATATACATAGAAGATAGCGATAGACGCTACGGTAGAATCAAAAACATGGCTTCTGTACGAAATTCTGTTCCATACTATCTAAATATGTATCACGCCCGCGTTGTTAAAGGCGAGTACGATCCTTTACTTGTTATAACTTTTGAAGATACTGACCAAGTACATCCCGATGGTCACGAAATGAAAGTGGCAAGTATTCGCTTTATGGCTATTCATGATGATTTATTTGGTGAACAAGATCCAAGAGTAAAATTCAATGATGCTGCCATGAAGCAAATTCGAAAGAAAATTGATGCCTATAGAAAACAAGGCGATCAATACAATGAAGAAAAGAAAGGCTCGCAATAAGCTAGCCTTTTATTTTAAATGAACCAAGTTAACCCCACTCCCATCGCAATCATTGTTGATCCTGTAAAACCTACAACACAATACCAAGCCTGTTTAATTCGCGTGACCACCATCTCCTGCATATACAGACTACTGGTTGAGTGCGATACCGACGGGCTATGTAAATACTTACTCAGGGCAACACCGCGGTAGACAGATAACGCTACCAGCACCATTCCAACAATCATGATCAACATAAGTCACCTCATTTGTTCAATTTGATTAGTAGCGACAATTCCAAAAATACAAAAGGCATATTTATAATTTTAAGCATTTAGTAGTTTGTTGATCTGTTTAACGCCATTGCTTTGTTTCTTAATTCTGTTACCTGCAATATCAACCTTAAAAGTTAATTTCTCAAGTGCAGTTGTGAGGCTGAAATATATTTCACGTTCTTCATCGGTTAGAGTTTCAATAAAAGCCTCTTCTGGAGACATTGAGGCAAGTCTCATCTTATGCATAGATGCATTTACCAAAGCCTCAGATGCTTTCAATGAAAGTCGGCTTAATCTTGCCGCCTTATTTCTCTCGTTATGCGTCTTAACCATTAGTGCTATAACAAACAAGGCAACTAAAACAATAAATACAGTAAGCATGTATTAGAGACTCATTTAAGACATATGCCCATTATAGTAACCCCAAATAGCTTAAAAACAGGCAAAATTTGTTAAAAATCAGGCTAATCAACAACATAAGTCCACAAGCCAACAACAAACACAGAAATTCAATTATAGGCATTTGATTTTTAAGGCATTTTTCCAAATTAATACTTAGGCATTTTCCTTCAGGCAATTAAAGCTGATTTTGGTGTGAATTAATCGTTTTTATAACTCTACTCTATTTCGCTTTTTTAGAGCGTTTTAAGCAACTTCACTTTGGTATGTTCGATCTATTTGTGATATCTGGTCAGATTAAAAAGATTTTAGCTGGTCAGGTCTGTAAGAGAATAAGTGGTCAATTAAAAGAGAATATGCACTTAAGTTCTAAAATGCGAAATACGCGAAACCGTGAAGAAATACGATAGCATTTATGTCGGTTTGAAAGATACATGAGAAGAATCTCTAAAAACCCAAGTGAACCGCGCCTACATTTCCGAGAATAAGTAATATAAGAATGTTCTAAGAAGATATATTTATATATTCGAAAACTCTCGGAATACCCAAGTACACCCAAGTCTCGGTAAGCGTAGAGATATAGATGCGCGGCTTAATAAAATCCTCAAACGTATAAGAAGTGATAGAGATAAAAACAAATATTGGCAAACACTTATACACCAATACTTATAGAAATATAGAAATCCATATAGATATATAGTTCGAGTAAATATACAAGCAATCTATCTATATAGAAATGTAGAAAACTATCAATATAAAAAGCCAATCAGATAGAGATAAAAAGCATGTATAACTATCTATTAATGTAGAAATCTATATAGATAGATAACAATAATACTATACGGATAGGCATAGGTAAGCGTAGATAGAGATAGATCAGTAATAAAGAAAATAGCTAATTATTTATCTATATAGATATGTAGATAGTGACACAGGTATAAGGATAGAGATAGAGGATAATACACATGTAGTAGAAAGATAAGATGGCAAAAGAAAGGCGAACGGAGTGAGCCAAAGAATTGTGTGTTTCAATCAATCGTCTACCTAGCCATTCCTTTGACCAACAGGAAATATAAAAATCAAAACTTCGGGCGACATTCTTATTTTTATAACCAAGCACACCACGGCGCACATAGGTAAGCCGAACAGCTCCACTTCCAGCTTCACCCATACCACTATTATACCTGCACCTCTCTATCTAGGGTTGAGGCAATGCACCAATCGCCACACATCGCCATATTCCAATATGCATGCCTAGGCACTTATGTAGAAATATAGAAATCTATCTACACAGCTATATAAATGGATTTTTAGTTTTCTAGCTTTGTTTCCTGCTCTATCTCTATACACTGTTATGCATCTAAGTACACATAGAGTTTTACAGTCATGCCTATAAAACAAAACGAGCTAATGAGCGAGATGGTTAATGCAATCACTACACGCCTTAACGACCTCTATATTCAGTATTACAACGACTTTTTAAGCGTTGATGCATTTGCACGTTATCACGGTCTATCTATAGAGGATATGCAAAAGCTGATTGATTTGGGCAGACATGTGAATCACAACAGTCTTTGGAAAGAGGATAAGTAATCATGTTATTTATTCATCCTGAATTACGCGCTAATGATTGAAATTAGCGGTATTGGTGTTCGAAAATTTAAAGTTATTCCATTGCCAGCGTAAAGTTGGCTTTTTGACGCTGTACCACGGCATACCAAGGCATAAAATGGATAAATCAGGCATGCCTAGGGGGTTTACAATCTAGTGAGCGCTTACTATACTTCTGACAAATGGGTTTCGGGTTGAGATTTTCTCCCCGACGCGATTTGCTTGATGGGGGTCGTGGCTTATACCGTGTCAGTGGTTTGCACTGTAAAGAAAAGTTCCTTTTCTTGTGGTGGAAATTGGCTAGGTTAGGTTACGTCTCCCCAAACTCTCTCCAAGATTTATGAGGCAAAATTCTATGGGGGGGTTTGGGGGGGCGTTCCTTAACGTTAGTGGTTTCCGCTGTAAGAAAAGGGCATACCAAAATATAGAATATGGAATTTGAAAAATTAAAAACATTTCCTTAGAATTCCAAATCTATCGAATTAACATAACTTACAACAACTCTGCGTCTGAAAACCTCCTTTGCCCGACTATCCTCTAGGTCGGGCTTTTTTTATGCTGGGTATAAAAATTCGCGGGCGCGCATATTGAAAATTAAATTTCCCCTCCTAAATACATGAATTAGTGAAATGCAAACTTACATTAACTAAATTTTGTTACACCTATTTCTTCTTGCTAATATTTTCTTCAACTAAATAAACAAGGAGTAATTATGCTGGTTAAGCGGAAAATGCTTAAAATTCGTCGCCTTGCAAGTAAAGGTAAATTAGCTCAATGGGGCTTTATATCAGCGAACCAAGCGCAAAAGATTGGGCTAGACAACGGTTTTGTCGTGATTCTTTCATTATTGCAGGGCAAACAGGTAGAACCGAAATTTACCCGCTATAAACTCAGTGATGATATCGGCAGCGAATATGGGATTGAAACGGATGCCGACCTTTCATCCATAGATCAAAGCATCATTGATGCCATTGGTGTAGCGGTCGGTGATATTTATGATGCTGCGGTAAATTATGATGAGAAAACCGCCTATGAAGATGAGCGGGAAGATTTCGAGCGTACCAATCTCATGTTTATAGATATTGAGACTGGTCATGCCTATGACTCAAATCTTAATGAAGCGGTAGGATGGGCATAGGCTCATCCTAATATTCCAAAACAGCCCACCAAAAAAAATCAAAACTTTGGCCGACATCCTATTTTTATAACCAAGCGCCACGCATCTATATAACCAAAGAGCGCCTAGCAGCTCCTTGGAATGCCACCTTCTTATCTTTAACAACCAAGGCAGACCTAGGACTCTAATCACTACCGGGTGCGCGCCTGAACCTCAAGAAAAACCGCCAGCAAACAACCCAATGCATGCCTAGAGAATGTCTGTATAAAGCATATAGATGAAACGCGCACGCACGCGAATAGCGGAGTTTATTTATTAGTGCAAGTTTTTTATTAATGAAAATTTCGATTGAATTTTTATTCCACTAAAAAACAAACAATCAAATAAAAACTTGCATCAAATTTTTATTTGCACTAATATTTAATCAAGCAATAAAGCTTACTAACAAAAGGTCAAAATCATGAATGCACAAGTTAAAAACACAGAAACTCTAAACATCTTTGCAGACGTTAATTTTTCAGCTCATGAAGCACGTAATGCAATAGTTATAGATCAAGAGACGATAAAAGCGTATGCAAGACAGCAGAAAGTAACGAGCAAAGCAGTAGCAGTACAGCTTGATATAGCAAACGCGATCATAAACCGTATGAATAACAAGCTTGAGACAGAACAAAAAATATCAAGCACGTTATTCAGTGACTTAAGAGAAGCATGCTCACGCTCTATGCTTACAAAAATAGACACGCTTCAAAAAGCTAAGTTTGATTTATCAGATCTAGCAACAATCATCGCTCACACTGATAAATCACACATTGACTTTGTACAAGTGAAAGTCATTAGAAAAATCTTTCAAGCGATTACAGCTATCGCTGAAAACGACAGACGCAAGCTAGACGGTTACACAATGTCAATCTTGCTAAACTTATTACAGTACGGTTCACTTACGGTTAATGAATGTCGTTTATGCTGCACTACTGAAATACGCGCACAGTCGCATGAAAAGAAAGTAAGACAGTATTATTTATCTGCGCACAGTACAGCATCATCACAAGCGTCTAGCTCACGTATGACACTGAGAGCGCTTAATATCTGTAACGTTGTGAAGTCTGTAAAAGACAGTGAAATAACGTTCAATGAAAATTCTCAGTTTATTGAAGCAGTATTGTCATTCTTGCAAATGAAAGAGAATACACAACAAGAATTAGAGCGCGTACAGCATGACATTAAGAAAGAGTTAAGCGAAAAACAAGCAAGCGCATAATTTAGTAATCAGTGATATTAGTAAGCACTTACTAATATCACTCTAATAGAGAGTAAGAACATGATTAGCAACGAACATAAACTATTAATCGCTGTGTTAATTATGAGACAAGATAACAAGCGTAATAAGTGAACATGCAAAGATAAAGAAATATAGTAAGTGATTACTATATTTCTTTATATATTAATATCGAAGTCCTAGAAAAAATGCGAATGTGTCGGGTGCATAGCCTGTGTCAATCGCGACCATTTTCCAAACACCCTTTCACCACCAGGCCTATATAACAAATACTTTACCCTTGCGCCGCTTAAATCCATACACTTATCCTTGTCCCAGTACGCCATGTCCATTATTCTTTTCAGGACGACTTTCTAATAATATTTAAGGATCAATATGAAAAGATTTTTTTTGGCTACTTTGATTTTAGTTTGTTCAAATGCAATGGCAGAAGGGGAGGGCCTGTTCGCCGAGTACACCGTGAAACCGAGCGAATCATTAAATGATATAGCCAAGCGTAACGGGACCACGTGGGCAAAGCTGGCAGAAGACAATGATCTCCCTGATCCACCAACTGTTTATGTTGGGCAAAAGCTGGCAATCATGAAAAAGATGAATAAGGACGAATATCTGGCTGCGATTGCAAAGACCCGACCAACGTGCTCAAGCAAAGAAGAATGTGACAAGAAAATGGAAGCTGCTCATTTGTGGGTGAGTAAATACGCTGATTACAAGATCAGAAGTTCAAATAACGTATTAATCGAAACATACGCTCCGCGCGAGTTCACTGGCGAGATCATCGTAAAGGTTTCTAAGGAGCCTTATGGGAAGGGAACCTATGCGATCGTGGCCAACATGTCATGCAATAATCCGAATATGACCAAGCCTTATGACCCGATGGCCAGTTGCAAGAGAAACGTTTATAAGGAAATTATTAAGTTCAACGATTTCGTTAGTTCTTATTAGCTTTAAGCTATTTGACCAAGTAAAGAGGGAAAAGATGGCTTCAAAGGATGATTTAAATTATGTTGCTTACCACATTATCGAAATTCTGGAAGAACAGGGTTTAGATAATTCTTATATTAACGAAAAAATAGATCGTCTTTACGAATTCGGCGAAAATAAAGCCGCTACATTGCTTTGGGCTTCAAACCAGCTCGATAGTAGAAATTTTAGATTACTTTTGGGCAAACTTAATTTAACTCCCGATCAAGTAAAGATATTTTGTCGCGTATTGAACAAGCTGAAAAAATATTTGGGCTACAATTTATTGAGCTAAGCTTTTTAATTACCTATGATATTCCGAATAAATTAATGCCCCATATATCACTTGAGGCATTTCTTACTGCACTTGGCCAGATTTAATTAACTCTAGCGCTTTTTTCTTCAATTCCTTCCTACGCTCTTTTTCAGCAATCTTTTCTTCGCGAATGGCTTCAATATGCACACCGAAAAGCTGATCAGACAGATTGCCACTTTCAAGCAAACGTGCAAAAGCGTCAACAATCTCGCCTTGAGTGAGTTTATGCTGTTTTGCCATATTTTCTAAGGTCTGGATTGTCTCTGGACGCAAAGTGATGGATGTTCGAACTAAACCTTTTTCTTTATAAAATTTGGAAGAGTTAGTAGCTGCCATTATTTGCTCCAATTAAAATTTGATGAAAATTAAAACTTGCATATTATAGTTATTATTGCATTGATCACGCTGAAATACCACAAAATAAAACGGGCTTGCCCAAAACATTGAACAAGCCCAGAACACTATGCAGCTTTTTTGAAACCGAGCTTTTCAAACTCGAAATTCGCAACGATATTCTCGCCAAAGCCGGGTGTTTCTCTGATGATCTGTAAACGCTGTCTAGCGTGAGATTTGAGCGTTGAATTGTGCTGGTCTGTGAAATCAACAATAAACGCAACGTTTGGACCGAATTTCTTAGCACGTAACCCGCGCCCAATACGCTGGCGTAAGGCAACTTCCGCTTTCCCACCACCGGCAAGAATAATCAACCCGACAGCAGGGACATCCACACCCACATCAAGAATTGTTGTTCCAATCAGTACATCAATATCCTTATTGGCAAGTTCGGTGAGCGCAGATTTACGTTCTCCCTGATCATCTTCACCGCGAATATATCTCGCTCTGATACCTATATCGTCAAACAGCTTCAATAGGGTGTCGCCATGCGAGGTATGCTGGACGAGAACCATCGCCGTCATGCCATATTCACGGGCTTTGAGAATTTCCATACAGATGGCATTGTTCCGCTCTTCGTTTTGCACGATTCCCAAGCGATAGGCAGCTTGCCAAGGGGTAATAGAGTGTAATTTGGCTGGCTTTTTCTTCAATTCGACGATTTTGAAGTAAGGCTTAGCAAGGATTCCGCGATCAATCAGCATTTTTTCCGTAACCTTGATGGCAATCGGTCCGGAACAAGCCATCAAACGCATATTTGACTCTTGGCTTTCACGCATGAACGGCGTTCCGGTCAATGCCAAGCGGTAATAGGCGTTTTTACAGTGGCGCATGATCTCGTAATACGAATTTCCACCTGCCTCATGTGCTTCTTCGAGAATTACGAACTCAAAAAGCTCCAAAAGCTTGATGGTTTGCTGTCTAACGAGTGATTTTTCCTTGAATTTTGCTTCTGCCTTGGCTTGCATCGCAGGTGCCTTGTCCTGAAGCTCCTTTTCATGTTGCAGTGCAAGGTTATGAAGCACTTTTTTGATTTCGGACTCGACTTTACCGACCTTAATTAGCTGTTTTTTAGTGTCCGAAATCTCTTTTTCGTGTTTTTTGACTACGTTGTCATAAAGGATCTGAAATTCCTTCTCTAAAGTCGTCTCTTCCAGCTTGGCGGCGAGGGTTTGAACCATTCCGACCGTCATTTTCTTGATGGAGAGCTGACCTTTTTCATTCACCTGTCCAAAACTGCCATCACCAATGACCGAACATGCAACGCCATTTGCTTCGAATGCATCTTTCATCTGATACATCAGAATCGAACGGGTTGTTAAAAACAAGGTAGGGCGGTTAATTCGGGCCTGACACAACATGGCAATGCGTGATTTACCGCCACCAGTAGCGACTTGAGCGATAATCTGGCCATGACGTACAAGACGATCCATAACTTCCGGCTGGTAATCGTAACGAGGGTCATATCCGTAACTATCTACCACTGGTCGGGCAGGTCCAAGTGGAGCGGGGAGGGGTTTTCGTGCGAGTTTTACTTCAAAACCTGCCTTCTTGAGTCGATCCGTAACATGGACTACAAATCCTGCTGGAAAAGAGCACTTGGCAAAGTCAAAAAATGACGATCTGCCATCCCAACGGTGCTGTCTAAACGCTAGAGTTTCTTCGGCGCCATCCACCAAATAACTAAGCGCCGACTGTACTTCAAGTTTCGCCTCAACAGGAGGCTTGTGTAGGATGGCATTTACGGCGTCATAAGCGATTGTTACAACTTTTCCCATTTCAATACCTTTTGCATTTGCTTAATATTTGGCTTAAATTATAAGTAAGCACTTACTAATATTTCAAAGTAGTTTCCTATGTCAGTTGAATATTTAGAAATCGACCCAGGAGAGCTTTGGCCTAATCCTTGGAATTCAAACGTCGTATCACCTGAAAACGAGCGAAAAATCGAAGAAGGTATTAAACGTCACGGTATGTTTAAGCCAATTATCGTTCGTACCCTTCTTGATGGCCGCTTACAGATCATTGGCGGTCAGCACCGAGCAATGATTGCTAAACGTCTTGGTCTACTCACTGTGCCGGTAATGAACCTTGGGCGCATTGACGAAGCCAGAGCAAAAGAGATCGGTCTAATCGACAACGGTCGTTATGGCGAAGATGACATCGTTAAGCTCAACGAAATTCTTCATGATCTTGGCGGTATCGATGAATTGATCGATGTAATGCCTTGGTCAAGTGAAGAAATCGACATCTTCTCTAGCACTAATATAGCGCTGGACGCTCTAAGCGATCTCGATTCGCCATCAGAGGAAGTTGAATTACCCAAGACAACCAAAGTTCAAACTCACCAAATCATGCGTTTCAAGGTTCCGATCGAGGACGTAGACGCAATTACCAAACTCATCGAGAAGACCATTAAGGCACAGGGCTTTACCGAATCCGACAGCTTGACGAATGCAGGGGATGCCTTGGTTTATCTCTTGGGAAGCAAGTAATGAAACCATATGAAGGATGGGATGGCTAATGACCGATTTATCTCAAAAAGGGCAGGTTCGAATGTACCGACGGGGTGGCCAATACCCTGTAGACCTTGAAGCAATCCAGTTTAATGGAAACAACGGCTCCGAAATTGAACTCTGGCTTGGGGTTCACTGCTCAACCCAAATGAAAACAGTAGCCAGAGTAGGGGGAAATACCGATGAAGACTTTTCCCTTGTCATTCCCGGCATTGGTACAGCCGAGGCAGGTGATTACATCGCTAAAAACCTAGATGGAACGGTGGTCATCCTCAAGCCAGACTATTTCGAGAGCGAGTTTCAGGAAGTTATCACTTTCAACACGCCTGAACAGGAACATGAAGGGGCGGTTCCCGAAGTAGATGACGGCGCCTTGAAGTTTTTGAAGAAGTTCTGCAATGGATACCGCATCGTTTCAACATGCGACCTAACAGAATTGCAGATTGCAGAAGCCAACGTAGAAGGTCGTCTCTATATCGAACCTGAAGGTGGCTTCGGATGGGTAGCGCTCCCTTGGGAATTAACTACCGTCAGGGATCGGCAACGCGAAAAGTTCTACCAGATCAACAAGCAGTTGATTGAGCAAACCGATACGCGGGTGGCCGAATGAGCGAACTAAAAATCCAAATGTGGATTGTTGACGATGTAAAGCCTTACGAACTCAACGCCAAAATCCACAGTGAAGAACAAGTCGCCAAGATTGCCGAGTCGATTGCCCGCTTCGGTTGGGATCAACCCATTGTGGTAGATAAAAATGGCGTAATCATCAAGGGGCATGGTCGCCGTCTTGCAGCCATCAAGTTAGGTTTAATCGAAGTACCTGTTCTGGTCCGCGATGACTTGAATGAAGAACAGGTGAAAGCTGCACGCTTGGCCGATAACCGAGTTGCCATTGGTGACATTGATGCCGACCTGCTCAAGCTGGAGCTGCAATCCATCAACATCGAGTTCCTTGAGGACATCTTCGACAGCAAGGAGCTGGAGTTCATGCAAGCCGACCTCTCCGAAATGAACGTCGATGTGATTGTTGATGATCTGGACAGCGCGGTAGCCGAGCAACAGCGCCATACGGCAAATGCAGTATCGGAATCGAACGAAAAACCTATCCGAATCGACAAGGTTTTAGGGTTCAGCGAAGTATCGGGCAAAGAATCACGTTCCATTCACTACTTTATGGCCATTGCAGAAGATGCAACTGGACTAGAAGGGAAGGACGCTTTCGTAACGTATATCAGCAAATTGGTGGAGAGCGCTTAATGGCTGTTTATAACATCGATGTCCGATACAAAACGTCAGTTGAGCGTACCGAACGTGTACTGGAAATTGCCGAGTCGTTCGGGTTGGGCTTAGATGCGAAGGAATTTGTGGTTTTCGATAACACGCCAATTGAAATCGAGCAGGGAGACATCGTTTACATCACTGGTCAGTCTGGTGGCGGTAAATCGACCCTGCTACGGAAGCTGGCGGAACAAATGGAACAAAGCGGCTTAAAAGTCGCTGACCTGAATGCCATTGAGCATGATGACCGTCCAATCGTCGACCAGATTGGCGAAACACTAAAAGACGCTCTGGATGTACTCACCATTGCCGGCATCACTGATGCCTATATCTGGCTAAACAAGTTTGATGCCCTCTCGGACGGCCAACGTTATCGCTTCAAACTGGCAAAACTGATTGAGAGCAAGGCGGACGTCTGGATTGCAGATGAATTTCTTGCCGTTCTTGATCGAACTGTTGCCAAAGTTGTTGCGTACAACATTCAGAAAATTGCCCGAAAACTCGGAACAACCGTACTGGTTGCCACAACGCATGACGACATGGTTGAAGACCTCAACCCAAGCCTCTTCATTGATAAGCGATACCGCGAAAAAGTGGTAATCACCAAAGCACCTGAAGGATTTAAACAAGTATGACTAATCGATCAAAAAAAGTTGTAACTAAAGACACTGTAGATGCTCATGAATTCGCGTCAGAAGCATCCGAAACTGTTGCAGAGCAAATCGTTCAAGCAGAAGTTGTGGAGCGTTCTGAGAGCGAACCAGCGCAAACCAAGCGCACATTAACCCTATATTCTTCAACCGTCTGCTCACCTTGCAAGACCATCAAGCCGATTCTGGAAAAACAAATGCTAGGTCGCGCAACCGAATACCATGTGCTGACCATTGATCCAAACAATATCGAACCTGAAATCAAACAGCAGTTTGAAGAAGCGGGCGTAACGCAAGTGCCTACCCTGATCTGCAAGGAAGATGGCAAAGAGGTAGGTCGTTTATCGGGATACAGTGGTGTTCGACCGCTACTCGATGTCTTGAAAGCTTGGGAAGTGATTTAACAAAGGGCGTTTAACGCCCTTACTTGATTGAGAAAGGTATGGAAAAGGTTTTACTCGATACACCAGATATTCTCGTTACTCGTAAATCACCTAAGCAAAACCACAACCTGTCATTGCTCAAGGACATCATTGTGGAGCCGGGTGACAAGAGTGACTGGGACCTTCTGCACGAATTGCACTACAAGGCAGAAACGCTGCCGATCGGTTCAAGGTTCTGGAAAGTAACCCTGCATGGCAAGACCATTGGTGTCGGGATTCTGGCTGTTCCCAAAATGTTGCTTTCGGGTCGTAATGACTTGTTCAAATATCTACGTCCAAACGTCAACGGCAAGGATACCCGCCTGATCAATAATAGTCGGGCTGAATGGCTAAACGAAAATGTCTGCACCAATAGCCGACTTGTACTGGACACCATCTACCGTGGTTGCGGGATTGCGTATCGTGCCCAAAATTTAATGATGCGCATGGTGGATAGAAAACATACCGAGTTCCAAAGCTCGATGTCGAAATTCAATCCATTCGCGGAAAGGGCAGGCATCAAGTTCACCCCGCCTAAGCAGGCGACCAATTATCAACGCGGTGTGGACTTCTTTGTGAAATGGTTTGAAACCAAGCATCCGACAGATGTTGTGGGGATTCTGGAGGAGCTGAGCTCCAAACCCGAACCTATCAAAAAGAAGATCATCGCTGAAATGCGGAAGTTCTATTACCAATACAGCTCTTTGGAAAAATCCGGCAATAACCGGCTGAATGGTTTTAGCCGTGTAGAGAGCATGCCTGTCGAAAAGCTGCTAAAGAACATTCAACAACTGGTTTTTGCGTCTCCGTTATATGGGGTCTATACCAATCCTGACTTGATCTACAAAGCCAAACATCCTGAGCACGAGATTCCCAAACGGGTATCAATTTTGGCATTTGACTGTCAGAAACCAGACGACCCCCTAAATGTTGAACTCATTAAATCAAGAGGGCTTTTATTCGAATGCAATTAGGTCTAACCCCAAAACAGATCGAATTACTGACAAAGATTCGCGATAAAAATCCAGACGGTTCTTTGCTCTCAATCGAACAGCTTCATGACGCCGTGAGTTACACCTGCACCCGACAAGCCATTACATGCAGCCTAAATTTTCTGATTAAAAGAGGCCTGATTGAGAAGAGCGGGCAAAACGTGGTGAGAAACGGGCGTAGATTTACGGTCGTCAGCATCAAGCCATTGGGCGAGGAAATACTAAACGCCTATGTACCTTCGCTACGGCAGGTACTTGTAGAAAATGAGGATGAGGAAATTGAAAAAATCTTCTAAGGTAAAAAGCGTTAAGAAAACCTCGCCAAGTTGGTTCCGCACTCCGTACAATCGCTTATGGTATGTTTTGGTCCAAGACCCAAAACAATTCTTGGCTATGGAAGATGAAAGCCATCATGCGCTTTACGAGATTGCTAAAGAGCATTTTCAGTCCCATTTTAAAGCCATCACTTTCTATGCCGCCAACAATTCGGGCGAGTTGATTGCCGCGATCTATTATCCGAGGATGTTTGACGCTGACGAAAATGAGGTACTAACCGTGCTTTGCCATGAGTGTGTTCACATATGGCAGGAATTCGCGGAAAGCCTACATGAACACGAGCCTTCGCGTGAATTTGAGGCTTATACCATTGATGAGATTTTTGGAAACGTCCTGACTGAATACCGCAAGTTAGTGGAAATCAATAAAGCCCATACCGAGAGTAAAGCCATTAAACATAAAAAACAGCCCGACCTTGTTTAATTCCGACATTTGGGTAATTTGGGTTTTCCGCAACTCTTCGAATAATATATTATTAATAAGTGCTTACTTTATTGTATTATTAATATATTCGGAAAACTGCGGAACTCCCAAATGTCCCAAGTACAGGAAATCTTTCTTATCGGCGAAGATTTTGAGCCAGGCATCGTCGGAAATTCTGAAATTGATATTTTATTGGGCCATGACACGGCGATCTGTGGAGAGTTCGCAATCAGGAAGGAAGATGGCTATACACACTGTCCGGACTATTGCGAGGATAAGAATATAACTTTCAGGGAGTTATACAAATTAAACTTACATCCACTCATCCTTCCAGCCAGCCATGAATCCTCCAAAAGACGCTCTAAAAAAGCTTTAGAGAAAGCCGAACAGCTTCAAGACAAGTTTGTTGCAGTCTTTATTCTTGGCTCTGAATTTTACGTAACCAGACCATTTGAAAGTGAAAATACAGCACTAGCTTGCGTGCTTTGGTATGCGCTTGCTTATTACTCTTAAATAAAATTATTAATAAGCGCTTATTATTTACTTTTGGTTTTATTTTGCTTATCCTAGAGGCCATCGGACATGTTTGAAATGGTGCGTGTCTGACTTTTTAGAGGGCGCATATCATTTAGTAGCTGGTACGCGCCTTTTTTTTAGGTGATTGCATGACTGAAGAAACAGCCAACAAACGCAGATACCCTTCAGCAAGTGCTTGGGCAGAAGCAGAGGCGTTATGGGCTTCTGGTGATGTGACACTAGAGGACTTAGCCAAGAAAGTCGGGGTAAGCGCAACTTCTGTTTCCCTTCACATGAAGAAGCGGAAAATCACGAAAGGGGAGAAGGCCAAGGAACATTCCGAGCGTATCTCCAAACAGGTCGCCGAAGATATTTTGTCAGAAGGGACCGTACATAGCCAAAGAATTAAGGAAACCAAAGAAGAACATTACAAGATGGCGACGGGCCTGGCTCGCCTGACTTGGAATGAAATTGTCACTGCCAAGGCAAAGGGCGGTGCCTATGCGGCGATTCAACAAAATTTAAAAGCACTAGAAATCGCTTCGAATGTTTTGGCAAAGATCCGCCAAGAACGGTACGCCGTTTTAGGTTTGGATAAGCCTGATGCTGTAGATGCTACTCAACTTCCGGAATTGGTAATTGAAGAATTGACGGCCGATCAGGTTCAACAATTGAAAGAGCGTGATTTCAACAATGGTAATTACGACTTTGAAGATGAGGACATGTTAGAGCCATCAAATGATTCAGGGGAATGATGGTTTTAGATGGCAGATAAGGTTCGGCTTTCATTGCATCCAAAGCAAATGGAAGTCTATCTTTCAAATGCTCGATTTCGCGTAGTGGTTGCTGGTCGCCGATGGGGTAAGACCAGCCTTTCGCGTACTCTGATTATCAGTAAAAGTAGAAAGCCAAGACAAAGAATCTGGTACGTAGCGCCAACTTACCGAATGGCAAAACAAATCATGTGGAAGGATTTGATTGAAGCCATTCCTCGGAAGTGGGTAGTTAAGATTAACCATTCAAGTCTATCTATTGAACTTGTTAATGGCACCCTGATTGAACTTAAAGGCGCTGATGACCCAGACTCTTTGCGTGGTGTGGGTATCGATTTCTTGGTATTGGACGAATTCCAAGACATTAGCGAAGAGGCATGGACACAATGTTTGCGTCCTACCCTTGCCTCTACAGGTGGTCATGCCATCTTTATCGGCACACCTAAAGCATATAACCAGTTATATACCGTCTATATGCAGGGACAAGACCCGAAAAAGGTCGAAGCTGGCCAATGGCAGTCATGGCAGTTCCCAACCATTACATCTCCATTTATTCCTGAATCGGAAATTGAAGCGGCTAGAGCCGATATGGATGAGAAATCATTCAAGCAGGAATTTTTGGCTTCCTTCGAAACCATGTCTGGACGTGTTTATTACCCGTTTGATCGTAAGGAACATGTCGGGAAATATCCTTTTGATCCAAAACTGCCAATCTGGATCGGCATGGACTTTAACATCGACCCAATGAGTACCGTCATCATGCAGCCGCAACCAAATGGCGAAGTTTGGGTGGTTGATGAGATTGTCCAGTTCGGCTCTAACACGGAAGAGATTTGTGAAGAGATTGAACGGAAATACTGGCGGTATATGAAACAGATTGTCATTTTCCCCGATCCTGCTGGCGGTCAACGCCAACATGCTCGTGGTGAGTCCGACTTGGACATCATGCGCGAGAAGGGATTTAAGAAAATTCTTTACAGAAGAAAGCACCCTGCAATTGCCGACAGGGTAAATGCAGTTAACCGCATGTTGAGAACTGCGGATGGAACAGTTGCATTAAGGGTTGATGAAAAATGTAAGCATTTGATCAATTCATTTGAACAGACCATCTACAAACCAGGTGGACGTGATGTTGATAAATCAGGTGGTGTAGAACACAGTGCCGATGCCATTGGATATGCAATCGAGCACCAATTCCCACTTCGTAAGATTGAAATTAAAGGCGTTTCAATTTAACCTATATTATTAGTAAGCGCTTACTAATATTTTGAAGGCGATAAGATGACAACCGAACTATCCTCATACGACCGACATGCAATAAGTTCGACCGCTTCCTCAGAAGAAGCGAATGACCCTCTTGTACGTTTAGTATCACGTCGTCATCCACTATATGAAGCCATGTCCAAACACTGGATGTTTATGGATGACACCTATAGCGGTGGCAGAGAATGGTTTAATCATCATATCTTCAAATACATCAAAGAGGGTGATGCCGAATTCAAGGATCGTATCTCACGCGCTTATCGTTTCAACCATACCCGCGAAGTTGTAGATTTAATTAATAAATATTTATTCAAGCAGGAAATCACCCGCAATAAGGTAGATGCTCCTGCCGACGTGGTGAAGTTTTGGAAAAACTGCACCAAGAGCGGCTTAACGATTAATGATTTCGTTCGCCAGATCAGTAAGAAAACCTCAATTTACGGTCGTATTGGGGTAGTTATTGATATGGATGCGGTACCAGAAGATCAAAGACCCTTAAACAAACGGGAAGAAAAGGAAGCTGGGCTATCTGCTTACGCCTACATCATCACTCCGCTTCAAATGCTGGATTATTCGTTTGATGATCACGGCAAATTAAACTGGATGCTGATTCATGAAGTGGTTCGCGACGATGAGGACCCACTAAATTCAACAGGCAAGGCGATTCACCGCTTCCGCTTATGGACGAAAACGGAATGGAAACTGTTCGAAAAGCAGAATGATGATCAGAACGGCAAGATTACGATTAAAGAGATTGATCGAGGTAGGATCTGCTTTAATGCCATAGTAAACATCCTAAAAAATGAACAACGATAATTTTTACACACTCATAAATTATTAGTAAGTGCTTATTTATAAAATATAGTAAAAATGTTATATTTTCTCAACTAATCTAAGGCGAGAAAATCATGACCGAACCAGTATCAACTACTATCGGTGGATTCGCTGCTTGGAAGGCATTTGGCATGACTATCGTAGTCGCAATCTGTGTGATGGCAGTTGCGGCTGTAGTGCTCATGATGCGGATGCCGAGATCTCCGAGAGAGTGGGGAGTTGGCTTGATTACCACAGTAATTTCAAGCTTGGCTGGCGGCTCTTTCATCATCATCAAATTTAACCTTCATGCTTGGGCAACAGACGTATGGGGAATGATCGCGCTTGGCGGTTTCTTCTTCACATGTGGTTTGCCGGGGTGGGCTATTGTCCGTTGGATTTTCAACTATATCGAAAAGAAGGAGGATTCCGACATTTTCGAAGTTGCAACTGATATTAAAAACGACCTGAAGGAGTTTAAAGATTAATGAGTAGCATGGTATCCGCACTTGCATCAGTGCAAATGGCTCAGATTGCGCAAACTTATTCTTGGCTTCGGGCGATGTCAGGAGGCAGATTAACTCAGGAACAAGTAACTGCTGGTGACGAGATTATCGAGAAGGCGGGATTAGAAACTTTCGCCAAACTCATTGGTTACAAACTTGAATCTGGCGTTACAGGGCAATGGGATATTTCCGAAAAAGGATATGAACTTATACGTGGATTTGAAGGTTTCAGGAATACGGCATATCTGGATACTGGTAGCGTCCCGACTATTGGCTTCGGCACAATCAAATATCCAAACGGCCAACCTGTAAAAATGGGTGATACTTGTACTCGTGTTCAAGCAGAAGAATGGCTTAAAAACGATTGTAAGTGGGTTGATGCTTGTCTTGATAAGTATGTGAAGGTCAAGGTAACTCAAAATCAATTTGATGCGCTTGCTTCGTTTGTTTACAACGTAGGTGAAACTGCATTTGTCAAAAGTACAATGTTGGCTGTCCTTAACCAAGGGAACTATATTGCTGCTGCAAATCAGTTTGATCGTTGGATTTTTGACAATGGCAAACGTATTAATGGATTAGTTAACCGCCGTGCTGCTGAAAAGAAATTATTCTTATCATGAAGCATTTCGGTACATTAATGCTGTGCATCCTGTTTTCAGGATGTACAGCTTCAACAATTCAAAACAATATCCATGTCACTGTCTGTTTACAGTGTGCACCTATGATGAGCCGATAGAACAATGATTTCATTTCTTTGGCATCTGGTAGGGGGAATAATGTTTTTAACAACATGCATTATCCTTATGTACTCTTATCTTCAAAACAAATCTTAATTTGAATTTAAAACTAAACCCAATTTTACTTCTTCCTGTGAACTCTTTTTTTTAAAAACGCTCTATGCTTTGAATTACAAGAGTTCTAATAATAACAGTACAAAAATTCCGTTGTGGATAACTTAAAACCTATTTGAATTTAAAATCTTTTCTTTTTTTCTTTTAGAAGCTCTGAAACGATTGCTATCAAATACTTTCAAAGCCTATTAAGGTACAAAAACTCCGTTTGAGCGGTACAAATACTCCGTTTTAACGGTACAAAAAGTTTTAATTACGGTACAAATATTCCTTTTTAACGGTACAAAAATTCTGTCCTGTATTTTCAATAGTTTAAAAGGTACAAAAACTCCGTTAAATCGCCTTTAACGGTACATTTTCTCCGTTAGAAGTCCTATAAAGGTACAAAAACTCCGAATAAGTACCTTTTAAAGCCATTTTTCCATTAACTTAAAGAATACATAAAAGGATTTCGGTACATTTTCTCCGTTTACACCCCTATAAAGGTACATTTTCTCCGCTAAACTAATAGCCAAAATCATCATAACGGTACAAAAACTCCGATAGGGGAGTGATAACGGTACATTTTTTCCGTTCAAAACAGGCGATAACGGTACAAAAATTCCGAAGGAATGCCTATAAAGGTACAAAAACTCCGGTAATGTCATTACATTGTCATGTTTTGGTCAAAATCCTTAAATATAAATCCGCTCAATTCTGACTGATTAACTAGATTTACAAACATTATCTAATCATGTACCTTTTACGAAAACCAATAAAACCTTTCTGAAACGGAATATATGGCAGAACTTATTAGGAATTCAGATGTTTATAAAGCGAATGCATTGATTAATGCAAGCTACGCTTTGGACACTGCTGAGCAAAGAATAATTCTACTCGCCATTTTAGTTTCCAGAAACAAGAATGCAGATCTGACTGCCGAAACGATTATCGAGATTCCGGCTTCCTTATATGCCCAAAAATTTAATACAACAGTGAGCGCGGCATATAAAACACTGAAGGAAGCCGAAGATACCTTATTTGAAAGACGTTTTTCTTACACCACAATGCGAAATGGCAAGATTGAGGTGGTTCGGTCACGTTGGGTATCACGAGTTTCATACGTTAAGGATGATGCATTATTAACGATCACCCTAGCTCCTGATGTGATTCCTCTAGTAACCAAGCTAGAAGGAACCTTTACCAAATATGCCATCGACAATTTACGCGATGTGACCAGTAAATATGGCATCCGTCTGTATGAGTTGGTCGCTAGTTGGAAAAATTCGGATATACGAAAAACTCCTGTTTATGACTTTGAGGACTTCCGTGCCAAGATGGGCCTTCTTCCTCATGAGTATAGAGACAAGAAAAATCCCGAAAGTACGGATATGACCAACTTCAATAAACGTGTATTGAAGCCGGCAATTGATCAGATTAATAGTTTTACTGACCTGTTTATTACTGAAAAGAAAATCAAGACAGGACGTAATATCACGGGCATTTATTTTGAAGTAAGTTTAAAAACCGATAACTTCATTGAAGGCGAAGCGAAAGAAATCCATGACAGCAAGCCTTCTTCCGATTCAGCTAAAAAGACAGGCGCTCCTTTAGAAAACATTAGGCTTCCAAAAGTATCGACCCAAGAGTTTTTGGGTAGTGATCTCAGCGAAGAGGACCTTAACAAAGAGAACCCATTAAAAGAATTTATCGTTGAATCTGGCGTTTATAAGTCTGCTATTGAAAAGCCAGTAGAAGAAAAGGATGAATTTGAATTAAATGGCATAAAACGACTGTATGAGGCACTATTAAAGCTGGATGAGGGCGTAACCAAGGAATACGTCCGCGAATATGCCCAGATTAAAGGCGTAACTCTACAACACGCATTAATTGAACTTTATAACTCTAAAAGACCGGCTTAAACATTCCGGTACTTGGGTCTTTTCCGAAAACTTGGGTTTTTGAAGTGCTAACGAATAATTAAATAATACTTTCTATAATATTTAAGTTTTTATATTAATTATTCGGAAACGATCGGATGTCCCAAGTTGAAAAACAAATACCCAAGTATTTAGATTGGGCGGGTCACTTTTATGGCAATGACCTTGATTTAGAACATTACGAAATTCTCACCATTCAGTACATTCCCAAGAAAGAGCGGAAGCTAGAAACGTAGTTAATGACAACCAAGTGGTTTGACTATAGGCTGATGCATCCCATGCAAGCCACTTATTACTTCTTTCGTAAGCGTCCGCTGAATCCCATACCAATTTTTTAATTCGATTTAGGTTTCCAGCAGTGTGGCAGTAACTCTTCAATCTGGGTCACTTTATGTGTCGGTAGCTTTTTCAGCACATCACTTAAATAGGCATACGGATCCAAGCCATTCAGCTTTGCTGACTGGATTAAAGTCATGATATTTGCCGCTCGCTGTCCACTGCGCAGCGAACCTGCAAACAACCAGTTCTTACGGCCCAATGCCCAGGGACGCATTGAGTTCTCTGCCCAGTTATTGTCAATGGGTAGATTGCCATCATCCAGATAGCGGCTTAAGGCTGGCCAACGCTTCAGACTGTAATTGATCGCCTTGGCGGTTGGAGAACTCGATGGCACCGTCAGATCATGTTGGTTGAGCCATTCATACAGTTGTTGCCTCACCGGTTGGCTGTGCTGTTGTCGGTATTCGCGGCGGTGTTCTGCTGTACTATCGGTCTTTTTCCTGAGTTCTGCTTCTATGGCATACAGTTTCTGAATCAGCACTAATGCCTGTTCAGCGATCTGACTTTTCCCGGTCACATGCAGTTCATGAAATTTACGACGTGCATGTGCCATGCAGCCCACCTCAATGACATCGCCTGATTTAAAGCGTGCTTTATAACCACTGTAATCATCACAGACTAGATGGCCCTGCCAGCCATTCAGGAACTCTTCTGCATGCTGACCTGAACGGCTATCCTGAAAGTCATAGATCACCGCTTGAACTGGATTGTACTGTGTGGTGGCATAGGCCCAGACATAACCTTTCTTCGGTTTTTTCTCATTCTCACCCATCCGCATAATGGTGACCGGCGTTTCATCGGCATGGATCACCCGCTGTTGCAGCACCACCTGTTTTAAGGCATTGGCCAGAGGTTCCAGTTCCACACCGCAGCGACCAATCCAGTCAGATAACGTGGATCTGGACAGATCAATGCCCGCCCGCTGATAGATCAGGCGCTGACGGTACAGCGGTAAATGATCGGCATACTTCGATACCAACACATGGCTGAGCAGTTCAGGTGAAGCAATGCCTTTATCAATCACATAGGCTGGCATCGCTTGCTGAGTCAGGGTGTCGCACTGATCACAGACCCATTTGCCACGGATATGCTGTTCCTTATAGAACTGTGCCGGTCTGAAATGCAGTTTTTCACTGACATCTTCGCCGATACGCCGGAGTTGGCATCCACAAGCACATTGGGTTGATGCAGGTTCATGCTCAATACGGATGGTGTGTAGATGATCTGGCAGTGGTCGACGTTTAGGTTTATTGACTGTGGCTTTGTGTGTCACTGCATCGGTTTTATCTGCATTCAGCCGCTCCAGTTCTAGATCAACCGCGGCAATATCTTCTTCAACCGCTTCATCCCACAGATGGATTTGTTTTGCCGTTAAGTGTTCATTCTTTTGGGCGAATTTGTGCTTTTTAAACAGCGCCAGTTCATGCTCGTATTTTTGAGTGAGAATAGAAAGATGTTGAACTTTGGCATCCAATTGCTGGTTTGATTTTTCTAACTCTTGATTTGATTCTGCCAGAGACTGATGCTGCATTGCCAACTGTCTGGTGAATTCCAGCAGTTGTTCATGGGTCAGTTGGCTTAAGTCAGGCAGCGTATTCATGACCGCAGTATGCCTGAGGTCATGAGAAGAATGAAATAGAACGTTTGGAGAATAGCAGAATGGAACAGTCTGGTTTAAAGCATCGTCACCACCTGCTGTCGTCCAATGCGCTGCCAAGGTAAACCCTGGATCAGTGCCTGTAACTGTTCCGGACTTATCGCCATGCTTTCACCCTGGTGAACCTGCGCCCAGTGGAATTTTCCCTGTTCCAGCCGCCGGGCACACAGCCAGATGCCCAGTCCATCATGTACCAGCACTTTCATGCGATGGCCACGTTTATTACAGAACAGGTAAGCACAATGCGGTTTGATGTAGCCAAAGGCTCTCACCACCTGAGCCATGACAATATCCATCCCTGCTCGCATATCCAGAGGTTGGGTAGAAAGCCAGATTTCATCAATGCGGATCATGTTGCAAGTGCCTTGAGTAATTCTGCTAAAGCAGATATTTCTGATACTTGCCATTTCAAGCCAATTTCTGCTTTTGAGTGGGGTAAAGTAATTTGAACCTTTAACATGTCAGTAGGAGTAGGATCTAATGGTGCAGAGCAAGATAAGGCAATAAATGCAGGTTTATTCGGTAGTGGTGAGCGATCATTCCCTGGCTTAGCATCAATTAAGCGAATCCATTTGGATACAAGATTTGTATTCAATCCATGTTGCAAAGCGACCGAAGCAATTGAAACGTCCGGTGCTTTACAAGCCTGAACGATCTGCTGTTTAAATTCAGCACTGTATGTTCTTCGTTTTTTCGCAAGAGATGCGATGGATGTCTGGTGATTTGTAGTCATAAATTTTAGTCCCCACTTGTTTTTAAGTGTGGACTAAATTAAGGCTTATAGGATGAATTCAGAAGGTGTGTTCAGCGGACGCTTACCTTCTTTCGGCTTTTCAAAAATGAATATCGAAACTTTTATAGAAAAGCTATTGATCATAAGGCGGCCGAATTCGTTAAACCCATTAAGGAGCGAGATTTCTTACTCAGTCGTGAGGCCTTGTCATTTTGGCGACTCAGACAGGCGGTTGATGCTTTGGGAATGCGTTATGACTTCTATTTAAAAACCGCATTTGATAAATGCGTTAAGGTGATTGCGAATGGTAGACCTTTGCCACCTAGACCTGCTCAACTAAAAAAAGAAGAACTGTTAATTGAAGTCTTCCATGAGTGGGAGTCTTATTGTGAAGCTTCGCTCCAGATCGCTAAAAGTCCATATTTTACCGCTACACTTTTTCATAACAGTCCAATGCAAGTTGATTATGAAGATTTTATTGTTAAGCAGGTGCGGATGCGTCAAGTGCAGCATTACGCATTAGGGACATGCATTTATCGCTATGATGCGCTTCGAATTGAAAAAGCTTTAGAGTCTTTTGATATTTCAATCATCAACCAAGCTATTAAATCCAGTATTTAATGCTTTTTTCTCTTAAAATATTAATAAGCGCTTACTATAATTTGATAATATCGTTTTTATAGTAATTACTAATGTTTCGAGGTTTTAATGAGCGAATGGCAGAAAGAACTTGCGATACAAAACAAGTTCGGCAATAGCGCTCCAATTTCAAAGGAGTCTATTTACTTAAATACGGAAGAAAAGCAAAAACTTCAATTTCAGCCGCGTAAAACGTATGGGCGTAGGCTGCCAGCGAACGAATGCGAAATTGAAGAAATGGGCTACATGAAGTTTGTTCGTAAGCTGCAAGAGCAAGAACAGGAAATTGTAGTCATTAAAACAGACGGCGAAGTTGTACGTGGATACATCCGTGCTGCGGATGCAGAAACGATCTCGCTTCGTTGTTATTTGAATGGTGATAAAAACGGTCGTTATCGTGCGCGTGTTCTTTTTAAACACCAAATTTCCGAGTTCTCACCAACTAAGGGGATTGAAGACCTAGTTGATGAGCTAGAGAGAAAGTCGAAATCTAAATCTTAAACGTAAGCCATCTATTTTCTATAAGGATTATCTTATATGTCTACTGCTGTGGCCGAAATTCATGAAGAAGAGGTCGTTGATAAAGAACTCGAAGGCTTCACCGAAGAAAAGTTTGATTACGACGATGAGTTTCAATCAAAAATTGCGGCTTTAACTTTACGTGATGATGAGTTTCTTAGAAGAGCCGCCCATATTCTGAAGCCAGAATTTTTCGAAAATCAGGGTGAAGCATGTCTGGTCGATATTGCGCTCCAACACTTCAATAAATATGGATGTTCTCCTGATCCCGCTTCTGTTGTCCAAATTATCAAGGATAAAGCTGCTTCTAAAGTTTATAAGCGAGAAACATTAGCGGCAATTGTGGAAGCAAGGAAGAAATTAATTGGCATCTATGTCACTGACAAGGCTTTCGTTGAAGAAAAGGTTGTTGAGTTCGCGCGAAAACAGGCGGTATCCAATGCGATTGTTAATTCTGTTCCTGATCTTGAGGCAGGTAATTACGCCAAGATTGAAGCGCGTATCAAGGAAGCTATTGCGGTCGGATTGAATGAAGAGGGTGTTGGTTATGACTTCTTCGCTCAGGCGTTGAATCGTAAGCTGGCACGTATCGAGAAGCTGACAGGCAAAGTACCTCCGACAGGCATTACTACTGGCTGTAAAGAACTTGATGATCTGCTCTATCACAGAGGTTGGGGACGCAAGGAGCTGTCTCTATTAATGGGCGGTGCAAAAGCAGGTAAGACGCAAGCGCTTATTCACTTTGGCCGTATCGCAAGCTTTGCTAAATACAACGTTCTATATGTAACGCTAGAAGTTGGTAAAGACATTATTGCAGACCGTTTAGATGCCTCTATTTCAAAAGTGATCATGAAAGAATTGGCGTCGAAGGCTGCAAGTGTTGCAACTGCGGTCGAGACGGTAGCCAAGACGGCGGGCAAATTTATTATTCATGAATTTGGTTCCGGTACATTTTCTCCGTCACAGCTAAGAGCGTTAATTGATAGGTATAAGAATCCTGGGCGGAACCCTGATGGAACGATAAGACCGCCAATCAAGTTCGATATGATCATTGTGGACTATGCAGATTTGATGCGTCCAGATATTCGTACAAATGACCCAAAAGAGAACTCAAGAGCTATCTATGTTGATTTACGCGCGATTGCTTTTGAAGAGAATGTGGCGTTACTGACAGCTACTCAGACCAACCGTGAGGGCTTTAAGTCAACGGTAGCCAAGGCAGAGCACGTAGCTGAGGACTTTAACAAAATCAGGACCGCTGACGTTGCAATCTCCATCAACATTACAGAGGAAGAGAGAGCGAAAGGTCAGGCTCGATTGTACTTTGCAGCTTCTCGTAACCAAGAGATGGGGGTTACTGTGGTGATTAAGCAGAATGTGTCCATGATGAGGTTCTTGGAAGAAGTGATTAGCGTCGAATAAATTTAACCCATTATTATAGTAAGCGCTTATTTATAACTTTGTGCTAGTATAAATAAGCGCTAATTTTATCTAATGCGATTTTGCAATATGAGAGATCAAGAAAGTTTAGCGGAGATATTAGACCGCATTGATATGGAGTATTGGCTTAACCGCGAAGGGTTTGAATACAAAGTAACTCGCGGAAAAAACGGAATCCAGTTGAATGTTAAGGAATGTCCGGTATGTGGTAACTCAAGCTGGAAAGTCTATCTGAATCAGGATACGGGTTTGGGTAACTGCTTTCATGGTGATTGCGAAACCAAATTCTCGAAATGGAAGTTTATTAAGGCTGGTATAGGTGGTAATAGCCTAAGCAATAAAGAGATTGTCGAGCATGTTAAAGCAATTGCTCAGGAGCAGGGCTGGCAGCCAAAGCGCAAAAGTGAACCCACACAAACCAAAATTGGCGATCTAAAGCTTCCAAAAGCCTATGACTTGCCGATCATGGGTCAGAACCTAAAGTACCTGAAAGATCGAAATATAACGCTCGATACGTGTCGTGAATTTGGACTGAAATTCTGTCAAAAGGGTTGGTTTGCATACATAGGTCCAACGGGTGAAAAGCAATACCAAAACTACAGCATGAGAATCATCATTCCTGTCAGGGACCTTGAAGGCAAGCTTGTGTCTTTTCAGGGTCGGGATATTACAGGAAAGGCTGAAAAGAAGTATCTATTTCCTCCTGGTTTCGCGTCTACGGGCACTTACCTATATAACGGCCATAATGCCCTAGGTTACGTTGAAATCGTCATGGGAGAGGGCGCTTTTGACGCTATGGCGATATATCAAGCCTTCAAGGAAGACGAGTTCCTTTGCAATGTTGGAGTTGTCGCGTCATTTGGTAAGCATCTTTCGGTAGGTGGTGATGAATCGCAAATGGCTGAATTACTAAAGCTCAAAGATGAGGGATTGGAGTGCGTGACAATTATGTGGGATGGAGAGCCTGCCGCAATTCTGTCTGCGATCGATGCATGTTTAAAGATAAATAGCTTTGGCATAAAGGCAAGGTTGGCCACGTTGCCTGCTGGATGTGACCCCAATGAAGTCGACCCTGAAATCGTTCGCACAGCGTATCGAAAAGCGATACCAATTACGCCAATTAGCGCAGTAAGTTTACGCATTAAGTATATGGGTAAAGTCTGAATCGTATTTGATTCCAAATCATTGTTTTTAAAATATTGTTGAAGTTTTCAAGGTGCTTTTACTATGAGTTTAAAAATTGTGGTCAGAAGTGCCTACTCATTGCATACGAGTGGGACAAAATATTATTCGATGTTCTTGTTATCTGTACAGGACGGAGCTAAACGCAACACGCAATTATTCAAAATTTATGGCTCAGCGGTAAATCAAACGGCTCAAGTCAAACACCATTCAGAAGGTAAGGGTGAAACACTTGATACCGAATTTAATAAAACACTAAAAGCGAAAGGTAAAGCAGGTGAATATAGCGATTTACGTGAAAGCGAAATCCTGCATGAATTTGATAATTTCCATGATTTTATTACTTACTTGACTCTCGACTCTCCGATTAATGCCATTAGAGCGCCTTTCGCATCAGCGATTACCGAAAAGGGTTTTGAACAATATTTAGAAACCTTGTCCCAAACGTTCGGGATTCCAGTTGATGACATGTACAAATTTACATTCAGATATGAAACAGAGGAAGAACGGCAACGAAAACAAGAAGAGGAAGAGCGTAAAGCGGCTCAGCTCATGGCACAACGACAAGAATTTTATGGTGAAGTTTTGGGGTCATGGTAATGAACAGAGTAATTATTGGGGTTCCACATTGTCGGTTTATGGTGACAAAGACCACAACGAATGAAAAGGTTTTGGAGCTGACAGAATATTTTGCTGTCCACAAGCATACTCAAGATGAAGTATTAGGCTTGGCGATCAAGGCTGTTGATTACCATGATAACAAGGGCGGTTATCACCGAACGGTCGAAATTCTTGAAAAATACGGAGGACTTTCTTACTCAACAGTAGCAGAAAGGGTAAAGAATTTAAGTAAGGCTGCTGTACGTAATCTAGTTGATGAATTGTCTACCAATTCGGATTCGATTAATCCAATTGAATATGCTCAATCAATTTTCGGTCGCGAAGCATCCAATATTTTTGACAAAGGGCGAGAAGCTGAGATCAAGTCAATTTTTCAAAATTATTTTGGACCTATCAGAAGCGAACTGAGCGAATTAATTCTTGATACAGATGAGTATGCTGCCTATAAAGGAGTACAAGGATCATGGTAACTAAAACTCTTCCTGAACTCGATTTGGAATTATCCAGAAGCGGAACAAATGCCTATTACTGCGATTTTTGCCCTCATACTGGCAACCGTCCTAATTATGCCGCATGCCTAAAGCGCATCCATAATGTTCAGGAGGGAAATGAACGCGAGGTGGATGCAGTTTGTGTAGTCGCTATCCATAGACATCACTGTGAAGCTGCCGAAATGCGTGAACGTGAAATTGAGGCAGGTAAGCCTCTCTATTACATTGATCGTTCAGAAATGCGAAAACAAGTTGGGAAGCGGCTGGCTAAACAAGGAATTTCTATTTCTTCTAAATTTGATTATAAGTTAGAACTTACTAATATTAATGGTGAAAAACCAGAAAAAGAAATTCCAGTTAATTCAAAGGGTAATTATTCATTAAGTGATGCAATCAATACTAAACTAAAGAAAAATAGTTTGAATACCAAAGATGTTCATGTAGAATCGCAACAAGAAAATAAAGTAAGCGCTAACTTATATATCGAGAGTGAGAGCTTAACTGTACCAAGTATCGAGAGCGGATTATCGCTTTTAGAAATTGCTAACCGTTTCAAAGCAAACACACAGGAAAAATTATGAGCAACGCAGAAGATTTATTAGAAGCTTTAATCAAGGCATTAAAAGACTCGAATGTAGATGCCGAGGAATTACGCTTCATGACCTTGCTTCCTGATCACATGCGCAAGATTCAGGATTTAACCGAAGAGTTTGTAAAAGCTCACGTTAATGGTCCACAACAGCTTGAAGTTTACATGAGAGCCATTATGGGTGTGGTTGCACAGGTTCAAGCAGCATTAGTCGTGAATACCGGCACAGAATCAATTCAGGAATATGCACAATTATTGGCTCAAAAATCAGAAGATGAATATTTGCTTGATCTAGGTCACATGCTTCGTGATTTTACCAATCATTGGCTAGCGGTCTTTCTGCAAGCTGCAAAAGAGCATTTCGGCGAAGAAGTATTTAAAGCTCATCAAGCCCATGTTAGAGAAGTGATTAAAAACGCTAAAAGCGAAATGCTGAAATCCAAAGAAGGCGATTCCCCATTTAAAGATTCATTTATTCCTTCATTTGCAAAGCAGTAATAAGGTGTAGCAATGAATAGCGATCAGTTACTAGAGGCTTTAAACCAAATTGCATCTGAAAGCTCAAAAAATGAAAAACTAGCTTTACTCATGGATTTTGAAGCAGAAAAGGGGTTGTTCAGAGAAGTTCTGCGTTTGGCATATGACCCGTTTATTGTCTTTGGAATTTTGCCAAAAGCAGAAGATGCAGGAACAGGGGAATTAATGTTTGATGAGGTTGATACCCTTGAGTTCCTATCTAAGCTTAATAACCGTGAACTAACAGGCAATGCAGCGCGCGAAGCGCTGCGTAGCCAACTGGCTCAATTATCAGAGAAGTCAGGCGAGCTTCTAATTCGAATTTTAAGAAAAGATTTACGTGCAGGTTTTAGTGATGCAACGATCAACAAAGTCGTGCCTGATTTGATTCCTGTATTTCCATACCAACGCTGTTCATTGCCTAGTGAAGTAAAGCTGAAGGCATGGCCGTGGAAAGATGGCATTTATTTGCAAGAAAAAGCTGATGGCATGTTTGCCAACGGGACCAATTTAGAAGATAAGTTCTTCTTGTCCTCACGTCAGGGCACGCCGTTACCTATGGAGCATTTTTCCGACCTTACTGCGGAAATGGATATGCTGATCAAAGATGTCCAATATCATGGCGAACTACTTGTCGAGCGTGATGGTGTCGTCCTGCCACGCAAGGTTGGAAATGGCATCTTGAATTCGGTCACTAAGGGTGGCTCATTCGCTGAAAATGAAAAACCGATCTATATGATTTGGGACTTCATTCCACTTAGTTCTGTTAAGTCAAAAGGAAAATTTGAAGCAGCATATAAACGTCGTATTGCACTGATTAAATCGATGCTGGCCAAGTTTAAGCCTAAGTATGTGCGGCTTATTGATACGCATGTTGTTCACTCATTGGGCGAGACTTACGATCACTTTTTTAATGTACTTATGCAGGGCAAAGAGGGACTGGTAATCAAGCATCCAGAAGGTCACTGGAGAGACGGTACAAGTAAACACCAAGTTAAATTAAAACTTGATGCGGATTGTGAGCTGGAGGTTGTGAGCATTAATCCGGGTAAGGTGGGTTCAAAGAACCAAGGGCGAGCAGGAGCTTTGCATTGTAAATCTGCATGTGGTCAAGTCATTGTGGATGTCGCCATTAAGAATGAAAAAATGCGTGGCGAAGTTGATGCAAACCCTAGTGACTGGATTGGTCGAATTATCACTGTACGTTCAAATGCCATTATGCGCCCATCCAACAGTAACCAGAATTACTCGTTGTATTTGCCACGTATGGTTGAGGACTGCTATCGAATCGATAAAACGGAAGCTGATGATTTAAAACGTATTGAAGAGCAATTCAAAAACGCTATCGAAGCTGCCAAGAAGCTGGCAGAAAGTGAAGCGGTGGTGATTGACAATACAGCGACAGCATAAATATGGAGTATATATTGATGTTATCTAAAGCTAAAAAACTACATCGTCAAAAAGCTTTACGTCCTTCTACTGAACAATGGGAAATTATCGCAACTATTGGATTTGCCATTATTCTTACAGTTATCGGGTATTTTTGCATTGGCGGAGCTAAAGCGAATGCAGCGGTGGTAGCGAGAGCAGCGTCTGTATCCTCAGCTCGTCCTTCGACATCTTTTGCGCGGTCTTACAGCAGCTCGTCCACACGCGCTCCGACCACTACAAGTTTTCGTTCTAGTCCAGTTAAGACTGTGACAAAACCTAGTACGATTCGTTCTGTGAAGCCTGTTACAACGCCTGCTAAACCGATGCCTGTTTCTTCTTCATCTACACAGAAGAAATCGCGTAAGATTGGTTTCCAATATGATTACTATGCATTTACAGATTGCATCCCTTATTCAAGCGGAAGTTTCCAAGGTTGGAAGTGTATTGATCGGGATTAATTGGGGCGGTTCTACCGCCTCTTCTTATGAGGTATGACGATGTTTGTATTGTTATCTGGAACAACGTGCAGCGGCAAAACAACCATTGCTGACGCGCTGACCGAGAAATATGGGTTTAATCGTATTGTTACCACAACATCACGGCCGAAACGGGAAGGTGAGGTTGATGGTTTGCACTACCACTTTATTACTCAAACAGAGTTTGATGCACTGAAAAAGGCTGATCAGTTCCTTGAGACAAATAAACATGGTAATTATGAATATGGCGTAACGATTGATAATTTCAAAACCTTGCCAGATGATCGAAATGCCATAATTATTGTCGACCCAAATGGATATAAGAAGATTAAGCGTTATCTGAAAGCAAATGAAATTAAATATCTTGGGGTTTTTGTCGACGCTGATATTAAAAGCCGTCTACAACGTTTAATTGTTCGAGCAGATCAGAAACTTGCGGAACGTTTAGAAGTCATGATTCAGGTCGAATCTCATTGGATAAACGAAATCAACCAGTACGATATGTTGATCCAGAATGATGAAACGATTGAAGATGCCTTAGAGCCGATTTTAGATCATGTGCGCCGTGCAGGACATTTAGATAAAATAGCCTAAGCATTTTGATGAACAATTAAAATTTCCTAAAATAGAATGCTCCGATAATTTCAATAATTTCGGAGTTTTTTTATGCTACTAAAATCTGTTCCTGGTGTTTTGCCTGCACTTAAAAATAGCGATTTGGCAACTACGAAATTATGGACCACTCACATTGAAAGAATTACAAATTATCAATTAAACGCCGTAATTGCTAAATTCAAGTTTAAAAATGAAGAAAGTCAAATTGATAAGGAAATTGAATACGCGGTTAGTCAGATCAACGACGCTATTTATAACCGCCAAATCAACTCGGTAAAAATTGCTCGATTTAAATTAAAAAAAGATCATTCCATTACGGTGAGCAACCTAATTGCTGGTTTATTGAAGCTGAAGGAAGTTGAAAGAAAGGCTGTGTTGTTCTCATTAGAATCAGGATTAAGCCTTGATGAAGTGACAAACTTGGAAGTTAGACAAGCCAATGTGGCAGCTAGAAACTCAAAACTAGCGAGAGAAATTATTAAAAATTGCCCTGTGAGTATCAAAACAAACTATTTATTTTGGGAATCAAATGAGGAAAAGGAGCATGAAAAGCTCAAAAATTTAGAGCAAGCTGTGTTTGAAGCCTTTGGTTTTGACTTCAAACTGCTTGCCCTAAAATACGAGAATATTATTTATGACGAATGGTTTGAATTTCTTGGTCAGACGTCATAATTGTCGCCGAGTTTTTTGATTCGACGAGCCGTATATTCTTCTAAAGCTTCATTGAGCATGGTTGTAAAAGTGGTCTTGTTAGAACCCATGCCAATGGAGCTGATAGATTTAAGCCAGTTCAAACGAAGGTACATTTCTTGGCTAATATTGTTGTTAAAAGGACGTTGAATTAATTTCAAGTCTTCAGGAGCAATATTAATGCCCTGACGCCAAGGCGCTTCACGGTCCTTTTTCTCTTTAGGTTTGCTTAATCCTGATAGTTCATCAAGCTTATCAAGGTCTACAGGTTTTTCATTAGCTTCTGGCGTTGCTGTGGCAGTTTGTACTGGAGCACTCTTTGTAAAATCGGATGCATTTGAATTTTCAGCTTGTACTTTTGCAGCTTTGCCTAATGATAATCCACCACGTCCACTCATTTGAACAACTCCTCAGCCAATGCATTTACTTCTTCTGCTGCCTTAGAGGCACCAATATTTAACTCAATAACACCCAGACCCATGCCATAAGCTCTTGAATATGCAATACGGTCGTAATTTACGGAATCGAGAACTTTTGCAAAATCTTCAACTTCTTTAAACGCATTACGCGCATCGTCTAAAGCTGTGATACGTGCATTTGTCGGGACTTGAGTGATATAGATGTAGACATGAAGTGGATCGAGGTCCCTTTCATTTACACGGATATTATTTGCTTCTTCAATTAATTCCAAAATTTCCCCAGTTGATTCTACGTCAGCTTGGTTAGGGCGAGTTGGAATAAGAATGGCATCGGAACAAAGCAGCGCTTCACGGAAGCCAGAAGAGTCATAACCACCGCAATCGAGAATTACGTTAGGTGTTTCACTTTCAATTTTTGGAATGACTTTGTCAATTTCTGGTTGACCAAACAAATGATAAGTTTTGATTGAGCCGGTCTTTTCTATGAAAGTTTGGGCTTGACGATAAATACCCCATTTAACCGAATTTTTATTGGCGTCAAGGTCGACAAGAGCTACGTCTTGTTTTTCATTATTGGCAATCCATGCAGCCAAATTGGTAGCCGTAGTTGTTTTGCCGACGCCACCTTTTGAATTGGCGATCAATAATTTCATTAAATCCTCAACATAAACGTTGGCGAAAATCGTAGTGTAATAGTAAATGCGCTAGATAACAATGTATAAACTTGTATTCATTGCTATGTAGAAATCTATATAGAAATCTATATAGATTATTAATTTAAAAATTAGATTGTATTTAACTAAAACAAAATGTTTAATAGTTCTAATTGCTTACATATAAATTCATAGGCTTAAAATGCAGAATCAAATCAGACAATTAGAAGATGGAACTTTTGAAATAGGTACTTGGATTCAGAATGCAAATGGTGAAGTTGTGTTCTTTGATGCAACGAGTGCCAAAACATTAGAAGAAGCAAACAAGATTGCTGATGAGTTGGATGATCAGGAATTTAAATTAGCAAAGAGTGAAATTGATATGCTTGGCGGCATTCAAGGTGCCAATAAGGTTCTGGAGCTCATGAATGAAAACGAAGCCGTTGCCGTTGAATTTGATAAAAACCACTTTGATATTAATGAATTAAAATTCTATAACCAAAAAGATTTTGAGCAGCGAATGGATGACTACCTAGATAATGGTGAGACTGCAACCTATCTATATGCAGACTTTGAAATCCAAAGCCTGCTGCACAAAACTAGATTTTTGAAATTTTAATTTAACTTTTCAGCAACTTGGCGGAGCAATTCCGGATCCGATGCAAAATATTTTTGCGTGGTCAGGATTGAGCTATGCCCCATCAATTGTTGAATTGAATAAATATCACCGCCCTTTCTTATTAGCCTTGTGGCAAAGGAACGTCGACCGGAATGGCTGGTTGCTTGAATACCAGCCTTCTTATAACAGTTATTAATCATGGTCACCATGCTATTTGGTGAGAATGGACCGCCCTTCTGCGATAAAAATAAAGGTGCGTCGGGATCCTTTGGTCTTTCTTTTGTTATGTATTCTTCTACCAGTGATCTAGCGATTGGATTGACTAGGAATACCTCACGGTAGCGGTTGCCTTTAGTAATATTACCGAGCAATCGAATAATATCCTTCAGCTTGCCCTTCTTCACGTCGTAAACATCGCCGACCTTTAACATTGATAATTCTTTAGCGCGAAGCCCAAGGAAGTGTGAGAAATACAAAACACATTTGTTCCGTAATGCATTTACGCCCGTTTGAGTGGCTAAAGTAATCTCAAGATCATCTTCTGACACATATGGGGCTTTTCCAGTTGTTGTTCTTGCCATAAATCGACCAAATAATTTTTTATTACATTTTTCCAAAAACGGAAAGGATATAAAAACAGTCTACCACATGTCGAAAAATAAAAAATGTAATAAAAGATACATTTTATTATATTTTTTGGGGGTGCAAAAAGGCAGGGCGTCATATCCTGTCGTATACGTACTTTTCTATTAAGAGTGGTATTTCAAAGTTTGATTTAAATTGGTAATCTATACCAATCTTGATTTTGTAACGTTTTCAAGTTTAGGAGGAGCTATGAAAGAAAAATTTAAAAACAGTAATTTAAAGGGTATGAATAGCAAAAAGCCCGAACTTGATCGGGCAGTAAGAATAAAAACAGATTAGTTGACTTTAAGTGTTTCTAGGAAAGCATCAAAAGCTTCTTTCTGTCTAGGGTTAGTGAAAAACTCAAAATTATGGCCATCATTTGCTTCGCGAATTTGTTTAATTAAATTCGATTCTGCATCAGTAATAAGAGGTTGCTCAATCATGGCTTCCATTTCTTCAAGCAGATGAGGCATGTATTCCTCTAGGCAGCGCATGAAGAGGTCTTTAGCATCGATTTTTAAAGCTTCAGCCATAGCGCGCACACGTTCAAGAGGCAATTTGCTTTTACCACGAACAATGAAGCTAACCATGTTTTGATTGATACCCATAATCTCTGCCAATTGCGACTGATTCAGATCCGATGCATTTAGTTGAGCGTCGAGATATTGGGCGACAGTTAGTTTGCGTTTGGTGTTAGTAGCTGCTGATTTCATAGTAACGTTTTCCTTAGAATATTCTTAATAGATATAAAGTCATAATGTCGGAATGTATCCTCGATACAACATTATAGACTTAAAATATTTGCGGTTTAGGTAAAGTATATCAGTAAGTGCTGATTTACCCAAGTTCAAGAAAAGTACAGATTTGTATAGGATTGGATAACATGACATCGGTCACAATTAACGGAAAAATTTAGTAAGTAAGCATTGATTAATATTTTCTTATTTTTGGGTTAAACTAATGGTCAGACTATAGGTGAGTAGATGCTCATTTTAAGTACAGGCAATTTGTTAGCTGATGCAGACAATCATACTATAATGACAACGTATCGACTGATACCAAGAGGAAGTATAAGCCTCATTCAAGCCAATTATTTGTCAAAAAAGTATGATAGTTAGAGTATAGGAGTAAAAAATGTCGAAAAGTGTTGAAGTTATTACGCCTGAAACCGTAGCAGATTTCTTGGCAGAGCAGGGTTCTGAACTGATCTTTGAGGGAAATCAAATTAATGTAATTAAAGGAAAAAATGAGGAATGCGGTGATTTCCTTGTGATTAACAATGCACTTGGCGAAAATTTGTTTATTAAACTTAGCTATATAGTCTTATGAGTCTACCTAAATAATTAAAAATCCCTCACTTGACCCTTCTCTGTGGTTAGTGTCCAAGGTTTGATGCTGGCCACGGTCAAAATAAACCCTCTATTAAAACTCAAAATCTCCCCAATTTCACTCTTTATTTTTCAATAAATATTTTTATAATGCTTTTTAATATTAGTAAGCACTTGTTAATATACTGTCAGGTCTGTATATAGACATCCAATAATGACTTTTTCAGATTGAGATTTTTCAATGAATGAGCGCATACATATTTTAAGACAAGCAATTGTTGTCGTTACCCAAGCACTGACTAACTCTGATATTGCAGTAACACAAGAAGGCATTGAGGCAGGTGTGCATAAGGATCCAAAGACAGGCAAACCTGTGCGAATTAACCTTCCATATCTTCCGGACAATTCACCAGATTCGCTGATTGATGCGGTTCAAGGTTTTCTTGATCAAGAGGTAGCGAAGTATCTTTTTACCGATTTTTCTCTCAAGCTAAAAGGATCTGAAGAGGTAAAGACTTTAACTTCATTGTTAGAAGAAGCGCGTGTAGAACGTTGCATGGCTGAAAAATATCGCGGTTCAAATATCAATATGAAAAATGCGAGCCAATTTTTCATTGATGAATTGATTGACGATAAATACCAAAAACTTGTAAAGGAAAAAGCTTCTGATGAAGAAATTACGCAACATTTAATGTTGCCAATGTTACGTGCGTTAAGTGGTCCAATTGGGGCGTTTGCAAGCATTGAACCTAGTGAGCCTTCAGCGAAAGACCTCTCACGACGAAAGGATCAAATGAGGCTATTACCAGGATTAATTATTGATTCTGTAAAAGCAGATAGATACACAGATACCTCAGAGCCATTCCTGCGAGCTTCGTTGGTCGAGCATATGCGCGATTGCAAGCAATGTAACGGTTGCGACCTTGCTGGACAGGTTCATCCAGATATTCGTTTGGGTAAAAAGATGCGATTTATGGTCGTGGCTGACTGCCCAACTTGGGAAGAGGAAAAGAAAGGAAAACTTCTTGAAGGCGAGACGGCCCAATATGTGAAAGCTGCAATTAAAGATAATGAATTAGCAGTAGCGGACGGTTATTACACAACGCTCGTCAAAGCCAAAAAAGGGACTGTTCTAAATTTTGTGTAAGTACTTAATTTTCATTTATCCTTCAGAGGA
>NZ_AMJN01000001.1:0-173352 GCF_000302435.1 Acinetobacter sp. TG2027 | reverse complement strand
CTGTTTTTCAACAAGTTTCTATCTGCATCACCGCCGATGGATGTGCATTATAGATGATTAAGATCCCTTTGCAAGCGAAAATTAAAAATTAATGACTTGAGCGTTTACTTTTAAACCACCACACGAATTAAGCTATTGTTTTATATTGATAATTATTTTAATTTTTTATTTTTGACTTAAATAAGCCAGTATCATGCTCGATAATTCGCGTTTAAGTTGTTGTTCTGAGATAAGAAAATTGTTCTGGCTTACATAACGCATCATCGTAAAAAGCGTACTATTAATAATTACAAAGGATTTATGCTTTACCTGTTCGAAGTCCCACTGATGAGGATTTCTACTGAATGTATATAGCCCTACTTCAAAAAAATGCTTTTCTAAAATCTGAGCAGCTTGCGAATGACTATAGTCATGCCAGTGTTTCAGCACTTCTATAAAAAATCCATGATCGGCTTTTAATGCATTAAATCCCAACTCTATTGCTAAGGGAATGAGCAGCTCTAAAGGAATATTTCCTTGTCGCACAACTAATTCTTTAAGTTGTTGCCCCAGCAATTCGCTTTTACGGCGCAATAGTTCTTCTATGATTTGATCTTTATTCTCAAAGTATTGGTAAATCGACCCAACACTTACTCCAGATTTCTCTGCAATTTTAGGCGTCGTCGTATGTAGTAATCCATACTGGGCGATACACTGCTGTGTCGCCTCTAAAATATGGTCAACAATAATTTTTGAACGCTGTTGTTGTGGGGCTTTTCTCATCGTTTTTTATTCATTAAATGCGAATTGAATGCGAATAATTATTCATATTAGCCTATTTATTATTCAGTTCAATAAGTAAGTAACGATATGCAAATGATTAGCCCGACTCGACTTGCTTCTTTTAATGACATGCAAGACAGTAATTTCTTTACTCAGTTTTTAAATATCTGTTGTGAAAAACCTGTACAACCAAACTATACGGAATATATGTCTTTACAACATGCTCTTTATGAAGGGGATATTGAAATGGATAAGGTGATTGATTGGGTTATGCAAAATCCCAAAGATCACCGCATGATTTTTGAGAAGATATTATTTCAAGGCCGCGATAATCTATCTGAGCCTATACCTACTGAGTTAGAAAATTTCTTTAATTACATTGAGCAAAAGCCTGAATGGTTAGATCAGCGTCAAGTTGATGAGGCTGTTAAATTTACTCATCGTTTAGGAATAAATAATGGTTTTATTCTTAGAGATTTATCCTTAATGGCGGGATATTTATATCCAGGATTTAATCAGCCGCTAATTTTAACGGGTGCATTAAAGAAACAGGCAGGTACTCGTTTAGCTGAAACCACTAAATGGTGGGTTGATATTACTGAACCTCAAGGACTTGAGCGTCTAAGCGCAGGTTTTACATCAACGATTTATGTTCGCTTTATTCATGCACTCGTTCGCCGACAATTAAAAAAGTCTGATCGTTGGGATAGTGAAGTTTGGGGAATTCCACTTAATCAATTTGATTTAGCCATGACTAATTTGGCTTTTAGCAGTGTAGTTTTACTCGGTATTAGGGCTTTAGGTGTATGGCCGACCAAACAAGAAGCCAAGAGTTTTCTACATTTTTGGCGTTATGTTGGCTGGTTGATGGGTATTGATGAAAAATGGCTTATTCAATCTGAATCTGAGGGTTGGAGGTTACTTTACTGGATGCAGTTTGCTCACCCTCGTTCCGACCACAGCAGTGTTGAGTTAGGATCAAGCTTATCTAAATAGCCTTTTGAGAGAAAATATCTGCATTTACGCTCTTTGCAGCAGAAGCTTGCTTATCGACAACATTTAGAACTTACCCAATTTTTTATTGGCAAGAAGAGAATGAAACTACTCGGATTGCCTCAGCAGTCTGCCTCATGGTTTGCTTATTATCTGATTGTGCGTAATTCAATACTTTATAATGGCGCGAAGCTTTCACCAAAAGTTGAAAAGTTTTTATCTAAATCAGGCCGTAATATACAGAAACTTGGCTTAACGCTTTATCAGAATCAAGGTAAGGCAAAAACCTTAGCGAGTATGCATCAATAATTTTTAAAACCTAAAAATAAAAATGGAAGCCTATTAATTAGACTTCCATTTTCAAATATTAAGGAACTTATTGAGCTGATGAACTGTGCATTTCAGCGTGATTCATTTGCTCGTGTGACTCCATCATCTGCTTCTTTTTCTGACTTGGCATGTAGTCAGGTTCATTGTTGATCGCCAAGTAAAAAACAATCATAAACAATAAACTCAAGATAGAAGCCACAATAAGTAACTTCCATCCCCACCAAGATTGTTCAGGTGATAATTTATTAGTCATTTCATTTCTCTCTTTAAATTAATATTTTCACTTCATTTAATTCGTTAAGCTTTTTAAAACTTCATGCTCATACGGACCCAGTAGTTTCTTCCGATATTGTTAAACTGCTCTTCGCTCGCAAATCCAAAGCCAGCACTACCCGCTTTATTTAAGTGTTCGGTATAGGTCTTATCTAATACGTTATCAATGCCAACAGAGACATCGATATCTTTACGAAGGTTGTAACTTCCGTTTAGAGAAAGAGTCGAGAAACCTTTACTTGGTTTTAAGTCATATCCTACGATATTACCTTGATGTAGACTCACACGGTTTTGCTCAGCCACAGCTCGCCACAACAGACCTAAATTATATTTGTCAGCCACATAGCGAATATTTAAGCGACCTTCTAAAGGTGAAATTTGAGGTAGTGGTTTGTCATCTGTGGTGTTTTTACCCCATGCATACATGGCACTCAAATCTGCCTGAATATGATCGGTAAATTGATATCCAATACCCGCTTCCGCACCTGCGATGGTTGCATCGACATTCTTGGCACCCGCAGTAATATCATGGCTCATATCATGCCCACCCATTCCAGTACTTGGATGATGGTGGTAACTCATTAAAATGTAGTCATCCACCAAACCGGCATAAGCAGAAGCCCATGTATTTAAAGCGCCATGTTGTTGCTGGAAACCTAGATCCAACTGTAATGTTTTTTCAGGATTCACACCGTTAAAAGTATTAGTTGAGCCAGCGTTACCATGTTTAGGCGAGAAAAGTTCCCAATAATCAGGCATACGCTCTACATAACCTAAACCAATATAGCTTTTTAGGTCATGCTCAGGATGTTGATTTTCCCAACGGACAAATGCACTCGGTAAAGTCTTTTCAAGTTTAGTATTAAAGCCTTTTGCTTGAGAATCAGCACGCTCATCTTCAACTGTAACTCGATCTAAACGTGCACCTGCAACCATTTTGTTGAAATCGTTCCATTGATAGCCGAGTTCGCCAAAAGCACCATATGATTGAAAACGCATATCTTGGCGATATGGAATATTCATAGAAGGCATTGTTGGCGATGACATGCTACCGCCATGTTTATTAAATTGAGAGTCAACGCCTGTGATCAAACTCCATTTGTTCCATTCAGAAGTCATTGCCAAACGTGAGTTTAATGTACGGCGTGTCACTTGCATTGCCATTGGATTCGGCATCAGCATGGTCATACCACCATGATTCATTTCAACTAATGGCGGTGTGCGCAAACTAAAGTTATCCATAACATGGTCGTTATAGCTATAGTTCACCTGCCCTTCAATTTTCTTAATGACATCGGTGATATTTTTCTTTTCGAAACGTAGCCCTAAGCTTTCACGCGCAAATTGAGATCCGTCCATTGAACGTCCAGCATAAAGCGATTCACCATCAGATTTTCCACCAGTGAGTTCCACCCACGTGTTTTCATCTGGAGTAAAGCCAAGTGCTACATCAGCATTCCACTTTTTCCATGCTGACGGCACAGTATTTCCATCACCATCTTGATAACTATTCGATTCTGAACGATTGGCATTTAAACGGATATATTTCTTTTCATCACCAATTGCCGCCTCAACGTTATGGTCAATACGTCCATATGAACCTAATAAGACACTCGCTTGTCCGCGATAAGGTTTTTCAGAGGTGAGTTTCTCAGGCTGACGTTCAAAAAGGACTGTTGCAGCAGAACCTGTATTGGCATATTGAACTGTTTGCGGACCTTTAATGACAGAAATACGATCATAACTTTCTGGTGAAATATAAGAAGTTGGAGCATCCATACGGTTTGGGCATGCACCTAAATTTTCAGTTCCATCAGTTAGAATTTTGATGCGTGAACCAAACATACCTCGGAATGTCACATCACCATTGGTTCCACCGCTTTGTATTGAGTTAAAACCCATAATACTTTGTAGGTAGTCTGCACCATCTGTAGCAGGCACTGGCTGAATTGGCTGTTTCGGGTCTGCATGTACAATCAAGCCATTTGCATCGTTGCCTTGTTGGGCTGTAACAACAATAGGTGCTAATGAGTGAAGCGCTTTAGTATCGGCATCATTTTTTTCTGAATTAGCAAAAACTAGCCCCGAATAAGAGACAGCAAACATCGCAACCCATAAAGGTTGTAGTAAAAATTTAGAATGTGGCATTTTTATACGCTCTAAAACATAAATAAAGTGATATCGAAGTCAGTTAAGACCCCAACAAAAAATTGCTTTTATTTATGCAAATAGAGGTGGTGCACGCCCTTGCGGGAGTAGAAAAAGTCGCTGTAGTGCAAAGTAGACATGTCTAAATGCTTGTTGATAAGCGACTAAGCGGACTTGTATGCGGACTAAAACTTCTTTTACGCCAAATTCAGGTGGCAAAACCAGATTGGCATAGACGGTACAATATTGACACTGGTGATTTGCATCATGATGATCATGTTGCCCAGAGGCTTGTGCCTGTTCAATATGATGTTCATGATGTGAATGCATGGCATGTGACATGGTTTCCATCTGTGCTTTAGGTTTAAGCAAAGCGAGGGTAATAGTTTCACAGACCGGAGCAATTTGATACTGCTTCGGTAATAGCGGCTGTAGAAATACCGCGACCTGTAAAAATACTGCTGCACATGCAAGCAGTAAACCACTACGAAAAACCAAAAATCACATCCACACTACATTAATGTTTCAAGAATAGAAATTTTTAACGTTTTACTGCAACTTTTTCACGCTCACGTTGACGAACAACTTTTTCGACTTTTTCTCGAGCACGCTGACGTTTAAGTGGCGACAAATAATCCACAAACAATTTGCCATTTAAGTGATCCATTTCATGTTGGATACAAACAGCGAGAAGTCCATCAGCTTCTAACTCAAATGCTTGACCTTCAAGGTTAATTGCCTCAATTTTCACACGTGACGGGCGCTCAACTTTGTCGTATATTTGTGGCACCGATAGGCAGCCTTCTTCGTACTGCTGCTTATCTTCTGTCAGTGGAGTTATTTTGGGGTTAATGAAAACCATAGGGTCATCTTTAGATTCAGACAAATCTATGACGATAAGCTGAATATGACGATCGACCTGAGAAGCTGCTAAACCAATACCTGGTGCCGCATACATGGTTTCAAGCATATCTGCTGCAAGTTGACGAATTTCATCAGTAACTTCTTCAACAGGCTTAGCAATGGTACGAAGACGGGGATCAGGAAAACTTAAAATAGGTAATAAGGCCATACTGACGTCCTCACTTATGCCATTGATTGAAAAACCAAATGAAGGAAATACTTCATCGAAAAATTGTGTGTTAGCCGCCTATTATAACGCATCTGCACGCATAATTTTTAGGAATTATCATAATGAAAAAGGTTTTTGACGGCATGGTTCAATTTCATGCTTTGGGGATAAAAAAGCATTTACTTGCTTTGGCACTTTTTACAGGGGTTGCATTCGGTACGGTAGCAGAGACTTATGCTGCTAGTCCGAACCATAATCCACCCTCTCTTAGAAGTAATGCACCACATGTCTACATAGTAAAACGAGGAGATACGCTATGGGATATTTCCGGTCACTTTCTGAGTAAACCTTGGCGCTGGCCTGAAATTTGGGCAAATAATCAGCATGTCAAAAATCCACACTGGATTTACCCAGGTGATCGATTACTGCTGTGTAGTTTAGATGGCCGTCCATTGGTTGGAAAAGATGAGGGAGATGGCTGTGTCGGCATTATTCGCCGTTACACAGGCCAAATGACAAATTTACAACCTCAAGTTCGTATGGAGTCACTTAACAATAACGTACCTGTTATTCCTCTTGAGCATATCAAACAATGGTTAGAACACAGCACTATTCTACCTATCGATGCAATTCAACACACTCCTTATGTAGTCGGTACTGCTGATCAACGTGTACTGGCGGCAAAAGGTCAGACTATTTATGCGCGCGGACAAGGTTTAGTTAATGGTCAACGTTATGCAGTTTATCGTGAAGGCGAACCTTATTATTTCACAGACAGTAAAGGTAAAAAGCATAGTCTAGGTATTGAGCTGCAACAAGTTGCCTCAGGGATTGCGATCTCTTCTGAAAAAGACATTACCACGCTTGAGTTAACTGATAGCTACAATTCTGAAGTACGTCGTGGTGATCGGGTGATGCCAGAAGAAGAAGCAACATTACCTACTTTGTTTTATCCGGTGGATGCCACTCAGGTGACGGACGGCGGCAAAATTATTCGTGTAATGGGATCAATTGGTACTGCTGCCAAAAATAGTGTGGTCACTTTAGATCGCGGTACGGCACAAGGTATTCAAGTAGGACAAGTTTTTGATATTACGCAACAAGGTGAAACCATTCGAGATCCTAAAACCAAAGAACCAATACAGTTACCAGGACAACAAATTGGTAGTCTGATGGTCTTTAGAACTTTTGATCAGTTGAGTTATGCCTACGTATTAGAAAGCGATTTACCAGTTAAAGTTGGTTCAAGCATTCAGCCACCCCGCTTTAATGATTAATGCTGGATGTACCTTTTACAATGCTTACTCAACTTTCTTCACACCATTACCACACGCTTAAAGTGTGGTATTTGGTGCAACACTCTTTAGTCAGCTTTAAAAAAATTGTCGATTATTTTGGTAACTGTGAAAAGGCAGTCCAACCTGTTGGATTATCTCAATGGCGCAATCTTGGCTTACATGCTAATCATTTAAAACGTGTAGCTGAATTTCAAACCGCTCAGGGCCAAGCTCAGTTTGAAAAACTAATTGAGCAGATCCAGCAATATACCGACTTTATTTTAACGGCAGATGACTCAGGCTATCCCACTCAGTTATTACCTTATACAGATCACCCACCTATCATTTTTGGAAAAGGTCAGGCACAAGCCTTATTACAACCACAAATTGCGATTGTAGGTAGCCGAAAACCAAGCCCACATGGTCGTCAGGTTGCTTATGATTTTGCCTATTACTTAAGTGAAAAAGGTTTTTATGTGAGTAGTGGCTTGGCATATGGGATTGATGAAGCTGCTCACCAAGGAGCATCAGCACATCAACGTACAATTGCAGTAACAGGAACTGGTTTAGACAGTACCTACCCTGCTCAAAATAAAAAACTTGCAGAACATATTTTGGCTCAAAACGGCGCGATTATTACTGAGTTTTTGCCTGGGACACCTCCACTACAACAGCATTTCCCACGTAGAAACCGAATTGTCAGCGGTTTGAGTTTAGGTGTGTTAGTGGTAGAAGCTACCTTAAAAAGTGGTTCTCTCATCACTGCGAACAAAGCTGCCGAACAAGGTAAGACTGTATTTGCCATTCCTGGTCATATTTACAGTGAGTTTCATCAAGGTTGCCATCAACTTATTCGTGAGGGGGCAATTTTAGTCGATCATCCTGAACAAATTATTGAAGACCTTGCTTTACCCACACAGTGGCAAAGTCAGCAACAAAACTCCACCGAGCAGGCTGTAATTTCTAGTACCCCAGAAATTCCTGAGCATTTAATTAACCTTTATCAATCTTTAGACTGGGTCGGACAAAATATTGATCAGCTTGTCTTACATCACTCTCAGCCTGTTGCAGAACTCACCTCTTCACTGATGGAACTAGAACTACTTGGTTTATGTATGCAACAATCAGGATTGTATTTACGTTGTCGTTCTGAGTATTGGAGCGCACAATAGCAATTCTGTCTGATTGAAAGGAAGAGTATTACCATGATTACCACCTCAGTTACCGAAGCAGCCGAATGTTTACAACAAGGTCAAGTTTTGGCATATCCAACTGAGGCAGTTTGGGGGCTAGGTTGCGACCCTTTTAATGAGCAAGCTTTTCAAAAAATTCTTGAATTAAAGCAAAGGCCTATTGAAAAGGGTGTAATTTTATTAGCAGGTCATATTAGCCAAGTTGAACACCTGCTAACTTCTCTACCTCAAACAACCCAACAAGAAATTATTGATTGTTGGACTAATCATCAACCATCAGAAAGAGCAACAACTTGGCTATTACCTGCTGGCGAACATATTCCTTCATGGATTAAAGGTGAGCATCCTCTTGTCGCTGTTCGAGTCACTACACATCCTTTATGTGTGGCATTATGCAATGCTTTTCATGGCTTTATTGTCTCGACTAGTGCGAACCCAAGCGGGCAAGAACCTGCTCATTCATTACAGGATGCCTGCCAATACTTTGGTTCACAATTAAACTATCTGAATGGTGACTTAGGCCAGAGCCAACAGCCAAGTAGAATCATTAACGCTCTTACCAGAGAGATTATTCGCGCCTAATTTCAAACAAAAAAAAGCTCAGTTATATAGGGATAACTGAGCATAAAAAAGGATGGGTATATACCACATCCAGAGGGTTTGGATATCTGTGGAACGAAAGATAATTTACAAAGAAAATAGCGCCTTTCGTAGTGGCCGCTATTATGTGGTAAGAGGTTCAATGAGAGAAATATATTATTTCTCTAAAAAAAGCATGAAAAGTGTAGGGAATTTACGGTTTTTTGCCTATAAATTAAAATTATATTAATATTTTTACTCGGCTTTTTTAATATTTATATTACAACCTATTTTTATAAACTATTTATAAATCATATAGAAAAACTTTAACTAAGAAAAAATTGGCATATTTTTATGAGTTTTTTTCAAAATATGCCATAGTTTTTTTACTGACTTTAGTTTTGTTCTTGCATTAATTCGCTCTTTTTAGGACTCACCTTCTTCTGAGCCATAATGATACCAATTAAAATAACAATCCCACCTAACGTGTGATAAATAGTCCACTGCTCAGACAACCAGACACTTGCAATAACTGCTGTAAAGACAGGTACCAAGTTCATAAAAATACTTGTTCTATTAGGACCGAGTTGTTGAACAGCTAACATCCAAACTAACGGCGCAATGAGTGAAGCAAATACTCCTGCATAAATAGCACTTGGTGCATTTTGTACATTTAAAGCATCAAGTCCAAACCAGAGAATTAAAGGAATATGAAATATGACAGAAAACCCAATCTGAACATATAAGCTTGTCATAATTGGTAGAGGCAGCTGCCATTTTTTAAGGAATACTCCATAAAATGCATAGAAGAATACGGCAATAATCATCAATGCATCACCAAGGTGTCCGCCACCACTTAAAAGCTTATTAATATTTCCTTGGGACATGACATATAGCAAACCTGCGAAAGATAAAATACTGCCAAAAACTGCAAAGCGATTAGGCACATCTTTTAAAATGGCAAGCGAAACAAAGATCGTGAATATAGGAATAAATGCATTCACAATTCCCATATTGGTTGCACTGGTATAATGGGCAGCTGTATAAGCCAAGCCTTGATAAAGCACCATCCCAAATGCACTTAACACAGCAAGCTTAGGTAAATATGGTATTACTAGTCGTCTTTGTCTCCACACAGACATAAACATAAATGGAGTCAAAATAATAAAAGCGATTAACCACCGATAAAAACTAATACTTACCGGAGAGATATAATCCGAGACATAGCGGGTGACTACAATATTTAAAGACCAAATCAATACTGCCAAAATGGGAAAAATAAACGCCCATTTGTGATATTTCATGACCTGACTCATAGCAATACACCATCTACAAAAGAGATTTTATTTTGAAGAATGTCTTAATAAATTGAAATATCGTATTTCCGACATTGATATCGAACTTAAGACATTATCCTTTTTAGAATAATGTCCAAGCTTTCATGGCATGTTCTACAACTTTATGTAATTGATCAGTACTGGCACCGTCTCTTGCCTGAATGGTAAGGCCTTGAATGACAGTGGCATAAAAGTCTGTCATTTCTTGTAGAGGAGCATTAGATAGCAAATCACCCTGCTCAACACCTTGTTTGAGACGCTCCAATAATTTTTCTTTGGTTTTTATGCGCTTGTCTAATAGGTTCTGCTGCACATCTTGAGTTGCATCAGAACAATTCATGGCAGCAACCACCAACATACAACCAGCTGGTTTATTGGGTTGAACCAGTCGTTTTACGTTGTCATAAAGATATAACTCAAACGCAATTTTTGCAGTTTTTGCTTCTAAAAAGATGGTCTCAATAGGGCAGGCTTCATGAGCCAAATAGTAATCAATACTTTTATAAAACAGCCCTGCCTTATCACCAAAAGCACTATATAGGCTAGGTGCCGTAATTTCCAAAGCTTGTGTTAAATCACTAATAGACGTTGCTTCATAGCCATGCTCCCAAAAGAGCAACATTGCTTTTTGCAGAACCTCTTGCTCATCAAAGCATTTAGGACGTCCACGCTTTTTTTTCAGCGTATCTTCTGTAACAGCTAAATTCGTTTCATGCCTATTTGTCATAAAGATCACATCTATTTTTATAACAATCGTTATTAAATTAATTGACGTTCGATTTTTTATCAACTATTTTATTTTCATAATGATCGTTAGTTAATTAATAAATTGCCTTTCTTTACTCCAAATTTAGCCAAGTAAGGATTTCCTATGGACCAATCGTCTATCTCTAAAGCGCGACCCACGACCTCCACTCAAGGAAGCTGGTTTGCCATTTTGGCCGTTTCTATCGCAGCATTTGCCTTAGTTACAAGTGAATTTTTACCCGTTGGCGTTTTAAATAGTGTCGCAACAGATTTAAATATTTCTGTAGGTACAGCAGGCCTGATTATTACCGTACCCGGCATTATGGCAGCAATTGCAGCCCCTCTATTGCCTGTATCAGTAAAACAACTTGATCGGCGTTATGTGCTTATCTTGCTGACAGCTATTATGGTTATTGCCAATACCATTACCGCATTTGCTGAAAACTTTCATATTTTATTGTTAAGTCGCTTAATTTTAGGTATTTCAATTGGTGGTTTCTGGGCGACCGCCATTGCTCTAAGTGGAAAATTAGCTCCCTCACACCTTCCTATTGCTAAAGCAACTGCGGTCGTGATGGCAGGTGTGACTTTTGCTACAGTTTTAGGTGTGCCTATTGGAACATGGCTAAGTGAATTTTATGGCTGGCGTAGTGCTTTTGGAATTACAGCAGGCATTGGCTTAATTGTTTTAATCTTACAATTAATCTTTTTACCTAAACTTATTCCAGACTCGGCAATTCACCTGAAAGACTTACCAGCACTATTACGCACTCCTAAAGCACGTAGTGGCATGTTGATTGTTTTATTGATCGGACTCGCTCACTTTTGTGCCTATAGCTATTTAGCACCTTTCTTTAAAAATGTTGCTGGTTTTAATGGGACAACCATTAGTTCATTATTATTGCTCTATGGAATTGCTGGTATTTTCGGAAATGCTTTTGCCGGATATAGTGGGAATCTAAATGTCCGTTATACATTAGCTTTTGTAGGTACATGCTTTGCAATCGTATTCTTTGGATTTCCTCTTTTTGCCGTTCATGAGTTTGGTGCTATTGTCTTAACCGCGTTATGGGGATTTGCATTTGGTGCCTTCCCTACCTCAGCGAATATTTGGATGTTTGTCCACGCACCACATGCAGTTGAAAAAGGCATGCCGCTTTTTGTAGGTATGTTTCAGGTGATGATTGCGACAGGTTCATTATTAGGTGGATATGTAGTTGATCATTTCAATGAAAATACTTTAATTTATGGTGTATTAAGCTTCGTTGCCCTAGCATTACTGAGTACATTTACCTTAGCGAAAGGTCTTAATAACCCTAAAGCTACTTGTGAAAACTAAAATATGAGTCAGAGCATATAGATGAACAATGAGGATCAGCAATTTTCATTATTAAACAGTATAGAAGTTCATGAATTTCTATACCAAAAAGAAGATATTGTTCGTCCTCATGCATCTCTTTGGGGAGATTTTAATTTCAGTTTAAATGGCATATTAGAAATGGAGATTGAAGAACAGCTATATCTTTCTCCTCCTAGCTATGGTCTTTGGATTCCACCTCAAACTGTTCATCAGTCAACCCATATCGACCATGAAATTCATTATATCTGTATTCGACTGCACCCTCGCCTATGCTCTATTTTAGGAAATAGCTGTCGATGCTTTAGTATTCAGCCTTTTTTTCGCACTTTAGTTTTACAAATTCTAGAGCAGCAAAAAAAAACCGAACAACCTGAATACTTAGAACATCTTTTACAAGTTTTATTCGATCAACTCAAACAAGCTCCTGCATATTCACATTATTTACCGCAAACGCGGCATCCTGTTTTATTGCCTATTTTAGAAAAACTTTCAGATCCTTTACTTTTTGATCAGTCTTTACAGCAGTTACTACAAAACTTTTCGGTCAGTGATCGCCACTTATTACGTTTGAGTCAACAAGAGCTTCAGCTTTCATTGTCCGAATGGAGAAATCGGGCCAAAATTGTTTATGCCATTCATCAGATTCGCCAAGGGACGTCTATCAAGCGTTTAGCATACGATTTAGGTTATCAACATAGCTCAAGTTTTATTGAATTTTTTAAACGTTACACTGGGCAAACACCTATCCAAATCAGAAATAACTAGAATTCAGTTTATCTTTAAAAACTTTTTCTTTTTTGAACACGAATATTATTGCACTACCCCTCAATAGCAGTTAAAACAAATGCGTTACTTGATATCAATTACAATCTTTAGGAAAGACTCATGACACAATCTGTATATCACATTCCAGTAAAAGCTATTTCAGGCGAAACGGTTGACCTCGAACAATACAAAGGTAAAGTTCTACTTATCGTAAATACTGCTTCTAAATGTGGTTTAACCCCACAATACGAAGGCTTAGAAAAACTTTACCAAGCAAAAAAAGACCAAGGTCTTGAAATTTTAGGTTTCCCAGCAAACAACTTTAAAGAGCAAGAACCAGGTTCTGATGAAGAAATTCAACAGTTCTGTTCATTAAATTATGATGTTCATTTCCCTTTATTTTCTAAGGTTTCTGTAGTCGGCGAAGATAAGCACCCACTTTACCAAACTTTGACAGCGGCTCAGCCGGAACGCACTGGTGAAGGTCCTTTCCGTGAGCGTTTAGAAGGCTTAGGTATTCCAACCAACCCTGCTCCAGAAGTTTTATGGAACTTTGAAAAATTTTTAATTAATAAAAATGGCGAAGTCGTAGCTCGCTTTGCTCCGAACCTAACAGCAGACGATGAGCAAATCGTTAAAGCAGTTGAAGCAGAGTTAGCAAAATAATATTTTAAAACGTGAGAAAGGGCGTTTTATACGCTCTTTTTTATACTCTCCTCAAAGTGTTGTTCGTTTGCAAAAATACAATCTTTCTTCATATTTTATGCCTATAGTATCTATTTGCTTTATTTGATGTTGTTTGTAGTTATGAAAAAAGTTTTACAGGGCGCATTTCTTCCTTTTGTAATTTTTGCCTCAGGCATGCTTTTACTCGGGTGTGATCAGGCACAAGACCATGCTACCGAACAAGAAAAAACTGAAATAGCTGAACAGGCATCTGACCAAAACATTGAACAACAAGAGTCAGAAATTGCACCCAACAAAGCCGAACTTAAAAGCGGTAATATTTTTTATATGGTCCGCGACGCTGCTAATTTACAGCTTAAAGCTGGTGACTATGTTGAACAGCTTAAAGATACTCAGCTTGATGTTGAACAAGCCATCCAAGATAAGAATCAGAATGAACTAAAAACTACTGTCACTACGTTAAAACAGCAACTAGAAGGTTTAAATCAAGCACTTTTGACTTTAGATATTAAAAGTCAGGAAATTGAGAATATTCGCCAAAGTTTATTACATGCCAACCAACAAGCTCTTAGCATGCCATTACTCAATGGGAAATTAGATCAAATCAATTTTGACCAAATTGAAAAACAGCTTAATACCATTCAAATGGATATGGTGAAGCTTGCTGCTATGATTATGGCAGGAGATGAAAAGTCAGATTCAAAAACTGAATCTTAAAAAACAACTTATAAAAAAAGCCACCTTACGGTGGCTTTTTCATTTCTTTAATTAGTAAGTGCTATAGTTGCTTTACTACATTTACCTGCCTCAGCTAAATGATATTCACTAATTGCTTTCTGGCCTTGTGTATCATCTACTAATTTCAGGTTGGCTCCACCGACAAAAACACCAGGTTTAATGTACTGCTGTACAAAATAATTTTTCCCAGCTTCAGTTTTAAATTTCAAATGATTTGGAGAAAACTCTGATTCAGTTGAAACTATATGTTCTTGATTACCAGAAACCTCTTTATAAAAGAATATACCACGTGCAGTTTCCCCTAAGCATTCTCCGTCAACCCACACATCTTTTTTCAAAGCACTACCGACTACATTATTAGAACGGTATACATAAATTACCGCATTTCCATTTGTTGGGGTTGTCAGTTGTTTTGCTTGCTGGGCTAATTGTGGATTGGCCTGCGGCACTGATGCACATCCCACAAAAGCAATAGACACCAGAAGTGGTAACCAATATTTAAATTTCATTTTAAGTATCTCTTATTTATGATGATTTAAGTTTTGAGACGCAAATTTACATTAAAAACATATTATTTTAAATAAAAATACTATTCTGACACCTAAAATTTATAATAAAAAAGCCACCTTACGGTGGCTTTTTCAATCTCAAACCGGCAATTATAGTGCGCGGTTTTTGATTTTACGGATAGTTTCAAGCTGTGCAGCGGTTTCTGCCAAGGCAGCCAACGCAGCAGCTGAGTCCAAATCACTCTTTTGGTTTGCAAGCAATTGTTCAGCATTTTTACGTGCTTCTAAAATTGCCGCTTCATCCAAGTTGTCAGCACGGATTGCAGTATCTGCAAGAACCGTTACAACATGAGGTTGAACTTCTAAAACACCGCCAGATACATAGACGATTTCTTCTGTACCATTTTCCAACTGAACACGAATCGGGCCCGGTTGAAGCAAGGTTACAAGTGGAGCATGTCCTGGCAAAATACCAAGCTCACCACCAGCACCTTTCGCGATTAACATCGTTACTGCGCCAGAGTAAATAGACTCTTTAACACTTACGACATCACATTGCATAGTCGCCATGAGATGATCTCCTTAAATTAGAGTTTCTCAGCTTTAGCAATCACTTCGTCAATACCACCAACCATATAGAACGCTTGTTCTGGGATGTGATCGTATTCACCAGCTAATAGACCTTTAAAGCCACGAATCGTTTCTTTAAGCGGTACTAATTTACCAGGAGCACCAGTAAACACTTCAGCTACGTGGAATGGTTGAGAGAAGAAACGTTGGATTTTACGCGCACGGTAAACAACCAATTTATCTTCTTCAGCTAATTCATCCATACCCAAGATTGCGATGATGTCTTTAAGCTCTTTATAACGTTGCAATACGTTTTGGACTGCACGCGCAATTTCATAGTGCTCTTGACCAACAACTAATGGGTCTAACTGACGTGAAGTTGAGTCAAGTGGATCGATCGCTGGATAGATACCAGAAGATGCGATGTCACGGCTCAATACTACTGTTGCATCTAAGTGAGCAAATGTAGTTGCAGGAGATGGATCTGTTAAGTCATCGGCAGGTACATATACTGCTTGGATCGATGTGATCGAACCAGATTTAGTAGATGTAATACGCTCTTGAAGAACACCCATTTCTTCTGCAAGTGTAGGTTGGTAACCTACCGCAGACGGCATACGACCTAACAATGCTGATACTTCAGTACCTGCAAGTGTATAACGGTAGATGTTGTCGACGAATAATAATACGTCACGACCTTTACCATTTTCGTCTTTTTGATCACGGAAGTATTCAGCCATAGTCAAACCAGTTAACGCTACGCGTAAACGGTTACCTGGTGGCTCGTTCATCTGACCGTAGACCATTGCTACTTTGTCAAGAACGTTAGAATCTTTCATTTCGTGATAGAAGTCGTTACCTTCACGAGTACGCTCACCAACACCAGCAAACACAGATAAACCTGAGTGAGCTTTCGCGATGTTGTTGATCAACTCCATCATGTTAACGGTTTTACCAACACCAGCACCACCGAATAGACCAACTTTACCACCTTTTGCGAACGGGCAAAGTAAGTCAATTACTTTAATACCAGTTTCTAAAAGATCAGTAGAAGCTGCTTGTTCAGCATAAGAAGGTGCTTGACGATGAATCGGCAAACGCTCTTCAGTCGCTACCGGACCTGCTTCATCAATTGGGCGACCCAAAACGTCCATAATACGACCAAGCGTAGCTGGACCTACTGGAACAGAAATCGGTGCATTTGTGCTAGTTACATTAAGGCCACGTTTAAGACCTTCTGTAGAACCCATTGCGATGGTACGAACAACACCATCGCCAAGCTGTTGCTGAACTTCTAATGTAGTTTCAGTACCGTCAACTTGGAGAGCGTCATAGATCTTAGGAACGCTATTGCGCTCAAACTCGACGTCGATAACCGCGCCGATGATCTGAATGATACGACCGCTACTCATTGCTGTCTCCTCAATTCAAACTTAATAATGTTAAACGGCAGCGGCACCGCCAACGATCTCGGAAATTTCCTGAGTAATCGCGGCTTGACGCAGCTTGTTGTAAATGAGTTGTAGGTCTTTAATCAATTGTCCTGCGTTGTCTGTCGCTGCTTTCATCGCGACCATACGAGCTGACTGCTCACATGCAACGTTTTCAATCACACCTTGATAAACCATAGACTCGATATAGCGAACCAACAAACCATTTAACAATTCTTCTGCTTCTGGTTCGTAGATATAGTCCCAACCATAAGTACGGTTGAGATCATCGCCTTCTTCTGCTGGTGCTAAAGGAACAAGTTGTTCTACTTTAGGCTGCTGAGTCATTGCATTAACGAAGCCATTTGATACGAGATAGATACGATCTAATTCGCCTTTATCAAATGCATCAAGCATAACTTGGACTGAGCCAGTTAACTGTTCCAAACTCGGCGCATCGCCAAGTTGGGTAGTTGCACCGAGCACTTTACCGCCGTAATTCTTAAAAAACGAAACCGCTTTTTGACCAATTAAAGCAAATTCAACTTCAATTGACTGCTGTTGTTGTGCTTTGACATGCTGCACAACTTTCTTGAACAAGTTAATGTTCAAGCCACCTGCCAAACCACGATCTGAAGACACTACGATATAGCCAACACGCTTAACTGGGCGGTCAACCATATAACGGTGTTTGTATTCAGGGTTTGCTTGTACCAAGTGAGCAATTACACGGCGCATATTATCGGCATACGGACGGCCCTGAGCCATGCGCTCTTGCGCACGACGCATTTTAGAAGCAGCTACCATTTGCATCGCGCGAGTAATCTTTTGCGTGCTCTTGATACTAGCTACTTTGGCGCGAATTTCTTTTAAATTTGCCATACGCTTAACCTAGTATTCGAAAGCTCTTTCGAGCTTCCGAAGGTTGATCCGTGAACCAAACTTAACTAAAACTAAACTTAGTAAGTTTGAGTCGCTTTAAAGCTTTCAATACCTGCTTTGATTGCTGCTTCGATGTCTTTGTTGTAATCACCAGTTTCATCGATTTGTTTCATCAACGGAGCATATTCTGAGCGGAAGTAAGAAATTAACGCAGCATCAAAGTCTACGATTTTCTTAACTTCTACGTCAGCCATGTAGCCTTCGTTAGATGCATAAACAGAAACAGCTTGGTCAGCAATTGAGTAAGGAGCATATTGTTTTTGCTTCATTAACTCAGTTACACGTTGACCATGTTCAAGTTGCTTACGAGTTGCTTCGTCAAGGTCAGAAGCGAACTGAGCAAACGCAGCCAATTCACGGTATTGTGCTAAAGCAGTACGGATACCACCAGACAATTTTTTGATGATCTTAGTTTGAGCAGAACCACCAACACGAGATACAGAGATACCCGCGTTCACAGCAGGACGAATACCTGCGTTGAATAATGATGTTTCTAAGAAGATCTGACCGTCAGTAATCGAAATTACGTTCGTTGGTACGAATGCAGATACGTCACCTGCTTGAGTTTCAATAATTGGCAATGCAGTTAAAGAACCAGTTTGACCAGTTACTGCGCCATTAGTGAATTTCTCAACGTAGTCAGCAGATACACGAGAAGCACGTTCTAGAAGACGTGAGTGAAGATAGAATACGTCACCTGGATACGCTTCACGACCTGGTGGACGACGTAAAAGTAATGAAATTTGACGGTAAGCAACAGCTTGCTTAGACAAATCATCATAAATAATAAGAGCGTCTTCACCGCGGTCACGGAAGTATTCACCCATTGTACAGCCAGAGTACGGAGCTAAGTACTGCATTGCAGCAGGATCAGCAGCCGCAGCAGCGACAACAGTTGTATACGCCATAGCGCCAGTTTCTTCTAGCTTACGTACAACGTTTGCAATTGTTGATTGTTTTTGACCAATCGCAACGTATACACATTTAATGCCAGAGTTTTTCTGAGCGATAATCGCATCGATCGCCATCGCTGTTTTACCAGTTTGACGGTCACCGATGATCAACTCACGTTGGCCACGGCCAACAGGAATCATTGTATCAACTGATTTATAACCAGTTTGAACAGGCTCATCTACAGATTGACGCCAAATTACGCCTGGTGCTACTTTTTCAACAGCATCAGTTAATTTCGCATCAATTGGGCCTTTACCATCAATTGGGTTACCTAAAGCGTCGACAACACGGCCAAGAAGTTCAGGACCAACTGGAACTTCTAATACACGACCTGTACAACGAGCTTTTTGACCTTCTTGAAGGCTTAGGTAGTTACCTAAAACAACGGCACCCACTGAATCCTGTTCTAGGTTCAGTGCCATACCAAATAAGCCGCCGTCGAATTCGATCATTTCACCGTACATTGCATCAGCAAGACCGTGAATGCGCACGATACCGTCGGATACCATAACAATGGTACCTTCGTTTTTAGCGGTCGCGCTGGTGTCCAGATCTCCGATACGCTGTTTAATGAGCGCACTGATCTCGGATGGATTCAGTTGTTGCATTGCGCTATTCCTCAATCTTTTATTAGTTCAGTCTTCATCATTTGCATTATGCAAGAAGACGAGTACGCATTTTTTCAAGCTTGTTAAGCGCAGAATCATCTATCACTTGATCGCCTGCACGAATTACAACACCTGCAATAAGCTCAGGTTTAACTTCAACTGAAACAGTTACTGTACTGTTAAAACGCTTTTCTAAAGCAGATTTCAACAATTGCTCTTGTTCAGCAGTTAACGGGAAAGCCGATTCAATCACGACATCCACATTGTTGTTATTCTGTGATTTAAGCTGTTCATATTCTGCTTCAATTTCAGGTAACAGCATTAAACGATCGTTATCTGCAAGAAGTGTCAAAAAGTTAGACACTGCTTGAGATTGATCTTCACCTAAAACTTTAGCAAAAAGCTTCACTTGCTCCGCAGGAGTAAGTTCAGGGCGATTTAAATAAGCGGAAAATGCTTCGTCTTGCACCGCAGCACTGAGCACTTGTAACGCATTCGACCAATTGTCTGTTGCACCTTGCTCAGAAGCATAAGCAAATGCTGCTTTGGCATACGGACGTGCCAACGTCAAGAGTTCAGCCATAATTCGCCTCGCTTAAAGTTTAGCAGCCAGCTGAGACAGCATGGCGTTATGAGCTTCTGCATCAACTTGCTGGTTCAGGATTTTTTCTGCACCAGTTACTGCCAAAGCAGCTACTTGTTGACGTAATTCTTCGCGAGCAGAATTGATTTCTTGATCAACAGCTTCTTTAGCCTGTTGACGAATACGCTCACCTTCAGCCGCAGCTTGAGTACGAGCTTCTTCGATCAATTGCGCTGCACGACGGTTCGCTTGTTCGATCAATTGAGCCGCTTGTGCTTTAGCTGCATCAAGTTCTTGCTTAACTTGCGCTTGTGCATCGGCAAGGTCAGCTTTCGCTTTTTCTGCTGCATTTAAGCCATCAGCGATTTTACGCTGACGCTCACTAATCGCATTGATTAGTGGTGGCCAAACAAACTTCATGCAGAATGCAACAAAGAATGCAAACGCAATCGCTTGACCAATCAATGTGAGGTTGATATTCATTGCAATTCCTCAAATAGTGGATTTAGGAATTAAGATGATTAACCTACAAATGGATTAGCGAAGATGAAGAACAAGCCAATACCAACACCGATCATAGGCACAGCATCAAGAAGACCCGCGATTAAGAACATACGAGTTTGAAGTTGTGGAGCCAATTCTGGTTGACGAGCAACAGCTTCTAAAAAGCGACCACCCAAAAGACCAAAACCAATCGCAGTACCCAAAGCACCGAAAGCGATCAAGATAGCAGATGCAATTGCAACTAGACCTAAAGTGAGTTCCATGAAAAATTCCTCAGAGGTTAGGTTATTACCAAATTAAATTAAAAAAATTCAGCCCAACCATCATTTGATAGTTAGGCAATACCATTAATGTTTTTCGCTTGCCATGCTCAAGTAAACGATGGTAAGCATCATAAAGATGAATGCCTGCAACGTGATTACAAGAATGTGGAAGATCGCCCAAGGCACAGACAACGCCCATTGAATCCAGAACGGCAATAAAGCAATTAGGATAAAGATCAACTCACCGGCATACATGTTACCGAATAGTCGGAGAGCTAATGAAATCGGACGAGCAAGGAATGTTACCAATTCCAAAATCAAGTTCACTGGAATAAGCAACGCTTTTGCAACTGGATTACTTGGGTTAAATGGGTTAAGTGCCAACTCGCCAACGAAACCACCAACACCCTTTTCGCGGATGCTGTAGAACAAGATAAGTACAAATACAGATAAAGACATACCTAAAGTAATGTTTGGATCTGTAGATGGAACGATCTTGAAGTAAACGTGGTGAGGGTCCATACCAAATACGTTTGCACCTACAAACGCTGCAACTTGAGGAATCCAGTCAACTGGGATCAAGTCCATTAAGTTCATGAGGAAAATCCACACGAAAATAGTGAGTGCGAGCGGAGCGATTAAACGTGATTTGCCATGAAAAGTATCACGGACACTTGAGTCAACAAACTCAATGATCATTTCGATTGCTGACTGGAATTTTGTTGGAACACCTGCATTTGCAGCTTTCGCAACGATCCAGAACATCAAACAGAAAATCACACCAAGGCCAATTGACCAACCCATTGAATCCAAGTGAATTGCAGTGAACCCCATCGAATGAGCTTCTTCAGCAGTCTCAGCCAATTTCCATGTACCGTCTGGCATTTTGCCATAGGTCATATTGGTCAAGTGATGCTTGATATACTCTGTCGAAGTGAGGGCATGTTCTTCAGCAGCCATAAATCACACCTGGTCAATGTCAATTACTAAAAAGAAGGGAAACGAACATCGGCGTACTGTCGATATCTCGCAACCCTCCAAAAAATCTTCAATTCTTCTTGTTTCTACACCCGTTTTTGTAGACGTGACACCCAAAACGGAGCGACCCACGACATTGCCTGAACGAGAATAAAACCAAACAGCAATGCTAACGGTGATAAAGGTTTAACATTGCTCAAAATCAAAATAAATCCAACGATCATGATTGCAAATTTGCCTAACATGCCCCTATACATGTTAGACAGCACTTGTTTTGATGCTCGTGCACCTGCTGTTCTGAAGGATTGCCACGAAAAATAACCCGTAGCAAGCCAGCAGACCAACGCACCAAGTGCCGCACTTAATGCTGCTGTCATGTCTTTTATGCTCCACGCCACAAGTGCGGAAACAGGGATCATACATGCTTGTAAGAAGACCAAAGCTTTTGCTAATCGTCGGTCAATCAAGCGACTAGTTTGGCTCATTATTTATCCACTCACAGCATAAATGCTTGACAAGTTTAGCTGATGATCGCTTTTAATCGCAGGCATTATAGAGTTACACCCCTGAACATGCAATCTTTTCCCGACTTTAGTCGGGGTTTTTCATGACAGGTGGTGCTGACGCTACAGTCAGCCTTTGTTTACTTTTTATCTTACTTTTGCGTACTTAATACACATTTATCTGTTTTTATAGCCAGTTTCTTCCATGCAGTGACGAAATCATCCTCATTATTCATGCTCTCGTCTACTGGTTGAAAAGTAATGTTACCTAATTTTTGATATTGACTCTTAGTGGTAAAACTCTCTGCCAACAAACACATCTGATTTTTTGGTCGACTATCATTAAGATACTTAATTTGAGCTGCTGTTGGTGCAACATGAGGATCATCTGTTAAAGCACCAGCGAACTTTAAGTTTAGTGAGCGTTCTAAATATTGATAGGCATCATGATATGCCCAATATGGTTTGCCATTACTTGAACTATCGTAAGCTTGTGCTGCCTGGAACATTTTACGAGCAAACACATTGGCGTTATTCCAATACTTTGCCTTATTTTCAGGGTGTTGCTGTGAGCGCAAAGCAGCAATAAAGAAACCAATTCGAACTGCATTGTTGGGCTCTAACCACACATGTGTATCTACCGTATTAGGTAAAGCTGCACCGCGTGTACTTCGCTGAGGTAAAACAGAAACAATGCCACTATCTAATAGTGCAATCGCCTTCTTATTATTACCTAATAATTTATTTAAGGGCGCTTCATGCGCTTTACCCAACCAAATCACCAAAGACGCATCATTTATTGCTTTACGATGCGCTGGAGTTAATTGTACGTCATGCCCCGTTTGTCCCTTTAATAAGAGTTGCGGTTCTTCAACCCCTTGTGTGACCTCTTTTGCAATCAGATAAATCGGGTGTGTAGAAACCACCAAACCCTGACTCCACCCTAACGTACTCAAAAGTGAGAACATACTGAAAACAAAAAAACGGAACATGACAGACCATCAATTTAAATTAGCTTGAAGCATGTTATAATATAACAAAGTTACAAAAATACCTAAGATTAATCGAATGAAGCATCGCTTCATGCTAATATTCCGTTAAAAATTCGAGGCTATCCCTATGAGTTCCTGCTCGCATGAACATCATGATTCTTTGCATGGTGTGCATGATCACCATAATGTCGCAAGCCGTTTAGCTGAAGCAGAAAGTTTATGTTCTGCGACTGGCGCACGCCTTACACCTTTGCGCAAAGAAGTTCTGGAACTCATTTTAAATGCATCGGGTCCAATGGGTGCCTATGACTTATTGGCACGTATAAAAAGTCAAACCGATCGCCCTGCTGCGCCTCCAACTGTATATAGAACTTTAGATTTCTTATTAGAAAAAGGCCTCATTCACCGCCTAACTTCTATTAATGCGTATATTCCTTGCTGCCACCCGCGTGAAGGCCATCAAGCAGCATTCCTGATTTGTACCGAATGTCATATGGTTAAAGAAGCTTCTTCTCAAGGCCTCACACACCAGCTTGACCAGCTTGCAGCTTCAGATGACTTCGTGGCTCAACACAGCATTATTGAAATTTCGGGGAAATGCCAACAGTGCCGCACAACTCCTTAAATCCTGTATTAATTCAGCTTGAGCAGGTTTCTGTTCATCGTGATGATCGGGATATATTAAAGAAAGTTGATTTTGCCCTACATCAAAATGAAATTGTGTCTTTAATTGGACCCAATGGTGCAGGCAAATCAACACTGATTAAAGTTCTACTCGGTATTCTTCAGCCAAGTAGCGGGCGTGTTATTAATCATAAAAAACTTAAAATGGCTTATGTGCCACAAAAGTTTAATCCTTCACACAGCCTTCCTTTACGTGTTCAGGACCTTCTTGATTTAGAAAAATGCAGCCCTGCCCTGCGTCAGGAAATTATTCAAGACACAGGTATTTCAAAGTTACAACAATCAAAAGTACAACAACTTTCAGGTGGAGAACGCCAAAGAGTACTATTGGCTCGTGCACTGCTTCGTCAGCCAGATATTTTAGTTCTTGATGAACCCATGCAAGGCCTAGATATTCAGTCAGAAGCAGAACTTTATGATTATGTTCGTAGCCTACCAAAACGATATGGTTGCGCGATATTAATTGTTTCTCATGACTTACAATGGGTGATGCAAGGAACACACCGTGTGGTGTGTTTAAATAAACATATTTGCTGTAGCGGGCTGCCCGAAAATATCCAACAACATCCTGAATATCAGGCAATATTTGGAACTCAAAGGGTTTTCTATCAACATCATCATGACCATTGTGCTCACGGTGATGCTGCACACCCCTGCCCTCATAATGACCGTCCTCATATTCACCCAGAACCGGAAGCTTAAGCCATGATGGAATGGTTACAATTATTGTTACCCGCATGGATTATGGGATCTCTGCTAGTATTTTTAACTGCACCTCTGGGTTGTTTAATGCTTTGGAGACGCATGTCTTTTTTTGCTGACACGATGGCGCACGGAACACTACTTGGGGTTGCTATTGCGGGAGCTTTAAGTCTTCCATTATGGCTTGGTGTTGCAGGTACAGCGGTTTTACTGGTAGGCGTTTTATGGGCTTTACATGACAACCGTTTACCCAATGATGCTCTGCTAGCCTTATGTTCAGCAACATTACTCTGTAGTGGCCTGTTGTTTATTCAACATGTTCCAAGTTTAAGACCCGAGCTTTTAAGTTATTTGTTTGGCGATTTACTTAGTATTGATTGGCCAGATCTTCCTGTTTTCACTTTAATTATTGCAATATCACTCGCAATTCTTTACCGCTTTTGGCAGCCACAAATACAGTTTGCAATTGATCCAGATATCGCAATTAGTGAAGGGGTGAATGCAAACTGGCAACGCCTTATTTTTATGCTGTTATTAGCTTTATTTACAGTTTTAGCTTTGCGTGCTGTAGGTTCTTTGCTAATGGGTGCATTACTAGTAATACCAGCTTTAAGCGCTCGTCTATTGGCAAACTCACCAAAGCAAATGGTTATTTGGGCATTCGTGTTAGCCCAGCTTGGTGTTAGTGTCGGCTTATGGTCAAGTGCAGCACTTAATATCTCTACAGGTCTTAGTATTGTTTTATGTATGGCATTAAGTTTTGCCGTTATTTTTATAACTCAAAAACTAAAAAATCAGACACAGGCGTCCTAAACTAGGCCGCCTGATGCACTGTGCTCAATAATAAAGCCGCACAGCTAAACATCACAGCAAAGCCCCGATTTAAATATTTTTGCTGTCTAGGGGATCGAAGTAATCTTAAAACCTTGGATGCCAGCCCCGTATATCCAGCCATTACAATCAAATCGATCGTAATCATAGTAGCCGCCATAATTAGATATTGTATCCATTGAGGCTTACTTAAATCTAAGAACTGCGGTAAAACCGCCAATAAAAATACGATTGCTTTAGGATTGCTAATATTAACCACAAAACCATTTAATAGCAGAGCTAAAGCAGACTTATCTCTTTTTTCTTGTTGAATTTCTATATCTTTTATAGGTGCTTTCCACTGCAGATAGGCCAAATACAATAAATAAGCTACGCCAAACCACTTAACGGCCTGAAAAGCTAAAGGAGTCGTTGCAAATAAGACCCCGACACCTGCGGCCACCACCATAATTTGAAGCACTAAGGCAACTTGCAAACCGATTGCATTCCAGTAACCATGTCTAAATCCATAGTTTAGACCACTCGACATTGAGGCAATAGCTCCCGCACCCGGAGAGATACTAATGACCCAACAGGCCAACATATAGGCAAACCAAACTTGCAAAGACATAGTAAAAATAGACAATAAAAGTGGAATTATACTGTTTTATAAAACTATCTTGATGAGAATTCAAACAATAAAATCAAGAAATAGACTACTAACCGCTCTTCGCATCAGGCACAATAATTAAAGCTCATACTAAATTATAATTGAGGAGATACCTTCCAATGACTGCTCAATCTGTCATTTTGCCGTTGCCATCAGATCATGCCCGATTTATTGTTCTTCGTTTAAAAGACTTATCAATTGATGAATTAAAAGAACAACTCGAAGCGTTGTTTGAAACACGCGACCGTCTCATTACTCAGCATTCAGACGCGCAAATTAAAACAGCAGTCGCTTTTGGTCCAGAACTTTGGAAGCAACTTTACAGTCAATCTCCTGCTGGCTTTAAACAACTTGAACCAGAAAACGGCGCATTCAACATGCCAGCTGTTCCCGCTGATGTCCTCATCCATATTGCTAGTATGCGTTCTGATATTTGTTTTGCATTAAGCCAAGCATTTTTTGAAGGTATTAAAGATAAAGTTGAAGTTCTTGATGAGCGTGTTTGCTTCCGTTATTTCGATGGTCGCGATATTACTGGCTTTATAGATGGTACTGAAAACCCTCAATTTCCAGATGACCGCGCGGAAACAGCCCTACTCCCAGAAAGTGCTGGAGTATTTGCAGATGGTAGTTTCATATTTGCACAGCGCTATGCACACGACTTAGAAAAATGGAAAAAACTAAAAGTTGATGCTCAAGAAAATGTCATGGGTCGTACTAAGCTTGAGTCAATTGAACTTGATGATGACGTTAAACCAGAAAATGCCCATGTTGCCCGTACTGTCGTTGAAGATGACGAAGGCGAAGAAATGGAAATCTTGCGTCATAGTCTGCCTTATGGCGACGGTCGAGGCGATCAAGGCTTATTCTTCATTGCTTATACTAAAGACCTGAGCATTATTGATGCCATGTTAAAGCGTATGTTTGGTACAAGTGGAGATGGTATCCATGATCGCTTATTGCATTTCGTGACTCCACTTGATGGCGCATATTACTTTGCACCTAGCGAAGAATTGCTAGAAGAAGTTTTAGAAGACTAAAATAAAAAAGAGGAGCTTAAGCTCCTCTTTTTACGTTCTCAACCTTAGAAAGGAATACGCTTATATTTGCGGTATTCAGGTTTCCAGAATGATTGATCTATTTTTTGCTGTAGTAAGTCATCACTAATCGTTACAGCCACGCCATCTGCCATGGCAGCTTTCGCAACTTCAAATGCAATCACTTTAGAGACTTGCTGAATTTCCCCTAAAGGTGGTAATAAATCAGCTTGCGGATCTTTTAGTAGAGGTGAGCAATTCGCTAAAGCACTACTTGAAGCCATTAACATATTTTCAGTAACGCGTTTAGCACCCGATGCCACCACACCCAGCCCAATGCCTGGGAAAATGTACGAGTTATTACACTGAGAAATATTATAAAGTTTGCCGTGATGATTCACAGGAGCAAACGGACTACCTGTTGCGATTAACGCTCTACCTTCAGTCCACTCCACAATATCTGCTGGCACAGCTTCAACACGTGAAGTTGGGTTAGACAATGGCATGACAATTGAGCGCTCACAATTCGCCGCCATGGTTTTGATAATCTCTTCTGTGAACAGACCCGGTTGACCAGAAACCCCAATTAACACTGTAGGCTTAGCATTTTTAACAACATCAAGTAGTGAAATCACTTCTTCAATATTGCCCCACTGATCAACCACCTCAGCTTTTTGCGCCAATTTGCGTTGGAAGTCCAATAAGTTCGGCTGATTTTCGGTAATCAAACCAAAACGATCCACCATATAAACGCGTGCACGGGCTTCAGAATCAGTCAAACCTTCAGCAACCATTTGTGCAACAATTTGTTCCGCAATACCGCATCCCGCAGAGCCCGCGCCTAAGAAAGCAATTGTTTGATCTTTTAATTGCTTGCCTGCTGCACGACTTGCAGCAATCAAACTACCTACAGATACCGCTGCTGTTCCTTGAATATCATCGTTAAAACAACAAATTTTATCTCGATACTTTTCTAAAAGTGGCATCGCATTTTTTTGTGCGAAATCTTCAAACTGAATTAACGCTTTTGGCCAACGACGCTTTACAGCCTCAATCACCATATCGACAAATGCGTAATATTCATCGCCACTAATACGTGGCTGACGCCAACCCATATAGATCGGATCATTTAACAGTTGTGGATTGTTCGTCCCTACATCAATTGTGATTGGTAATGTATAAGCTGGACTAATCCCACCACAAGCGGTGTAAAGCGAAAGTTTTCCAATAGGAATCCCCATTCCGCCAATACCTTGGTCACCAAGACCTAGGATACGTTCTCCATCAGTAATGACGATCACTTTTACATTATTTTTATTTACGTTTTGCAAAATATCATCAATCACATCACGATCTGGATATGAAATAAAAACACCACGATGACGACGATAGATATCGGAGAAACGCTGACATGCTTCACCCACTGTTGGGGTATAAATAATCGGCATCATTTCTTCAAGATGATTTTCGATTAAATGATAGAACAAGGTTTCGTTGGTATCTTGGATATTACGCAAATAGATATGTCGATTGATATCATCAGTAAAAGCGCAATATTGCTGATAAGAGCGCTGGCTCTGCTCTTCAATAGTTTCAATAATATGGGGGAGTAAACCGTGTAAGTTAAAGTTACTTCTTTCTTCTTCAGTGAAAGCCGAACCTTTATTTAAGAGTGGTAACTCTAAAAGTGTAAAACCTGCATATGGAATATAAAGGGGATGTTTACTTGGGTGTCCTGATATCATTGCCTATCTCATTTTCCAGCTTAGAGTAGAGAAAAACACGTTTTGTATGGTCTCTAAAACTCTTTGTGCGTATAAGCTTAAGCCTAATTCGATCAAAATAGATATTTTAAACCGTGATGTTAAAATTAAACACTATTTAGTTACAACATGTTTAAAAATAATTAATAGAAATCAGTATTTTAATATTTTTATAATTTTAAAAACCTCTTTTATTTTCTCAATTTTAAAAGCCATAATTATATGAGTTAGTGGCAACAGGTATTTCCTCAGGAAATATTATTAAATTAAACACTTAATTTACTCATCAAAACTACCCAAAAGGCTTGTAATTCTTTATTTTCAGAATAGTAAGGCGATTCATCAACCAACATTCATTTAAAAAATAATCATCAGTAATTTGCATAAAGAATTATTGGAATATTAAATCCCCTCCCCTAAGTCATCGGAAATTTGCTATATTTGACGTTTTTCTGCGACATCTATTTTCGATTGATATGAATACGGCAATACAAGCAGCTCTCGACCATGCAGTGCAAACTCTTCAACAAGAAGGGGTGCTTCCTTCCGACTGGAAAAACACAAGCAATTTAACACGCACCAAAGACCGAAGCCATGGCGACTTTGCTTCTAATATTGCCATGATCGGCTCGAAAGCTGCTGGTATGAAACCACGTGATTTAGCTGAGAAAGTTCTAGCTGCATTACCAGAAGTGGCAGATATCAGTAAAGCTGAAATCGCAGGCCCCGGATTTATTAACTTCTTTTTAAATGCAGATCAGCGTTTTGCTATTCTTGATCAAATTCAAGCACAAAAAGAAATTTTTGGTCGTAGCCAAGCAAATGCAGCGAAAAAGATTCAAGTCGAATTTGTTTCTGCAAACCCTACGTCTAGCCTACACGTAGGTCATGGACGTGGTGCGGCATACGGTATGACTGTTGCTAATTTACTTGAAGCAACGGGTGCTAAAGTTGACCGTGAGTACTACGTGAATGATGCTGGCCGTCAAATGGATATTTTGGCGACTTCTACTTATTTACGTTATTTGGAACTACTTGGACAAAACCTTGTATTCCCTAAAAATGCATATCAAGGCGATTACGTTAAAGAAATCGCACAAGGCATTATTGATAAAGATGGCGATGCTTACGTTCGTGAAGTTGCGAATGTTTATAAAGATGTACCAGAAGATGTGCAATATGCTGAAGAGCTAGATAGCGAAGGCAACAAAGTTGTGTTATCTGGTGATAAAGAAAAGCATATTGATGGCCTTATTGCCAACTCACAACAATTATTGGGTGAAGGTTACCGCGTATTCCACCAAGCTGCTCTTCATGCCATTTTAGATGACATTAAAGATGACCTTGCTGACTTTGGTGTAACGTTCAACCAATGGTTTAGTGAAGCATCTCTTAGTGCAAAAATTGATGAAGCTTTAGAAACACTTGATCAACGTGGCTTCCTTTATGAAAAAGATGGCAACATCTGGTTCAAGTCGACTGAATTTGGTGATGAAAAAGACCGTGTTGTTAAGCGTCGTAATGGCCAAACGACTTACTTTGCATCTGACATTGCATACCACTTAAATAAACTACAACGTGGTTATACTGACCTAATCGATATTTGGGGTTCTGACCACCATGGCTATATTTCTCGCGTAAAAGCGGCGATTGATGCAATGGGTTACGACTCTAAGAAGTTGACTGTTCTTTTAGTTCAGTTCGTAAGTTTATGGCGTGGCGGCGAGATGGTTCAAATGTCTTCTCGTTCAGGTCAATTCGTGACTTTACGTGACTTACGTAAAGAAGTGGGCAATGACGCAGCTCGTTTCTACTACGTAATGCGTAAGAGTGAACAACACATCGACTTTGACCTTGACCTTGCTGTTTCACAAAGTAAAGACAATGCTGTGTACTATATTCAATATGCACACGCACGTATTTGTCGTATGTTAGAAAAAGCAGTAAGCACAGATTTACAATTCGATGTAAACGCTGCTCGTCCACATGCAGCTCGCTTGTCTCTTGATGCAGAAACTGAGATTCTTGCTAAACTGGCAGCATACCCAGACGCGGTATTACGTGCTGCAAATGCATATGAACCTCATCAGGTTGGTAACTACTTAAAAGAGTTAGCTGCCCTGTTCCATGGTTGGTACAATGAACATAAAGTATTAAGCGATGATGCAGAGCTTACACAAGCCCGTTTATTGCTTTCAATCAATGTACAACAAGTACTTCGTAATGGTTTAGAATTACTTGGTGTATCTGCACCAGAATCTATGTAATAAATATATTGCATGACAGCAAATTAAAGGTCATGCAATATATAGTAAGGGGTGGTTTGTATAGTTAAAATATCAATACAGACCACTGTTTTTAGCATCGTAAGACGAGACTCAAACTCGAATTAAAAACAATCAAAATACAGAGGAATAATCCACGTGTTTGGCAAAACGCAACGCGGTGTATCTGAAAGACCTAATAAGCCTAAAAAGCCCCTAATTCCCAAATGGTTAGGGACACTTGTCGCTATTTTGGCGGTCTTATGTATCGTTGTAATGCTTATGCTTTGGAAACCTTGGCAACCTGTTCCTGCGAAAAATCAGATTACCTCTGAACATTATCAAGAAGAAGATACTAATAAAGACTATCGCTTCTACGACCTATTGCCTCAACAACAGGTTACCCCTATTCCTGAACAAGCGATCCCTGAAAGCAAAAATCAAGGCACTGCTATGATTGTTGAGGCACCAAGTACCACTCAACCAGCTGCCTCTGAAAGTGTAGGAATTGACCCGAATCAGTCAGCTACAACTCCTCAGCAACCTACATATATTTTACAAGTTCGTAGTTATAATGATCCTGATCAGGCTGATGCCCGCCGTGCAGAAATCATTTTAAATGGCTTGTCTGCTGATGTAGTCAAAAGTACTGAAAACGGACAAACATGGTATCGTGTTATTTCTGGACCGTATGATACTCAAGATGCTGCTTTGGCTGCTCAGCAGACCTTACAACACAGTGGTATTGATTCTATCGTGATCAAACGCAAGTAAAGTAAAAATAGAAAAGGAACAAATATTTGTTCCTTTTCTTTTAAATATCAGCACAATTCCTTTCATTGGAACCAATTCCCCTTTTTTTCGCTTTTTGAAACGCCACCCTTCGCCGAATACGATGTAAAAAAGCCTGAATATGAGGATATTTACCTTGCAAACGCGTTTGCAAAGCCTCTAAAGGAAAACTCATTTGAATATCAGCAAAGGAAAAGTCACCTGCAAAATATTCATGCTCTGCCAAATAGTTTTCTAAAAAACTAATATGATCTTTCATACGTGGGCGAACAAAATTTGCCTTCACCCCTTCCGTGATTTTTTTAGCTACTGGCTGAATTAACCATGGCACATGCTTATTTACACTATTCATGACTAAAGTCATGACTAATAACGGCATAAGTGAACCTTCTGCATAGTGCATCCAATAAATATACTGCTGTAAATCTTGTGGCTCTGTAGGTTTAAATTGTTGCTTCTGATCATAACGCTGCTGTAAATATTCTAAAATCACAGCTGATTCTGCGATGACTTGTTCATCATCAGTCAAAATCGGAGCTTTACCTAAAGGATGAATACATTTCAATGTTTCTGGAGCAGAATAGTTAGGTAGGCGTTGGTAATAATGAATATCATAATCTAAGCCCAACTCTTCTAAAGCCCATAAAATTCGAAACGATCGCGAACATTCCAGGTGGTGTACACTAATCATGTTATTGCCTGCTTTTATTTTTCTTTTTACATAAAAAACAGCATGTGAACATGCTGTTTTATTCCATTTGTGGGATGGATATAAAATCATCCACCTCAACAAAATAGCATTTTTATACTGTAACAAGCACAGTATGAATGTCTAAACTACGTAACAAAGTTTTAGTGACTGGGGTTTTACCGCATACCGCTAAGATTTTTTGTTGAAGCTCTTCGTTTGGCAAGTCTTTAAAAACAATACGACGTTCTATATGTTCTTCATGTTCTCTATTGGTATGAAAATCGATTTCAACCGAAAACTCACCAAAATCATAACCCTTATGCTTTGCGTACATTCTTAAAGTAATGAGCGTACACGCGGCTAAACTTCCAGTGAGCAAATCATATGGCGCTGGGCCTTGATCTTGCCCTTCTAACTTTTCTGGCTCATCACAAAAATATTGGTGACGACCACTGGTGATTTCGCCCTTCCATTGTTCAGCAAGGGGCTTTGCTTTACTGCTTGCGATTACTGCTGTCATTTTGATGCTCTCATTTGATCTGGAAGAACAGGGGCTTCTAAACGTGCACCAACATAATCTGGGATTTCACCAAAACGTGCATCATGGCTAATCCATTGCTCACGGGCTTCTTTTAAATCATCCATTGTACGTGCAACAAAGTTCCACCAGAGTAAAATTGGTGTTTCAAACGGTTCACCGCCAATCAAAAGAATACGGTTACCTTTTTTTACTTCAATCTCAATTTCACTAAGACCCGTATCTAATACCACCATGTTGTCAGCAGTTAACTCATGGCCATTTACATGAGCACTACCCTCAAGCGCCATAAAACCATATTCATAATTAGGATTTAATGGAATGCGGGTTTTCGTATCTTCGGTAGCAATGAGGTCAACACCCACTAACGGTGTATGTACAACTACTGGAGAAGTAGTTGCCAAATATTCACCCACAAGCACGGTAAACTCTAGACCGTCTTTCTCAACAACAGGCAGTTCAGGATAATGTTCAAATTTCGGATCCATGTTGCGCTTAGCATCTGGTAAGGCAATCCAGAGCTGAGCAGCGTGCATTTGAGTTTCTGTATCAGGTGCAACTTCTGTATGTGAAATTCCGTGACCTGCCGTCATTAAATTAACTTGTTTAGGTCGAATCAGTTGTTTTGAGCCTAGACTATCGGTATGCATCATGGTGCCTTCAATCATCCACGTGAAGGTTTGCAAACCAATATGAGGATGAGGACCAACATCTAAACCATCACCCGCCGGAAAAGTGACTGGGCCCGCATGATCTAGGAAACACCACGCACCAATCATTCGTTTTTGTCGGCTAGGTAAAGCCCGCTTAATGACTGTCCCCTGTCCAATTTCAGCAGAGCGAATTGGAAATTCCTGAATAAACTGATTGGCAAATTTTTCGCAATCCTTTGAATCAGAAATATCGTAATCATTATTATTGCTCATGATATTACTCTCTTTTACCTATGCTTTTGCAATGAGTCGTTGTAATGATCTTAACAATACACTCATTATTCAATATAGTCTTTTAGTAATACACAGGGTGCTATGAATGAGACAATCATTTGTTAATTACATAACATTAAAGCTGCATTGAGCAGCTTAAGATGATTGAGTTTTAACGAGCTGTTTCAGGTTTTTCATAAATTGACCAAATTGTGGGAGAAACTCTTGAAATAGTGGGTGGTCACGGTTTTCAAGCATAACCTCACTAAAAAGTTTTAGCCCAACTCCAAAAGATTTTGTTGTTTCATCATCAAAAAAATCTGCTTTTTTTAAGCGTTCAACAATTTCAAAAATATCGTCATGATTTCCCGCATAGAACTCAAGGCGTTCAGTATAAGTAGAGGCCTCTCCTTTTGCATTTTTTAAGTGTTGTACCGTGACATGATATTGATGTTGTTTCATATATAAATTCTCTCTTAAAAATTAATAACTTTGAAGAATTTCAACTTGTTTAAGGTCGACTTATAGGCGCCCAATCGCAACAGCAGCCTGATCAATTTTTTCGGCAATTTGATAAATCTGCTCTTGCTGTAAACCTGCCGAGTTCAACTTCAAACGTAAGGCTGTTTTTAGGTTTTCCATTGCACGGTGAATTTCGATTAATTCATCATTACTGTGGATTTCTCGTCTTAAACGTAGTTTTTCTAATAACTCTTTCAACTTGTCTTGTTGTTCAGTTAAGTAAGCTTTCCCAAATTCCGTGATTTGATATTGCTTACGCTCTACATCCAGCAAATTAATCAACTTCATTTCTTCAAGACTGGTTAATGTTGGATAAATTGTTCCTGCGCTTGGCGTATAGCCATCGCCTACCAAATCACTTATTTCTTTAATGATTTCATAGCCATGCTTTGGGCTTTGCTGAATAAGGTGGAGTACCAAAAGTTTCATGCGTCCAGCTTCAAAAAGTCTTCCACGGCGTCCCGAACGATGATGTTCAGCATGATGCTGTTCTGATTGTTGTTTCATCTTTTAAGATCCAAAATGATCAATTTATAATTATTAAGATATATCTTAATATATCTTTGATCAAGTAAAAGTAATAAGAGTTGATCTATTGCTTTGATAGTTATCAAAATTAATTTTTAGCTTTAAAATCTAAGTAATAAAAAAGAGTGCTTAAGCACTCTTATATAGCCACATGTTTAGCAAAGTCGGTAAATAAAGCCAGAATCAAAAAATTATTATGTGATCAGATTTCTTTTCTGCTCAAACTGCTCTTCAATTTTTGAACTCAAAAAATTGACAATAGGCTGCAAAGCATAATGCTCCTCTTGCCAATTTTGTTTGCCGATTTCCCCTCTATATTCCTTTATAAGTCGCTGCAATACGAATTTCTGCTCATCAGGAAGCTGAGACATAACCCATCGTGCAGCATTGTCTTTTGAAGCAATATCCTTCATCACTAAACTAAAATAGATCCGGCATAAAGCTAAAATCTGGTTTCTTTCATCTGCATCCTCATCCCAATGCGCTACAATTTCGGGATAAGTGTCAGACATTGCTTGCCATAGTTCTTGATCAGAAATTTCAGGTGCCCATTGGTTTAAAGCTGGTCCAAATAAAACTGTATGATGAGATCTCGCTTTTCTAAGCAATATACTAATATCTGGGTCTTTCTGTGAGCTCAATGTTCCACCTTCTTTAAGCTCTTCACGCAGCCATTCACCAAATTGCATTTCATAACTTAAAGGATAAATTCCAGACTGAATCTCATCTTTTAATAAAATAGTAACTTCTAATGGCCTTTGTAATTCCCCGACAGGCTGTGAAATTTTTAGTAATTCTTGTGCAAGCTGCTCACGTAAAGCAAAAGTTAATGGTTGAGTGACCACGACCAGTACATCAAGATCACTTTCTGGCCCTAAACCACCGTCAACAGCTGAACCATAAAGATAAATTGCAAATAATGATTCCGCTAAAAGTTGCTGTAATTTTTCTTGTAGATATTCTAACTGAATTAAATCAGGCATCTCTCACCTCCTTCGGAAGAAACAGATATAAAAAAGGCAGGATTAAATCCTGCCTTTTCATTTAATTATTCCCACTCAATCGTTGCTGGTGGTTTAGATGACACGTCGTATACAACACGTGATACATCTTTAATTTCATTCATAATACGCGTTGAGATTTTATCAACCAATTCGTATGGTAAATGTGCAAAACGAGCTGTCATAAAGTCAACCGTTTCAACTGCACGAAGCGCAATTACCCATGCATAACGACGACCATCACCTACTACACCAACTGACTTAACAGGTTGGAATACGGCAAACGCTTGAGCAGTTTTATCATACCAACCGCTGTCACGAAGCTCTTGCATGAAGATGTCATCAGCAAGACGAAGAATATCAGCATATTCTTTCTTCACTTCACCCAAAATACGAACACCTAAACCAGGGCCCGGGAATGGATGGCGGTAAATCATGCTATGTGGCAAGCCAAGTGTAGTACCTAATTTACGAACTTCGTCTTTGAATAAGTCGCGTAAAGGTTCTACCAATTCAAATGCTAAATCTTCTGGTAAACCACCCACGTTGTGGTGTGATTTAATTACGTGTGCTTTACCTTGTTTGCTTGCAGCAGATTCGATTACGTCTGGGTAAATCGTACCTTGTGCCAAGAATTTCACGCCATCAAGTTTACGTGCTTCTTCAGCAAATACCTCAATGAATTCACGGCCAATAATTTTACGTTTTTTCTCTGGATCAACTTCACCAGCCAATGCAGTTAAGAAACGTTGTTCAGCATCTGCACGAATAACACGGATACCCATGTTTTCAGCAAACATTTGCATCACTTGGTCACCTTCGTTTAAACGAAGTAAACCATTATCAACAAATACACATGTTAACTGGTCGCCAATTGCTTTGTGTAAAAGCGCAGCAACGACAGATGAGTCAACACCACCAGAAAGACCTAAAAGAACTTTTTCATTACCAATTTGTTCACGTAATTGTTCTACACGTAAATCAATGATGTGTTCAGGCGTCCAAAGACCGCCACATCCACAAATTTTATGAACGAAGTTTGCAAGTAACTCTTCACCTTTTGCCGTGTGTGTTACTTCTGGGTGGAATTGCACGCCATAAAAACGACGCGCTTCATCACTTACAGCAGCAACTGGACAGCTTGGTGTGCTTGCAGTAATGGTAAAGCCTTCTGGAATCTGGCTAACTTTGTCACCATGACTCATCCAAACATGAAGTTGGTTTTCACGGTCTTGTAAGTTACCAATCAGTTGGTCGCGTTTAACGATATCAACTTCGGCATAACCAAACTCATGTACAGTACCCGGCTCAACTTTACCGCCTAACTGTTCAGACATGGTTTGCAAGCCATAGCAAATACCCAATACTGGAACGCCTAACTCAAACACTACTTGTGGTGCGCGAGGGCTGCCTTCTTCATGCACACTCTCAGGTCCACCTGACAAAATAATGCCATTTGGCTTAAAAGCACGAATGTCTTCTTCAGACATATCAAAAGCATACATTTCAGAGTAAACACCAGCTTCACGTACACGACGTGCAATGAGCTGACTATATTGAGAGCCGAAATCCAGAATCAGGATACGATCTTCAGTAATTTGAGTATTGGTAGTCATGACAAACCACTAAATGGCAAAAGAATTAAGCGCGCCATTTTAACATTTTTCGCGCTTCGGCGCACCGCAAATCATCATATATCTTATTTTTTTCATATCAGAATCATTTCTATAATTGGATTGTTTGATATAAATCAAAATTTACTTATATTTATCAACTGTATGGGTTACGCTTAAAAACTCCATGTGTATTGATAAATTCATCACATTCTATGCAACATCGCCTTGAATTTGATGTTAAGATGAGCCGATAAAACAGGCATTACCATGGAAAGGTAAATACCATAAACGATATTTGTCTGTGCTTAAACAATTATCCATTTTTATGGCTTGTTGCCCCCTATCAAAATCAATAGAAATCTAAGGAACAACAATGCTTCAAACTATGATTGCAGATTTCCAGCAACATTTTTGGTTGTATGTCTCTATTCCTTTTATGAGTGGTTTAATTGGCTATATCACCAAGGTGGTTGCCATCCAGATGATGTTTTCACCACTTGAATTTAAAGGTATTAAACCATTTTTGGGTTGGCAAGGCATTGTGCCTCGCAAAGCCGAGAAAATGGCAACCATTGCTGTTGAGCTCATGACAGCAAAGCTCATTAAGCCTGAAGAAATTTTTGCACGCCTAGATCCTAAACGTATTGCCAAAGAAATAGAAAAACCCCTACTTGCAGCGGCTGAAGATATTACCCGTGACGTTGCTCAAGAGTATCAGCCTGGTTTATGGGAAGGCATGCCAGAATTTGCTCGCCAAAGACTCATCCGTCGTGTGCAATCCAAAGCACCAGAAATTGTTGAACACATCATGAGCGAAGTACAACGTGATGTGAATCGATACTTTGATATTAAACATCTTGTTATCAGTAACTTGCTTAAAGATAAACGTTTGCTCAACAATATTTTTAAACGTGTAGGGAAACAAGAATTTAAATTTTTCAGTAATGTAGGCTTTGTATTTGGCTTCGGTATTGGTGTAATTCAGATGCTGTGCTGGATTGTCACTCAAGGAAAATATCCTTGGATGCTACCTTTATTTGGTGGTTTTGTGGGTTTCTTCAGTGACTGGATTGCACTGCAAATGATGTTTAGACCACTTTATCCTAAAAAGATATTGGGTTACACATGGCAAGGTCTGTTTATTAAACGCCAAAATGAAGTTGCAGCTGACTATGCAGCTTTAATTTCTAAGCAGCTTTTAACTTCACGTCACATGATGGAAGAGTTATTTTCGGGTACACATTCTGCGCGTGTTATTGATCTGGTTAACCGGCATGTCAAACAAGAAATTGATATGCAAGCTGGGGTTATTCGTCCGTTAGTTGTATATGCAATTGGCGGAGAAAAATATCAGAATATGAAATCACAAGTTGCTGAACGTATTATGCAACAGCTTCCAGAGACGATGAAATATGTAGAGTCTTATGCAGAAGATGCAATGAATATTCGTAGCACACTCATTGAACGTATGCAAAAATTAACACCTTCTGAATTTGAAGGGATGTTACGTCCTGCATTTAAAGAAGATGAGTGGGCCTTGATTGCAGTCGGCGCAGTTCTTGGTTTCGTGGTTGGTGAATTGCAAATCCAATTTATGCTTTAATTTTTAAAATAAAGAAATAAAAAAAACCGGATGAATTGCTCATCCGGTTTTTATTTTGTCTTGAATATTATTTCTCGATTGCATGATCCAGACTAATACGGCCAGCACCATGAAGCATTAGGAAGAATAAACCACCTGCCATTGCTAAGTTTTTCATAAAATGGATGCCATTATTGTATTGTGCCGCTGCATCAGCCCCACCTTGGTGGAACAAGAATGCAGTTAAAATACTGAAGATACCAAGACCGAAAGCTGCAAAGCGTGCTTGGAAACCAAATAACAAGGCTAAACCACCACCAAACTCAACCAAGATAACTAAAGGAAGAATTCCACCTGGTACACCCATTGCTTCCATATATCCTGCAGTTGCTGCATAACCGGTAATTTTCCCCCAACCAGCAACAAGGAAGATATAAGCCATAAGAAGACGAGCAATAAGGCTAATAAAACTGTCCGCGCCTGATTGCGTTACGATATTTTTGACCACTACATTTGGATTAAACATTTTGCCACCTTTATTTAAATGCTTATTTATTGATGAGCTCATTCTAGGTTTGGGACATTGATAATTAAATACTCAAAATCCATATATATCGTTGCACAAACAGGATGATCAATTTGTATATTTTTGATGTTTTATACTGACTTTCTATAGGGTCACTGCTAGGATTTGAGCACGGTTTACCACTTAATCATCTCATGGAACTTCTTGATTTTATTCTACACGTTGATCAACATCTCGCCGAGTTTATTACAAATTACGGGACGTGGATTTATGGCATTTTATTTTTAATTATCTTTGTCGAAACCGGTTTAGTGGTTATGCCGTTTTTACCGGGAGATAGTTTACTATTTGCAGCTGGTGCTTTAGCAGCATCTACAGGTGCGATGGATCCATGGTTATTGGGTGCTCTACTCTTCATTGCTGCCGTTTTAGGCGATACAGTGAACTACCATATTGGTCGTTTTATCGGTCCACGTGTATTTGAAATGAATTCACGATTCATTAATAAGCAGCATTTAATTAAAACTCAAGAATTCTTTGCTCGTCATGGTGGCAAAACAATTATTTTTGCTCGCTTTGTTCCATTTGCCCGTACTTTTGCCCCTTTTGTTGCGGGTGCTGGCAGCATGAACTATAAGTTTTTCTTAACTTATAATGTGATTGGCGCATTTTGTTGGGTCGCTTCTTTTGTGGCGTTAGGTTATCTATTTGGAAATATGCCAATCGTTAAAGACAACTTCACTCATCTTATTTTTGGCATCATTATTATTAGTGTTTTACCGGGCATCATCGGCTTTATACGTGAAAAGCTAAAAAGCCGGAAAACCAATGCTTAAGGCTTAATTTAGAAGAAACGGAATACCACTGGAAGCATACATAAAATAAGCAACATAGCCGATCCTTTATATAAATGATCGGCTTTTATTTTTTGTACTGGGCCCGTTAATAGTGCACGTCCAAAAATCATCCAGAAACTCGCAGCTGGAATGAGCGTCAATGTAAAAACACCAAATACCATTAGACAATTTTCAGGCGAATTCCATGTTTCGGCAGGGAAAATACCTGCGGCAAAAAGTAAGGATTTCGGATTTTTTAAGGTTGAGAAGAATAATTGACGTGGGCGAATGTTACGGTGAGTTTGACTAAATTGTTGTAAATGGGTGGTTTTCCATAATCGGAATGCCATCCAGAACACATACGCCACACTTGTAATATGTAAAATGAGCAATAACGCAGGCCAAACTGGTGCTGCCAAATGAATAAACACAGCCCAAAAGCTAATACCGTAGGCATAGCCTAACCATTCCATAGGAATAAGCCAAAATGCTTTAGATAAACCTTGAGAATGAGCAGCGGTTGCAAGTAAAGCATTTGTCGGCCCAGGAATGAGCAAAACAGCCAACATTGCCAATACAAAAAACCAACTCTCAATCATAAAGTTTCCATAATATCCAAGATGGGGCCACCTTAAACGAAACAGGCAAAATATAGCAAGTTTATAAGGCTTTTTGATTACAGAAAATACAGAATTTTGGAAGCTTAAAAATTGATAAACCACTTATTTATATTAATTTTATTATGAAACATTTTGCTAAACTTTATTCATCACAACATGCCTTAGTTAGCATATTGTGATGTAAAGTTGACTATTAATTGGTCTTTTTACGGACAATAATTGGACAATTCTTGAACTGGGCAGCCTGAACAATTGCTTCTTGTTGGCCTAAAACACGTGAAAGTTCGGTATTTTTCGTTGAAGAAGACTGTCCCATATTTACAGAAATAGATGGACCGAATCCCCAACCACCTCGTCCCCAGCCACCACCGAGTCCAAGACCAACACCCATACCTGTACTTTTTGGAGTTTGCACGCCATTGTCGATATATTGCTGAATACGGTTATATTCACTTTGAAGCTGTTGGCAGCTCAAAGATTGATATTGTGTCGGAGACACATAAGTCGGTTTTACCGTTGTAGCACAAGCGCCAAGGAGTAAAGTGGCTGCCACCAAAGGCGCAATATATAAGCCTTTCATCATTTTTCTCTTATCGTTTTGGCTCAATCTCACCAAACAATGTCTCATAAGCTTGAGTCAATTTATGTTCGGGTGCCAAATGGGCCAAAGGTAAATTTTTCTGATGCGATTCTTTCATCAAAATCGAAGGCGGTAACATGCTATTGAGTACAGGCAACCCTTCATCTTTTAACTGCTGAACCACTTCCCGAGGTAATTTTGCTTGGGATTGGAATTGATTCACCACAATTCCTTCAATTTCCAAGCGATCATTATGATCATCTTGCGTTTCGAGAACATTTTCAATCAATGTTTGTAACGCACGCTTTGAAAAAACATCACAGTCGAAAGGAATAAGTACTTTATCTGCCGCAATCAGAGCAGAAAGAGTAAAAAAGTTAAATGCTGGTGGTGTGTCTATATAGATACGGTCATATCGCCCAACTAAGTTTTGGATCGAATCACGTAATTTATAAATTTTATGTTTACTTTCAAGTGCATGTTCAAGTGCGCCAAGAGTAGGGCTTGCTGGAAGCACATCTAATTTTGCAAAAGGAGTTGAATGAACAAAACTGTCGAGATCTTTATTTCTTGGAGCTTTTAAAATTGAACCTAATGCGTTACCGATTAAACCCTTTTGTTGATTGTTGCCCAACACATCATCAAAGAAATTTTCGATATTTGGCTCTAAAATTGATTTTTCAGCAGAATAGGTTGCTTCGTCACCTAAAAGATACTGACTAGAATTGGCTTGAGGATCAAGATCGATCACCAATGTTCTTAAGCCATGTTTGGCACTAATTGCAGCCAAATTTACAGTAATACTTGATTTCCCTACACCGCCTTTTTGGTTAAACACCACACGAGTTAACATGTTTCCCTCTGCATATTATTTTACTGTACGCAGTTTAACCTAGAGCTTAATCAAAAAGGCAAAGAATGTAGAACAATTAAGCAAAAACAGGTTTCACAATCACTAAGATAATAATAGCAATAAATGCAATCGCACTAATGACTAAACCTGCACGACGCTGTGCCAACAAAAGAGTGTCATCTTTTTTAAAGGCTTTCATCAGGGAAGATAACAACACTAAAAATAGAATAATTTTAGCGTAAAACCACGGTTGTACTTGAAAGTCTTTCATGACTAACAAAATTGCACCCGTAATGAAAACCACGGTAAATGACAAATGTTGTAAGGCAACTAATACTTTACGCCCTGCTGGATTGGGTTGTTCACCTTGAACACCTATAAACAGAGTTGAAGCGCGTAAAACAAAGACCATAAGTGCGGTAGCTACCGCAGTCATATGAATAATTTTAGTGAGTAAATGTGCATCCATGAAATTAACCCTTAGCTTTTAGGTGCATGTGCACATTCTGGGCTAGCAGGTGCTTGACCTTGCCACTCACTTGGCAAATAAGCATGAATTGCTAAAGCATGAATTTGGCCCGGATTCATCAAATCAGAAGCTAAGGCGTATACTTTTTGATGACGTTGAACTAAACGCAATCCATTAAATTCGTCGCTCACTATAATCACTTTAAAATGAGATTCCTTACCTGGAAAATAACCACCGTGCCCGGCAGACTCATTGATCACTTCCAAATGGCTAGGTGCAAGTGTTTGTAACCGTTCAATCAACTGTTGTTCAAGGCTCATAGCTTTTCCTTTTACGATTATTCGTATATTTGAACCTAGTATACCTTGTCTACACACAAACAAAAGTTGCTCTTGTATGCTTTGACTTCAAACAAAATGTCTATTTATTCGGCAACTTAACAATAAAAATACCGCTAAATGCTCATTTCTGTTTTTATTTTATGCAATCAGCATAATTATTTGCATAAAGTTGTTGACCCTTGTTTTGCTTAATGTATTATAAGCGGCACGCGGGAATAGCTCAGTTGGTAGAGCATAACCTTGCCAAGGTTGGGGTCGCGAGTTCGAGTCTCGTTTCCCGCTCCAAATTGGTTTTTTTTGAGAAAGTTTTAGTAAAAACTGCTTATATATGCGGGAATAGCTCAGTTGGTAGAGCATAACCTTGCCAAGGTTGGGGTCGCGAGTTCGAGTCTCGTTTCCCGCTCCAAATTTAAAAGGCCCTAGTCGAAAGACTGGGGCTTTTTTCTTTTTATCGACCTATGATTTTACGTTCTATCAATTCACAGCATATTCTGAGAATAGCTCAGCTCAAGGCCGAATATTTCATTAATAGACTCAGATTTTTAAATAAGTAATTGTATCGAGTTAATCTAGTTATATTTGCAGGGTACTGGCGTTATTCGATGTGTAGATATACATGGCACTAATTGAAAACAATCCAGATCAAATCTTTCTTGGGCAAGAAGCTGCTGTAAACAGATTGAAAAGATAAAGTTATGATCATAGACATAGCTTTGGAAATAATATTCTTCTGTCTTTTGAATATCACGAGTTGAATCGAGAAACTCTATATGTTCAGCTAACACATGAAAGTTGAGCTTCTTTAAATGACGATTCATTCCTTCGCCAGTACATTTAATATAGGATTCTTTTAAGGTCCATATTTGAAAAAACCGTTGATATACAGTGGATGGATCAATCCTTTCATTTTCCTGAATCCATTCAATTTCACTTGGCGCTAACACGCTATCGACACGCATCCAATCGAACTCACGGTCCACCCGTTCAACATCGACTCCTATTTCCCCTTCTTCAGTCACCGCAAGAACAATAACGTCTGCTGAATGACTAAGATTGAAATAAACAGCTTTATTGCCTTGTACAAAAGGTTTGCCGTTAGGTTGTAATTGAATGTTGACCTCATGGGGTGAAATACCCAACTTATCTGCTAAAACAGACTTCGTTAAGACACGAGAGATTAAGAAAAGTCGTGCAGCATGAGGATGATATTGATCATATCTCAACTTTTCTGCCGCATTGAGAAAGCTGAGATAATGACTCAATATGAGATGGTTTTGTGGCACGCGTGAAACCGGGCAGACATAAACCTGTACTTTGGAAATATCAGACATCACTGAACTGTGCTGTGGTGCTGATGTATTTGGTTAGAACTGGTGTGAGATAATCATAAACCGCTTCTACATGAGTAACGTGCGGATTATGGCCTGCGCCAGCAATGATATGTACAGGAATATTAGGACTTATTGTAGTAACAATTGGGTCCTTCTCTCCAACAATGATTTCAACTTTAGAACCAAGTTCGTTTAACAAAGCTGTTTGAGATACTCTCTGTTGAGGCAAACTAATACGATGCATATACTCACTAATATGCTTGGCTACCGACACTCGGCGTAATGAATCCATCGCATAACCAACAGATAGATTTTTTTGCCCATCTGGATGCAGATTTTTAGCAATCTTATCTTTCGATACAAAACGGAAAATTAGATTAGAGATGATTTGTATTTGAAATATTTTTGCGGCCTGTGCCTGCACGAAATAAGGCGATATAAGGATAAGACGTGCAACTTTATTTGGATATTTCTGTGCAAGACTCAATGCAAATAAACATCCTAACGAGTGAGCAATAACAACACTATTTGGTGCTAAAAGCTTTGCAGCATTATCAATAAACTGATGATTGTTATCTTCCATCACCTCATAACTACCTGAACGCCCAAGTCCAGGTAAGTCCATCATAGCGACCTGATCATAGGTGATTTTATTAATTATTGGGAACCAACATGTGCTATCGAATGGAATACCGTGTAAAAATAATGCAGAAGATTTTTCTGAACCAACCGGTTGTTTAGTATAGATTTCTGTCCAATATCGATTCTGATAGCTGAAACAGCTAGGCGTTGGAGCTTGCATACGACCAAAACGTGTAAGGACCAGACGATCAATCCAACGAGAAAAATAAGGACTGGTATTGATTAGGTCTGCGATACCCATTTTAACAGCTATCTTTTCTGTCTCAGCGACATGATAGTTTTCATTAGAAATGAAAGCGAGCTGCTCTTTTGAGCTACCAAGCAATACCTCAGGTAATTTCTCGAGCAGAACTTTAGGTATTTGCAAATGTGGTGCGATAACCCCTAAGTGCTCAGCAGCTAGCTTAACTAGAAGATGAAATTTAGGTGTCGCAGGATCAAGTAATACATACTCTTGAGCAATAGTCTCAGGAAAAGATATCGTTCGGATGAGAAAGCTCACGATATATTGCATATTGCACAGTGGCAGGAATGTATCACCCCCACCAGGCAGCGCCAGCAGACGTCCTTGATATAACTTATCAATCATTTCGGCAATACCAATATATTGCATATCACCATAAGTATAAAAACCATCAATGACTGTCGCTGGATTTATTGCGGTCCATGGCACATTTAAACGCTTACATGTCTCAATAAAAGCTTGATGCCCTAAAATTTTCGAAGCTTCGTAACCACCATATTTATAATACAAATCATCAGCAGACTCTTGCGGCGGAGTAGCGACACGATATCCACCAATCCAGATAAATCGCTCAAGCTGCTTCAATGTCGCAGCCCATTCAATCAGAGCAAGTCCTGATTTTACATTCGTACGCTGAGCTTCAGCTTTGCTAATGCCCCAATTAAATGATGCTGCAAGATGATAAACAACATGGATCTTTGTTTGAGCATCCGTTAGTAGAGAGTCCAACTTAAAGTCATGACTTAAATCATATTCAACAAAAGAAATAGATGGATCTGTCAGCCCTTGTGTTGCAATGAAACCTAATAGCTTGTCTTTCTTAGTTGCCGCATTGCGTAGTGCAGCAATCACCTGATGACCTTCTCTTAGAAGTTCAACGATCAATCTGCTGCCAATAAAACCTGCTGCACCTGTTACTAATATGGTCTTCCGTGAAAAATTATCTTTTTTTGCATTATTTAAATTATTCATAAATCACCTTAATTAGGGACTGCAAACTCCAGCATTATTTTTGGAGCGAATTATCTTAAAAGTTATATCGAACCTGGGCATACACCAGACTGTTATCTCTAAATTGTCCTAACACCGTATCATTTCTGCCCCAGAATCGATCGCCACCTGCATTCAATTGCCAGTGATCATTAAGGTTGTAATTAATACGAACTCTCAACATCTCATTGGGCTCTGGTGCAAAATAGAAACCTGTTACTTCTAACTTTAGATTGTCATTCAGGAGGTTAAGTGCATAGCGCAGCATAGCTCCATACTGATCGCGCTCATATTGGTTACTGATGGTTTGCTGATAACGGTAAACTTCTCTCAATAATGGATTTGTTAGACTATCGGCAGATCTTAAGTCCTCCGTATGTTTATAGACACCTACTAAACTCACGGTGGAATTCTTCAATGCTAATTCTGGACCGATGACTACAGTCAGATTATTTTTTTTGTGCGTAAGATCTTCACTACCTTCTGAGTCAGTTTGGGTATAGGCCGCTTCACCTCGCCACACAAGATCGTTATGGTTATAACTGAAATCAAATCCATAAACAGACATAGGATTATTTTTCAGCTGCAATGTGGCCTCCCCTGTTGGAGACGCTGAAAGAACTGACAGATCGGGCATATGATCCAAACCCGAGAAATATGATGCACCAACATCTAAACCATCTACAGAATAATCCCAGCGCATTGCAAATGCAGGTCGGCTCTTACGGTCTATGTCATATTGAACACCAGCAATCTGACGCAATGGAATTACATCTGAACGACTACGCGGATACCACAATGCAGTCCATTTATTGGTTCCAGATTCAGGAATATATGTCAATTTGATTGCATCATTTCCAAGACGTTGATCTGTCTCATCTGGTACTAGGCGCGTATAGTCACGGGGTGATAGATTATCTGTTGGATTAATCCCATCAGCTCTCCCCCAGACGACAATCTGGCGGCCAACATCAAGATAGAACGTCTGATCCCAGTTGTAAGAGGCGTACAACTCACGTAAGTTGCGATTCACCTTACTCACCTGATCTGGGTTTACAGTATGGTCCGTTTCGTCTCCAATATTTATGTCGTAATGGATCTTAAACTCAGGGTTAAACTTGAGCGTACCATTGGACCAGAAACTTGCTTGCCCAATGTTTTTTAACGAACTTAAATCACGATCTGATGACCAGACATCGACTCTGGCTGAGTTCTGGCTCACAAAACTCATTTCGCTGTCATCTGCATAAGCATGCTGCAGTAGCATAAAGCTACTGCAGCATGCAAATACCCAATAGGCACCTTGCGTCATTTTTCAAGACTCTGAGGTGAGAAAAGCTTATCCGATAAGGTTTTTTCTGCGACAAAATCATTGACGATCACTTGTGTCATATGCTGAGTTTGCAGATTCTTCGCCATAGATTTCATGGCTTGCCATCTTGGTTTCACTTTGCCGTAAGGACGGATATCCGTGAACTCAATATGCTTTAACGGTTTGCCTGCTGTGTCCCATATATCGATGGTTGCTGTAACAAAGTTGTCTTTGAGTATGCACATGCGACGTTTGCTATAACCAAAGTCACTCTTCACCGTATTATTGATTGGCGTTGCTTCGATCATATAGCAATCTTTGCCATTAAATTTGCCATCTGCAAGTTTGGTGTACTTCCAGTCACTTAACTTATAGCCAAGTACATCACCATAACTAAAGTCCGTACCAATAAAAGCATCACCCTTATTCGCTGATGCAAGACGGCGTACTTTTTTCAATGCAGGCAAATAGACAAACATGCTATCACTGCCTTTTGAGTTCTCAATCAATAACGTCGTGGTTCCCTGTACATCTGCAGGCGAGATAAACTCGGTCAAACGCATATTGTTCTGAGTATTTCCAGCAAGCTTAGTCATATTTTTAGTCAAGCGCACACGTTGCTCGCCATTTTTAGAAGTCAAAATAAATTTGGCACTAGCACTTGAAGTCAAGAATTTAGAGGCATCATCACTACGATTAACAATATCTTGAACTTCATCTGCATGAGATGTTTTAGGTAATGAAAAGGTGAGCGCAGTACCTAACAAAAGGCTTGTCACAACAGTTTGTGCAACGGGGATGCTTTTCTTATTTGAGGAAAAGATGAAACGAGGTTTTAATATTAGAATCATTGTAGGTACCATAATTAAGGTTGCAAACACACTGAATAGCATCGCAATCACAATAAACATCGCCAGCCATTGATGTACGTGGAAGCCCTGCGATAAGGACAATACGCCATACCCGCCAGCGACCGCAGTCGCGACAAAAAGAGAAGCCTTACCAGCAGTACTTAATGTTTTACGAATAGCATCTTTGATATCTCCCCCTTCTTCGCGCAAGATTTCACGCAAACGATAGAGGAAATAAATTGCGTAATCCGCACCAATACCTACAGCCATGGCCGAGATAAGGGAATTTGGAATATTGAGCGGAATGTCGAGCCAGCCCATCACACCAAAGATGGCAAGAATTGAGAACAAAAGTGGTGTCAGAACAATCAGTCCAGCTGAAATCGAACGGAAGACCAGTGCTGAAATAAAGAATACGGCAAATGAAATTTGTAGAATGTTCATAAGCTTGCCGTGAACCATTGTTTCAGTCAAAGCAATGGTTTGCGTCACGTCACCACCAAAACTCACTACAGCCTTGTCACCCAATTGAGCCGCCATATACGTTTTTAGCGACTCAAGGATTTCTTTGATACGGTGGTTGCTGCCCGTTTTCATAAGAATCGTGATCTTGGCATAGCGCTGAGTAGTATCAATGTAGGATTCAAAATCAGTCGGCTCACCAGACATTGAATACAACAGCAGATATTGAGCAACAACATCTTTGGTTGCAGGAACCTGAAATGCCTGTGGCTGATCGGCATTCATTGCCTGATTCATCCTTTTGATATAGTCCACGATAGAGATTGTTTTACCAACCTCTGGAATTGAATTCGCGAACTTCTCTGTATTATCAATCGCTTTTAGGATCTCTGGGTTTTCAATACCGTCACGGACCTTCGTATCGACCATAATATAAAGGCTGTTTGTGCCACCAAGTGACTGATTCAAGAATCTGTCATCCTGCTGCATCGGTAGGTCACGAGAGAAGAAATTCCGACTATCGTTATCTACCACAATACGGCTCGTGCCGATCGCAAGAAAGACACCAATTCCCGCAATCGCAGTCATTAATATCATTCGTGGACGAACTGACAAAATGGCATCGCCAATACGATTTGGAATCCAATCCCAGATCGGTAGCCCTTTGCGTTTGACCTTCGTAACCGAAGGCGGTGGCAACATTGAGCGTAGTGCCGGAATAAAAGTCATCTCAATGATCAGCGTACTGATGATCCCGATTCCAGTAAAAATACCGAATGAACGAATGGTTGGAATATTGAAGGTCAACAGAGAGAAGAATCCAGCTGCCGCAATTCCGCCAGCCAGCACCATAACTGGACCAACACGAACTAAAGATTGCACCACAGCTTCACTATTGGCAGCTTTAGGTTGCATCCCTTGAGCAATCAGACGATCAAAATCTTCATAGTAGCGTTTGAGCAATTGCACGGCGTGCCCTGCTGCAATAGCCAGAATCAGAATTGGCGTAGGCGAGTTAAAGATATCCATCGGCTGTTTGAACAGCCCCATCATGCCCATACCCCATGCCACAGCAAGCAAAGCTGTAACGAGTGGCAGAATCAAGCCCTGCTTGCTGCGGAATGCTTCAAAGTGCAACAATCCAATCACCAGTACGGCAATCGGGAACAAGATATTGATACGCTTAGAGTAATCTTCAGCTTTATCTAGATAGACAGGATTACCGCCGACACTGAGCGTCATATCTTTAGATTGTTCGCTTTCTACAATTTTGTTGATCGGAGCCATCATCTTCTGGAAGCCCTCTGGACTTTCCTCAAGCTCAAGCAAAATTGCAGCAGTTCTTTGATCTTTAGACACCACTGAATTCATATAAGTGGGATTCATTGCCAACACTTTTTTCAGTTGATCGATATCATCCTGAGTGACTGAACTGGTCGGCAATAATTTTTTGGCATCAAACCCTTCCGAATTAGCCATGATCCCTTTCGCTTGACGTGCAGCCAAACTCATCATAGTTGATCGAACAACGCCGGGGGCGTTGTCCACTTCTTCGGTAATACGTTTGACTTTTTCCAACACTTGCGGCTGATAAATATCACCTTGCTTCGGTGTAATACCAATCACGACCATATACTTGGAGCCGAATTTTTTTTCGATCAGCTTGGTCGAGGTGATATAAGGATGCCCATTCGGTGCAAGTGCGCCTGGATCAATAATAATTTTTACACCAGATGCAAGATATGCCAAAGCAATCGTCAAAAGCATGACCACCGTCAGTACAATACGGCGATGTCTGAGAATCCATCGCGCATATTGCTCCATCATTCGATGAGTCTTTTGAAGTGGTTTTTCGATCTCTTGCGATGATTCTTTGATCTCCTGCAATGGTTTTTTGATCTCTGGCGATGGTTCTTCAATCTTCTCCGATGTTTTTTCGACCTCTACCGATGGCTCTTCAATCTCTTGCGTTTGCGTACTCACTGCCTCATAGGTTCCGCCCTTCTGAGCCAGCGCCTGAAGATTAGCAAGATCTTTCTTGAACTGGGCAAGAACCATTTTTTTTAGCAGTGCATTAGGAAATACACCAAAAAAGCCGCCCGGCTCTGCCTCAAACAACCACTCAATCCATGTACCTTCTGGATGCGTTTTGAAGCGATAAGTACCTTTGTAATAAAACGGCCCTTCTAACACTTGGAAGGCATACAATTCGTTCGGTACCAGATGTGTAATTTCACCTTTAAAGGCCAACTCACGACTAGCAAAGCTCAAATTGAGTTCATACTTGCTGCCCACACGCGGAGTAGTGTCTAGTAGCTCTGAATGCTTACATGACAATTGCCAGCTTGCATCATTGCCCGGGTTTGCAAGATATTTAAAAACCTTATCAATCTCGGCCGGTATAAGGAAAGCATGTTCTATGGTCACCATAGTGGTTCTACCTTCTTGTATTTCTTATGCAGGAATTGGATACATCTGATCAATTGTCTTGGCCACAGCCGCAACGTTCTCAGCGAACATAATCGATGAATGGTCACCAGGTAGATCCACTTGTGTAAGTGTATCTTTGATCAAATGATCCCAGCCGAGACTCTCCCCAAAATCTTCTGACTCATCTTTGGCTTTAACCAAAAGGATCGGAAAATCTTCAGGCTCTGGGAAATAGGTCTGTAGTGCGACGCCATTCGCCAAATAGGTATCAAAGTAAAGTCGGAAATCTGATGGGTTAGCATCCAGAGGTATGACATTGATGGCCTTAGCTTCTTTAAGCACATGATCAAACATGTGATCTGGACTCAATTCACGCAAGTATTGCGCTGATATCGTCAGCTTTTTGCCATAAGGCACAGCCAAATCACGAGCAAACCAAGACAAAAGCATGGCATCATCAGCATCTTCAGGCACATTCTCTGGAATTGGAGCACGTGTATCGATCATGACAATCCCTGTGACCAGTTGTCCCATTTGACGCAACTGACGACTGATCTCGTATGCAATCGCACCACCGAAACACCAGCCACCGAGGAAATAAGGTCCTTGAGGTTGCATTTTTTGCATTTCAGCAATATAGAGTGTCGCCATTTCTTCAATCGCCACTTCAGCAGCGTCTGCTTCAATCAGACCCGGAGATTGAATAGCACGTAAAGTACGGTTCGGGTTGAGATGACGCGAGAGTTCCATATAACAGAAGGTACTGCCACCAATCGGATGGAAGAGCCATAGCGGCTGTTCATAAGTTCCGCGGCGCAGTTCGATTACGATTGAAGGTTTGATTTCTTTATTTTCACGGATGATCTCCCCCAAACTCTCAACAGTTGAGTACTGTGCAAGTAAAGCAACTGATAATTCGGTACCAAATACCTTCTTGAGATGATTGACAAGTTTCACAGCCAGTAATGAATGCCCACCTAATTCAAAGAAATCATCATGTATACCAACTCGCTTGACTGACAAAATCTGCTCAAAGGTAGTACATAACTCGATTTCGATCGAATCGCGTGGAGCAACATAATCGTTGCTCTGCTCAAACACTGGCTCAGGGAATGCTTTACGATCTAACTTATTGTTAGCCGTCATTGGAAACTCATCCAATCGGATAAACGTACTTGGCACCATATAAGCCGGAAGATGGATTTGCAGAGTCTTTTTTAAACCAGCCATTTCAATATCATGTCCAGTCACATAAGCCACCAGTTTCTGATCATTGTCGGCTGTGGTCTTAACCAAGACTACTGCATCTGTAATACCATCGATCTGTTTGAGGACATTCTCGATTTCGCCTAGCTCAATACGGAATCCACGGATTTTGACCTGAAAATCCAGACGTCCATGATGAGTCAAACGCCCATCCATTCGCAGACAGACTTTATCTCCGGTGCGATAGAGTCGACCAGCATTTGGTAGGGATGGTAAAGTTCTAAATTGTGCATCTGTCAACTCAGGTCGATGCCAGTAATCGACTGCAAGACCATCGCCTCCAATCCAGAGCTCTCCCATAACGCCTCGTGGAACCAATCGCTGCTGTTCATCAAGAACATAAAGCTGGGTGTTCGCCATTGGTTCGCCTAAATCAATATATTTGGCATCGGTGATGTGGGCTGCACTGGACCACACAGTTGTCTCGGTCGGGCCATAGACATTCCAAAGGCAGCTGACTTTGCTCAGTAGTTTTTCTGCGAGTACAGGATCTAGCGCTTCGCCTCCGCTAAGTGCAGTTAGATGTGGGATACCTTTCCACTCACTGTCCAAGAGCATTTTCCAAGAGGACGGCGTTGCCTGCATAACATTGATCGACTTCGCCTGCATATACTCAACCAGCAGGTTACCATCTAGAGATATCTCACGTGGGCACACATGCACCACACCGCCGTACATCAGTGGAATCAATAGTTCAACAACGGAAATATCAAACGCATAAGTAGTGATCGCTAATAACTGCATATCAGCAGTTGCGTGAAGCCTATCGTTCACAGACAACAAGAAATTAGCTATTGAAGGATGCCCAATACGCACGCCTTTAGGCTTACCTGTCGAACCTGAGGTGTACATCACATAAGCGGTATCACCAAAGGCAAGCGTCTCACGTACTTGCTCAAGGGGAATAACACCAGCTTGATTGATATCTAGACGTGGTACAGAGACTGTAAGAGCATCCATCAAGTCAGTTTGAGTCAAGATGACTTTAGGTTCAGCATCTTCTACGATGTTATGCAAACGTTCTCTTGGGAAACTAGGATCCAACGGTACATATGCTGCTCCTGCCGCCCAGATTCCGAGGACTGCCGCGGGCAATAGCACAGTGCGGTCTACCATCAGACCTACACGATCCCCATTGGTAATGCCATGTGCACGTAAATATTCAGCAATCCCAGCAATATGCTGACCTAACTCATGATAGCTGACAGCATGATCTCTAGAGGTCATAGCATGATTGTCACCACGCTCATCGATCTGTTTTAGAATCATTCCCAGTAGATCATGTCGAGGATAATCAGTCACCTGACCACGTAGGTAGCCTAGCTGAATGCCATTCGCATAATCGGGTGCAATATCTAACTCAACGATCTTACGTTCAGGATGAGCCACCATTTCCGATAGTACAACTTGCAGTAGTTGCACCATATTCTCGGCAGACTCCGCAGAAAATATTTCAGAGTTGTATTTCAGTACACCAACCAGTTCACCCTGATATTCACCGCCCATTTCTAGCATAATATCTAGTTGGCCTTCTTGTTGGCGAACCGGAAAGCTTCCTAGCGTAAGATCTTGACCGACTAAAGTAGCTGGATTCTGGATTGGTAAGAGTAATTCTTTAAACTCATCCAAACCACCTAGACGTTCCCAGAACATTCCAACTTGAGCCAACGGGTTAATACTGCCATCACGCTTTGGTGAAACAGCTTCAACCACTCTGGAAAAAGCAACTTTTTGATGTTTAAGACTCTGTTTTAATTGTTCCTGCACCTGCTGTGTAAATTGACGTAAAGTCTGATCAGCATCGATGTCTATGTTAAGAGCAATTGTATTAACAAACTGTCCTAGTGCATTGCGCAAAGAGCGTTCAAGTCGACCTGCTACTGCTGTGGCAACGACTAGATTATTTTCATTCGATAGTTTGTTCAGGAGGATATAGAAGCCCGATAATACAAGACCGAACAAGGTAATTTCATAATCTTTCGCCAAGTTTACAAGACCAGACGATACTGACTCAGGTACACGGAAAATTACCGAGCTACCTTTATGCTGTTGCACAGCTGGACGTGGATAATCAAGTGGAATGCTATGCACATGTGGAGCATGCTTTAACGCATTTTTCCAAAAAAGTAAGCTTTCATCAGCATCACCAATCACGTTGCTCTTCTGCTTATCTGCATATTGAGCGAACTCGATTCCGTTCACTAGATTTGACTCTGTTACCAGTCCAAAACGCTTGCAGACATCACGCAGCAACAAGCCAATTGACCAGAAATCCATTAAGGCATGATGAATCACAACTGCAATCACATAGTGGTTCTGACCACGCTCATAACAATGGATACGCCACAACGGTGGCTGAGTCAGGTCAAATGGTTGCTTGGTATCCTGTTCGACTAATTTCGTCAAATCAGAAGCTTCAACATGACGAGCATCAGAGAGAATGATATTAGGATATACACGATCCCAGATGATTTGCTCGATACCCTGATCATTGGCAGGCATGCTTACACGTAGTAACGGATAATCATGTAACACTGCTTCCAAAATCTCCATCGGCTTATTGCCTAATGGCTGGTTGACCTTCACATCAAAAGCCACCACCATATTGTAGGCACTGCAAGTTGGCTCAAGACGCTGGATATACCAAATACCAAGCTGTTCTGCAGAAATCGCATGACGCGACAGAATTTTTGGTTCTAGGCTCGCAATGTTATTCATGAAGCAACTCCCTGTTGCAACTCAGAAACTAGATATTCAGCCAATGCATTAATTGTTGGGTAATCCCATAGCAGTGTCGGCTCAAGTTCCAGTTTTGTCAGATCTTCTAAGTCCCCAGACACAGACAAAGCAACGATCGAATCAAGACCATAACTGGTAAAATTTTGCTCTGGATCAATCGTCTCAGGCTCTACACGCATCTCTTTAGCTACTAGCGTACGAATGATCGCGCTCCAGTAAACTTTATCCTTATTCATGGGGTAATCTCCTCTTTAACTGGTTTGGCATCACGCGGTGCCAATGCGAAATCGATAACAGATAACATGTGGTTGGTTGAAATCCGGTCTAGCAAATCTGCTAATGTGCTTTCACGTAATGACGTAATAGGGGGAGATGTCTGCCCTTCCGCAGCATTTAGGAAAATGATCAACCATGCTCCATCCTTTAAAGCAGTCCTTAAGCCATGACGGTTAAAAACCCAGAAACCCAGCACAGCAATGCGGGCAAACAGTTCTGCGTAGCCTCGAGCGAGACTAAAACGCAAAGTTTCAAACTCTTTGCTTTCCTCAGAGTTTGTAAAGTAATTCTGAATTTTTTGATCTAATGTACGCTGTTCAACCAGAAGCCGGTCTGCATGCTCACGTAGCGTAGATAGCATTTCAGTAGACAACCCTACTGTGGCTTCGGCATCGTTGAGCATTTCAATGATTGTCCCCAGCGACTCCATCACCAAATCACCATCTCGGTTGAAAATCTCAAGCCCACGGAAATCAATAGCGTCTGTCTCCACTTGTAAGTCATACAACTGGCGATAACGTGCTTTGGCTTCGGCTTGGTTGAGATGGTCGGCTTTTTTGCTACGACCTTTATTGGCTGATTTGAGCTGAAAACTCAGACTGTCTAGACAAACGGTGCTACTTCCGTCAAACACACTAACAATCAGATGGTCTCTGAATGCTTTCTGGTACATTCCATCTGCATATGCATTTCTTAAGAAGAAACGTGACCCAAGCACTGAAGAAGTGATCTTGGCAAGTGACTCTACATACTCAGGCACCAGTACCTTGACGATTGGCGACCATGTACTGAACTGATTAATACAAACGTGTAATCCGCGCGCGCCAACAAGTGATAACACCTCCGCTGCTAATAGATAGGCATAGGCTGTAGCAAGTTGCTCACGCACTAATGGAATGCTTATTACTTTTTTGTTATATAACTCGCGTTCGATAGCAAACTCGGTCGCGATTCGTAGCATCGTATCGCCAGCCCCCAGCGAGAAACTACTGCAATATGCACGCGTTACCTGTAGGGTTTTGAGTCCAAGTTCCAACCCTTGGCCCTCTTCACCGATCAAAGCATCTTTGTGAATTTCAGCGTTGTTAAAGCCAATACCACTAATATCTAAACCACGCATACCCACTGTTGGCAGGCGGTTCAAACTATATGTTCCTTTAGAAGCCATATGACGCTTATCAAGCCAGAATGCGCTCAAACTACGTGGTCCACGATCGTTCGATGTTTTAGCGATCAGGCTTAAAGAGTCTCCTAAAGTGGCGCGGTTAATTGACCATTTTTCGCCATTTAAGATGTATTTACTCTCGGCAGGCTGTGCTGTCACTTCACTAGATAATAGGTCAGCACCATGCGCTTTCTCGCTATAAGCCAATGCTGGAGCAGCACCACTTAAAATTCGGCTAGCAATATTTTGGCATTGATTCGCATTACCGCCGATCCACACAATCACAGACCAAGCGTTCGTGCTATAGGTCGAATTGATAGTTAGATCTCGTCGTGCCAACACACGATGCAGATATAGCAACTCTTCACCAATTTCCATACGACCTCCGAGCTCTGAAGGTACGTAGAAACGGTTCATACCCACCGCATTCAGAAAATCAACAGCACGCTGAGGATATTGTTCCTTCTCATCACGCTCGATGGCAGCGGACCAAGAAAAATCGTTGTTGTTATCATGTACGGAGCCTAAAATTTGCTCCAGACGAGCAGCAGACTGAAACTGCCGCAAATTGGATGTAAGTGACATGGATTTTCACTCAAATGATTAAAGGGTAAGGGTTAAAACAAAGCACTTTTCAGACGATTAAAAATCAGCGTGCGTACTTCACGTTCCTTGATCATTGAGTTGAGAAGATTGGAGCTATAACGAATCAGCTGCCCCCGCTGCTCACGATCACGGATGACTTCTAAGCCGTTTTTGACATAGTTTCGAGCAATCACCGTTCTACGGTTTGGATGGGTTAAACAGACCAGTTGACCGCGTTCGATCTGCTCTTTAATTTTTCTTCTTCTAATTTTGCCGCTAGTAGTTTTGTTAATTCGGCCTTGATGCAGTAAATAGACACCTTCTACAGGTAAGCCAATATCAGCTGTCACTTGTTCCTTGACCTGAGTTCTAATGGCTTCAAAATTGAGAGTCTTGTCTAGTGATTTCTTCTTGATCTCAAGTACAACCGTAACACCCTCAGAATCAGCAATATTCACTGCCGCAACACAGCCTTTACGAACAGCAGGATGTGCCATTTCAACAGAGCATTCGATATCTTGCGGGTAATAGTTCTTGCCACGGATGATAATCACATCCTTAAGGCGGCCTGTTACATATAGGTCTCCGTCTTTGACAAAGCCCATATCACCCGTTCTCAAGTAGTGCACTTGACTCGGCTGACCCGCGTCATCAATGATAGTCGCCGCAAAAGTTTCCTGATTGACCTCTGGCTTCTGCCAGTAACCTGCTGTAACGCTCTCACCTGCTAGCCAGATTTCACCAACTTCATGAGCCGCTACTTCTTGACGGGTATGCGGATTGACAATACGGCAATCAATATGTGCCGAGATCTTGCCACAGCTCACCACTTGCACGGCGGTCGGATCTTGACTGGCCTGTATTAGATTGGCATTTAACTTGTCACGATCGATTGAAATTGCATTGAGAGGACCAGTCACACCACTAACTAAAAGCGTAACCTCTGCCAATCCATAGCATGGCAAGAAAGTATCTAGTCTCAGTTCCGACTGAGTATTGAACTTTTCCATGAAGCGTTGCATGACGTGAGCCTTGATCGGCTCAGCACCATTAAACAGCACACGTAAACGACTCAGATCAAGTGATGCAGCCTGCTCATCAGAGATGCGGTGCAGACATAATTCATAAGCAAAGTTTGGTCCACCAGTAATCGTGACACCTTTTTCACTGATAAATTGCAGCCATTTTAGAGGCTTACGAATAAAGTCTAGCGGTGACATGACATAGCAAGTCAGGCCCACATACACAGTTTGCAAAACTGAACCAATCAAGCCCATATCGTGATAAACAGGTAGCCATGTAAGGCCAATATCTTCAGGTTGTGTACCAAAAGCTTCAGCAATCATGACTTCGTTTGCCATAATATTCTTATGGGTAACAATTACCCCTTTAGGCCAACCTGTTGATCCTGAAGTGTATTGCAGGAAGCAGATATCTTCTTCAGTAATGAGCGGGAAATCTTTTTGTACCAAATCACGCTGTAGCTCAGTATCAACGGCATGTAATATTAAGCTTTCATTTTGAGCTTTTAATGTGATCAGACCTGATAGCTCAAGAATCTTTTTGGTGGTGAGTACTATTTTTGGCTCACAGTCATTCATAATATTCAAAATATTAGAAAAACCATTACGATTAAAAGGTAGGCTGACTGGTACCGCGATAATTTTAGCTTTTAGACATGCAAAGAACGATACGATAAAGTCCAACCCAGGCTCAAACAGCAACACAGCGCGATCACCACTGTCTACAAGATTCATTAATACCTGAGCTTGATGTTGAACCCGAGCGTTCAAATCTTTATACGTAAGAGACTGAATACCACCCGATTGACGCCCTAAATACTCGAAAGCAACCTTACTTCCATTTAAATTTGCGTGGGATTCCAATGTTGCAATGATATTATCCGTATCCATTACAGCCATAACTTACTCCGATTAATTATAATGCACCCTTAAAATTCGCTAATTTAGAAATTACATTTCTCGTCGGGGCTTTTAATAAAAATGAATATACTTTTTGTTTAAAATATAAATTCACATTATATTTTATGTGTGGGTGCTATTTATTACACCTGTAAGTGCTTACAGGTTGGCCTATATTTATAAAAATCGAGAAGCTGGACGCCTTTTATAAATTGTCTTACTCATTTCTATTTTTTATTTTTGCAATTAGATTAAAAATTAAATTCATTTTTATCTTTACTTTTTTAGTATTAAACAAGTATCTAAAAGCTTTCAATCCATAAGCGACTTATTAGTTGGCATAATTATTTTATAGATATTTAATTCTTATTTGACATACCAATAGACCACTTAAGTATATATTAACAATCTACCCATATTATTCATTTAAAAATAAATCATATTTCAATATTATAATTTCCTACAACCAATACAAACTTTTAAAATTAATATAATTACTTTTAACACCCATATAAGATTATGAATAATAAAATAATATGGAATTAAATTTTCCCATTTGGTTTAATTTTAAAATAAAACTCAAATAAATAGCTTTTATAACAAGTTGTGGTAACGATTGATTTAAAATATAAATATTACAAGTATTTACTTTATTCAGATGTATTATTTATAGGTATACTTTATAAAAGTCCTAACATCACAGCTCGGATAGCTGCTGAAATTTTATTATTCACATTTAACTTCTGCATTGAGTTTCCGAGGTGAAAATTTACTGTTCTTTCAGTCACCCCTAGAATCTGGGCAATTTCTGCTGACGTTTTACCCTCAGCAGTCCAACGCAGTGCCTCTTTTTCTCGGTTCGTTAAATAAAGATTAAACTGAGCAAATTCCACCTCATTTACAACTTTAGCAATGCTAGAATGCACTGTTTGAGACAACCAATACATATTTGTATATTGTGCCTTTTGCTCTTTTTCCGACAATTGGTCATTGGATCTTGCGAGTGTTAACATCCCTCTGGTTCCAATAAAGTCACGGCTTGACTGAGCCCAACCGACATTAAGGCCATAAGAGCGTGCCTCCTCCCAGAAATCTTTTTCTTCTTGTGTCTTTGCAAATTGGCTCGACCAGACAAGAGGTTGAAGTGATACCATACAATGCTGCACAGTTGGATCTATCTTCACGTATTGCTGTTCCATATACCGCTTTTGCCATGCTTCTGGATAATTATTCAACATAATCGTTTTTGGTTCAGCAATAGATAATGGCGACTGCATACCATAAGCACAATAATCAAATCCAAGCTTTGAAGCTGTAGATTTAACGATCTCAAACAGCTGGTATTCATTTTTTACGATCAGAAATTCTGATAATAAATCCTCTTGCCAATTTTCCATTTACTCTCATTAGACTCCATTCACAAATCATTTTTTGTTCAGTTGCATATTGTGAATTCAAACAATCCAATTGAAGCGTAGGTCTCTTCGTTTACCTTTATTTCAACAAAGCTTTTAGATACCTAATTTTATTTATCTGATTTCTCAATTTCAGATTTTGAACTCATCATCTAATTAACAACTCTTTTAAGCCAGATATGGTTGCAAATTATTCAGACAAACTAAATTTATGAGAGCTTCTAAGGTTGTTATATTCCATGTGCGAATTATGCTTGAAAAATTAAATTTTACAGGATGCATTTTATTCCAAAAAATAAGTATTTTAAAAAAGATCAGAAGATCTATTAATTATTATTAATATTCAGTTTTCATTAATTTAATTAAACAATATTTTCTATCACCTATCTAGCCGATATAATTTTACTAATTATTATACAAAGAAACTAAACACACCTTTAATAATTTAATAAATCAAGCAATTACATTACAACTCACCTTGCTTAGAATTATTATTTTAACAATGAGACTTGATGCACACTAAAAGATCTACAACAACTCCAATCTATTTAGCATTTTTTAAAAGGCAGTTTGCATATTAAAACTACAAAATTCTTGTTTTTTCATAAGTAAGCCTTAAAGGCTGAATAACTCTCTAGTAAGAACAGCTTAACGGTGTATGCCATACAATTACATTTAACCTGTTAAACATAACAGTATTTTATTGGCAATAATTTATGTTATTTATCCATTGAACCCCAATTCAAGTCACTTGAACAGGTAGCATGGTCACCATCCCTCCTCATTTCTCAATATCAGCAGATGGTTTTATTCGACTGAATGAAAATCAGCTTATGAACTATCCACTCCAACACCTCATATCTATTGTTGAATCAACACAAATTGAAGATTCTCAAATTCTCTATTATGGTTTTACTGAATGGGCAACATCACTGACCCCAGCTTTAAGTACGGGATGGGATTGGGAATTTATTGAGTACAATGGCATCACGAGTATAAAAAGAATTGGACTGCCTCGAAGCAATATTATGCTTGTTGATGTATCTGGTACAGATATTGGATTTAAAGTTACTGAAACACTAATTGAAAAGAAAATCGATACTTTGTTCTGGGAACAGTTCATTTATGCCCAAATCAATACAACCCAAACAATGGCTAAATTAACTCCATATTTCTCTTAGAAACCTGTAAATTCTTACAGTTACCGCTTCCCCACCTGTTAAGTAAAGTCACTTGAAAAATAAGTGGAAGCACTTGTAATGAATGTTATTGCTGGATTTCAAAATAATTTTTCAGAAGGCCTATATACTAAATTTAAAAATTACCGCTATAGGGTATTTGTTGAATATTTAGGTTGGGAGTTGAACTGTCCTAATAATGAAGAACTAGATCAGTTTGACAAAGTCGATACCGCCTATGTCGTCGCTCAAGATAGAGAATCTAATATTATTGGTTGTGCCAGATTACTACCGACTACTCAACCTTATTTACTTGGTGAGATATTTCCTCAATTACTTAATGGAATGCCTATTCCTTGCTCACCAGAAATTTGGGAGTTATCAAGATTCTCAGCAGTAGATTTCTCGAATCCGCCATCTTCAGCTAGTCAAGCTGTGTCATCGCCCGTCTCTATTGCAATTCTGCAAGAATCTATCAACTTTGCAAGAGAACAAGGTGCAAAACAACTCATTACCACCTCTCCTCTGGGGGTAGAACGGTTATTACGTGCTGCGGGTTTTCGTGCTCATCGTGCAGGCCCACCCATGGTTATTGATGGCTATGCGATGTTTGCATGCTTGATTGATATTTAATTTCTTATTTGGGACTCATACATATTTTTGGCATGAGTCCCAATTTTTATATAGTTAGGTAGCAATACGATTAAGAAACATTAATAGCTATTAATCAATTTTGGTTTTTAAATTTAAATTCGACTTTTTATAATAAGCTTCATCCGTTTTAACACTCCAATCACGCGGCATAAATGACGTCGATATAATTGCGACTACAGCCATACTTCCAATATAAAGCATAATTAGATATGGATTACCCTGCCCGACACTCAATAATTTAGTAGCAATCATTGGTGCTAAACCGCCACCTAATACGCCAGCCAACTGTACCGAAATCGAGATTCCACTATAACGAATTTCCGCTGGAAATTGACGTGCAAAAAGCTGAGCTTGCGGCGCATACATAATTGGGAACACAACACCAATTGCCAAAACAATTGCTGTCCACACTAATACCGGAACTTTTGTATTGAGCATGGTAAAAAATGGATAGCAGTAAAGCGCCAATATGCATAGGCCAAACATAAACATATTGCGTTGGCCGACTTTATCCGACAAATGTCCACATAAAGGCGTCATAAATAAAATGACGGCTGCGCCGCAAATGGTGGCAAATAAAATGTCTTGGCGCGGGATTCCAAGTTGTGCGGTGGTATAAGCCAAAGTAAATGTTGAAGCAATATAGAACCATGCATTTTCGGCAGCGCGAGCCAAAATAATGGTGATGAGTTGCTTTGGATGGTTTTTAAAAACCTGTAAAGCAGGAACTTTGACTTCTTCAGACTGCTGTTTTACTTTTTCGAAATCTGGTGACTCTGGCACTTTTACACGAATATACCAACCTACTGCCAGTAAAATAATACTGGCAAGAAATGGTAAACGCCAACCCCAGCTAAACAGCGCTTCTTCAGGTAATAACGACACTAGTCCTAGTGCAATTGAGGCTAGCATTAAACCACCACCTGTACTGGCTTGAGGCAAACTTCCCCAGAACCCTTTACCACCTTCGGGAGCATGTTCAACGGCCATCAGTACAGCACCGCCCCATTCACCCCCCATTGCCATCCCTTGAATGAATCGCAAGACAACCAAACCAATCGCAGCCCAATATCCAATTGATTCATAAGTCGGTAATAAGCCAATCAGTACGGTTGGGATCCCCATGAGCATCAAGGTCAGTAGCAACATCGATTTACGGCCAATCTTGTCACCAAAATGACCAAAGACTAAGCCTCCTAACGGTCTCCCAATAAATCCAACGGCATAGGTGGCAAATGCAGCAAGCACGCCGGTAAGTGCATCCAGATTTGGGAAAAATAGCTTATTAAAAATGAGCGCCGCCGCCGCACCGTAAATAAAAAAGTCATACCACTCAATGGTGGTGCCGACCATGCTAGAGATACCTGCTAATCGATGTGACGACTTTTTAGTATTTGAACCGTTTCCATGTATTGATTGCATCGTAATATCCTTTTTAGATTTTCTTGTTTTATCTTTTTTATGCTTATGACCAGCCCTGACCATAAGCATTTTCAGGTCTCGCTTTATCTCCTTAAGCTTTTTATGTTTTTGTAATTCGGTTTAGCTCAATTTTTCTAAAATTGGCTCAAATTTCGAATTACGTTCTTGCCACTGTGGTTGTTTGTCTTTATCGACAATGAGAGCACGCACACCTTCAATAAAGTCACCATGCTCAAACCAGATATCCTGTAAATCACGTTCAAGCTGCATACACTGTGGTAAAGAAAGCCCACGGCCTAAATGTTGCAGTTTTAAACTGGTTTGTTTGGCAATAAATGAGCGCTGTTGCAAAATACTAAGCATCTTACTTGCCCAAGTTTTTAAGCTTTCATCTTGTTCATTTTCAAGACTTTGTTCGATTTCATCTAAATGCTGATATCCGAAGTGTTTACGAATACCTTCTGCCAATTGTTTTAATTCGCTTTCGGCAGGGCGAGTAATAAATCGGGTAATGATGCGTTCAATTCCCTCTTTGCTTAAACTTGGCGCTTCAACGAGAGCATCTTGCAACGCTTGTAACTGCTCGCTTGGCACATGATAGTCAATTAAATCGAGGTAAAGCGCATCACTACTGCTGATCTGCTCACCCGTAATGGCCATATAAACACCAATATCATCAAGGCGAGAAAGGAAATGAGTTGCACCAACATCTGGGAAAAAGCCAATCGCTGTTTCAGGCATGGCAAATCTGGATTTTTCACTGCTCACCACAATGTGGCAAGCCTGAGCCAAGCCAAAACCGCCACCTAATACATAGCCATCAAGCACAACAATGATTGGCTTTTCATATTCACGCAGTATATTTAGCATTTTATATTCGGCACTAAAGTAGCCTTTGTAATCGGCCGTGCCATTTTTATAACTGTCATAGAGATAGCGGATATCTCCACCTGCACAGAAGGCTTTCGGGCTATTTGACTTAATTAACACTGCCTGAACAGCAGCATCATTTCTCCACAGTTCCAATTGGGCGCCAATACTTTTAATCATATCTAGCGACAATGCATTGAGATGAGTCACACGGTCTAAGGTAATAATGCCCAACTTACCTTGTTGCTCAATCATTAAGTGATTTTCTGTATTCATTTTATTGATCTCTTATTGATTTTTAAAATTTGCCTTTCGTTTTTCAACGAATGCCTGCATTCCTTCTTTTTGGTCAAATGTTGCAAATATTGAATGGAACATACGTCTTTCAAAACGTAAGCCTTCAGTGAGGTTCACCTCAAAAGCGCGGTTGATGGTTTCTTTAAGCATCATGTTTGCAGTTAAAGATCGTGCCGCAATTTTTTCAGCGGCTTGCAAGGTTTGTTCAAGTAATTCTTCTTTACTAAATACACGCGCGACTAAACCACTTTGCTCTGCTTCTACAGCGCCCATTTGACGAGCGGTAAGACACATTTCCATTGCTTTGGCTTTACCAATCGCATGGGTTAAGCGTTGTGTGCCACCAATACCCGGAATTACACCTAAAGTGACTTCGGGTAAACCAAACTTGGCGTTATCAGCACAATAAATAAAATCACACATCAGCGCCAACTCACAGCCACCACCCAATGCATAGCCACTCACCGCTGCAATTAGAGGTTTACGGCGCTGTGCAATACGGTCTGCAAGATGAAAAAAGTCATCTAAATAAATATCAGGAAATGCCAAATCAGCCATTTCTTTAATGTCAGCTCCTGCGGCAAAAGCTTTTTCTGAGCCTGCCAATACGATGCAACCAATTTCGCGGTCTTTTTCGAGCTGATCTAATGCCTGATTAATTTCACTAATTAATTCGCTGTTTAAAGCATTGAGCGCTTGAGGACGATTTAATGTAATCAGTCCAACCCTATTACGCTTTTCTAATAAAATACTTTGCCACTGCATTATTTATTCCTTGTTCTGATTTTATAGACTACGTGCGATGACTAAACGCTGAATATCACTCGTGCCTTCGTAAATTTGGCAAATACGGGCATCACGATAAATACGTTCAATTGGGAAGTCTCTCAGGTAGCCATAGCCACCAAACACTTGTAGTGCACTCGAACACACACGCTCAGTCATTTCTGAAGCAAATAACTTGGCCATTGAAGCTTCATTGAGACATGGTTGACCTGCTTCTTTTAAACGCGCAGCGTAGTGAACCAGTTGTCTCGCTGCTTCAATTTCAGTTGCCATACTAGCAAGGCGAAACGCGATGGTTTGATGCTCAAAAATTGGTTTTCCAAAAGTAATACGCTCTTTGGCATAACGAGTTGCTTCTTCGAGTGCCGCACGTGCTAGACCGACTGCTTGCGCCGCAATACCAATACGACCACCTTCTAAATTGGCAAGAGCGATTTTCAGGCCTTCGCCTTCTTTACCCAGCATTAAGCTTTTATGGATGCGTACATCTGTCAGCGCAATCTGACACGTATCTGAAGCATGCAGACCTAGTTTTTCTTCAACACGAATCACTTCATAGCCTGGCGTCTCGCGTGGGACTAAAAAGGCACTAATACCCTTTTTACCTGCGCTCGGATCGGTCACAGCAAACACAATAATGACACCTGCATTATCACCAGAGGTAATAAACTGCTTGGCACCATTTAAGATGTAATCGTCACCATCTTTCACTGCTCGGGTTTTAATGGCTCCTGCATCTGAGCCAGTATGTGGTTCAGTTAAGGCAAAAGCGCCGATCATTTCGCCTTGTGCTAAAGGTTTTAAAAAGCGCTCTTTTTGCTCGTCAGTACCAAACTTTAAAATAGGCACACAGCCAACCGAGTTATGTACACTCATGATGGTCGAGGTTGCGCCATCTGCTGCCGCAACTTCTTCAAGCGCCAGTACATAGGCTAAGTTACCCGTGTCAGAACCATCCCATTGCTCTGAAACAAGCATTCCCATAAAACCGAGTTGCCCCATTTGAGCTAAGGTATCTTTCGGGAATGTCCCGTCTCGGTCCCAATCACTGGCATTAGGCTTGATTTGTTCTTGGGCGAAACTTTTCGCCATATCACGAATGAGTAATTGTTCTTCGGTAAATTGCATTATTATTTCCTTTACCCTGCTTTAGCTTGTTGTTTAGCAATTTCTTGATTACGCAATAAAAAGCGCTGAATTTTACCACTTGGAGTTTTAGGTAATTCACTCACAAATTCAACTAAACGTGGGTAAGCATGTGCAGAAAGCCGTTTTTTTACAAATTGACTGAGTTGTTCAGCAAGTGTATCGGAAGGTTGAGCATCCACAGCTAAAATTACGAATGCCTTAACCACTTCGGTACGGTCCGGATCAGGCACACCAATCACTGCTGCTTCAATCACAGCGTCGTGTTCAAGCAAAGCACTTTCTACATCGAAAGGTCCAATACGATAACCCGATGTAGTGATTACATCATCACTGCGCCCTACAAAGCTCATGCTGCCATCGGCATGTAACTCGGCAGTGTCGCCAGTTAAATAGTAGTGACCAATGAAGGGCGATTTACGACTTTCTTTATAGCCGCCGAACCACATCATTGGAGACTGGCTAATGTCGACTGCTAAAATTCCCGGTGTATCTGGCGGAAGTTCTTCACCTTGTTCATTGACAATAGCAACGCGATAGCCCGGACTTGGGAAACCTGCTGAACCAGCATGAATTTCATGTTTTAAACCATGATGATTACACACCACCATGCCCACTTCAGTTTGTCCGTAATGGTCATAAATCGGAGCATCAAGCACTTGTTTAAACCAACGTATTACTTCTGGATTCAGTGGTTCGCCTGCACTGCTCACTACACGGAACTGCCCTTTTAACGGCGTCATTTGTGCTGGATCAGCCGCCATCATCATACGGTAAGCCGTTGGTGCACCTGCCAAGTTGTTAACTTTATAATCTTTCACAATTTGGCATAAGCTATCTGTGCTGAAACCACCTTCATAAAACAAAGTAGCGTGACCCAAGAATAACGGCCCAGTAATCGCATAGTACAGACCATACGCCCAACCTGGATCGGCAATATTCCAGAATGAATCTTCTTCGGTTAAACCAATGGCATCTTGCATATATCGACCAAAGGCAATTAGTGCTTTTAATGGCACTTCCAAGGGTTTAGCAGGACCTGTAGTGCCTGAAGTAAACATGAGCAAGAAAGGATCTTGGATACTACGCATAACCAGATCGCATTGATCAGACTGCTGTTTTACTTCATTCCAAAAGTTAAAATCACCTGCTTTAAGCGGAGTACCTTGTGCATCGGCCACCGTCACAATTGCAGGGCAATTTTCAATTTCATCAAGCTTGCTACGGTTGCCCATATCGGTCACCACCAGCTTACTTTGTGCAAGCTGAATACGGTGCTCAATCGCTTTTGGGCCAAATGCAGTAAATAGTGGTTGATAGACAGCACCAATTCGCCAAGCTGCAAAAATAGTCACGATCAATTCGGGTGTTCTTGGTAATAGACCTGAAATACGGTCGCCTGCTTTTACACCTTGTGATTTTAGAAAGTTGGCAAACTGACTTGACCACTCTTTTAATTCACGGAAGGTATATTGCTCTTTTCGTCCGTCTTTTCCTTGCCAATACAGTGCAATTTTGTCGCCATCTGCGTGTCGATCACAGCATTCATAACAAGCATTTAAGGCATCAAGTGAACCTGATAACATCTGTTTTGCAGTGCTTTCCAAATCGAAAGTCTGTGCAGCATTTTGATAATCCATCATTTCTTTTCCCTCAGTCCGGATTTGTTGTTATTCACGACAGGGTTTAATGTGTTTAAAGCCATCCTTTGGCTTTACCGTTATGCCTCTTGTGGCAGGTATTGCTGAATAATGCTCGAAAAATCGAGATTGGCATTACCGCGCATGCACATTTGCTGATAGAGCTGCTGCACCATACCACCTAATACAACTGGCTGTTTAACTTGGCCTGCCGCTTCTACTGCAAGACCCAAATCTTTTAGCATCAGCTGAGTTGCAAAGCCGTCTTGGTAACCTCGAGATGCTGGCGCATTTTCATTAATATGTGGCCATGGGTTACACACATCCGAGCTCCAGCAACGACCGCTTGAGGTGTTAATGACGCCTGCCAATGCTTGTGGGTCGATGCCCAGCTTTACACCGAGTGCCATACCTTCGGCAACAGCAGCCATTGAAATACCTAAAATCAGGTTGTTGCAGATTTTGGCAATTTGACCTGCGCCGACATCACCACAATGAACAATATTTTTGCCCATGTGGCTGAGCACAGGTTTTACTTCGTTAAAGGTTTGATCATCGGCACCCACCATAAAGGTTAAGCTTCCTGCTTGAGCACCAATTGTTCCACCAGAGACGGGTGCATCACAGATTTTAATATTTTTACTATGCGCAACAGCAGCAATGTCTTTAATGGTTTGTGGGTCAATGGTACTGCTATCAATGCATAAGCTACCTGCTTTTAGTACTTCTAAAACACCATTTCCACCCAAGTAAACTTCTTTAACATGCTTGGCCGCAGGCAACATGCTAATAACGACATCAGCTTGTTTAGCTGCTGCCTGCGGGCTGTCGCAGACTATGCCACCTGCCTCGGCAAAGTGCTGAATAGCAACTTCACTGAGGTCATAACCATAAACTTTGATTCCGGCTTTTAGTAGGTTATGGGCCATTCTGCCGCCCATATTGCCTAGACCGATAAAGGCGATATTCATCCGTGATCCCCTTAACGTAAACTAATTGTTGTATTTACACTGCCAACTTCATGGCTATCTTCAAACCAGCGACTGGTAATGGTTTTGGTTTGGGTATAGAACTGCACAGCTTGTTTGCCGTATGGCCCCAAATCACCCAGTTTCGAACCTCTTGAACCGGTAAAACTAAAGAAAGGCACTGGCACAGGAATTGGAATGTTGATACCGACTTGACCAATATCAATTAAGTTTTGGAAAGTACGTGCAATGGCACCGCTTTGTGTAAATAGACCTACCCCGTTACCAAATGGGTTGGTGTTGATAAGCGCAATCGCTTCATCAAGTGTGTCTACACAAATAATTGAAAGAACTGGACCAAAGATTTCTTCTTTATAAATACGCATGTCGGTATTTACGCCACTAAAAATCGTTGCCCCCACGAAGTTACCTGATTCATAACCTTGTACTTGAACATCACGACCATCGAGTAGCAACTCTGCACCTTGCTCAACACCGCTATTAATTAAGTCTAACACTCGCGCTTTAGCACGTTTTGAAATGACAGGGCCAATGTCAGTGTTTGGCTCATGGCCTGCGTTTACTTTTAAGGTTTTCGCTTTTTCAACTAACTCTTGAATCCATTTTTTGCTGTCACCGACCATGACTGCAACCGACAATGCCATACAGCGTTGCCCAGCAGCACCAAACGCTGCGCCCACCAAAGCATTTAAAGTTTGTTCTTTATTGGCATCAGGCATGACCACAACATGGTTTTTTGCACCCATCATCGACTGGACGCGTTTACCATGTTGCCCTGCAAGGTTATAAACATGTGTGCCAACCGCAGTTGAGCCTACAAATGAAATCGCTTTAATATCTTTATGGGTACACAAACGGTCAACTACTTCTTTACCGCCATGCACAACGTTGAGTACGCCCGCTGGAACACCTGCTTGAATCGCAAGCTCAACCAGCATCATGGTTGATAACGGATCTTGTTCTGATGGTTTTAAAACAAAGGTATTGCCGCACACGATTGCCATTGGGAACATCCAAAGTGGAATCATGGCTGGGAAATTAAACGGCGTAATACCCGCACAGACACCCAAAGGTTGCTGCAAGGTATAAGTGTCTACACCACGTGCCACACCTTCAACATATTCACCCATTTGCAAAGTGCCGACCGAACAGGCATGTTCAACCACTTCTAGACCACGTTGAATATCGCCTTCAGCGTCTGCCAAGGTTTTACCTTGTTCAGCCGTTAGTACTTGTGCAATTTCTTTCATGTTGGCACGGATTAAGTCTTGTAACTTAAGCATGATGCGCATACGTGCCTGAATTGGGGTCTGACGCCAAGAAGCAAAGGCATCTTGTGCAGCTTGAATAGCAGCGTCAACTTCTTTAACCGTTGCAAATGGTACACGACCAATCACTTCCTGAGTCGCAGGGTTAATAATGTCTTGCCATTCCTGTGTTTCAGATTCGATAAAATTTCCGTTAATGAGTAATTTAGCGGTTTCCAATTCGATTTTTTGGATTGTGTTCATAACCTCTCCGTAGGCCATATTTTTATTGTGTTCAATTATTAGAAAATACTTATCTATGTATTTTCTTTATTCCAGTTTCAATTGAGACTAGCAAAGAAAACTTTGACCACCAACGGAAATTCATGCACGATTGTTGTGCAAATATGCACAAGGATGACAACAAAAATGAAAGTGGATTGGGATCATCTACATTTTTTTCTGGTTTTAGCTCGGACTAAAACTTTGACCAATGCTGCGCGGATTATTGGTGTCGAGCACAGTACGGTTGCTAGACGGATTCAGGCCCTAGAACTTGCTTTGGGTACAACACTGTTTAAGCGTGAAGCGACAGGTTATGAGTTGACACTCGAAGGGATGGCACTTGTTCCTCGAGTTGAGCAAATGGAACAAGCTTTCTTACAAATTGAGAAACCACATCAACCTTTGCAAGGTCGTGTGCGAATTGGCACACCTGAAGGTTTTGGTACTGCGTTTTTAGCTCGCTTACTGGCTGAGTTCTCGATTCAATACCCACTGCTCACCATCGACCTAATTCCAGTGCCAAAAATGATTAAGCTTTCACACCGTGAGGCAGATATTGTGGTGTCAATTGATCGTCCTACGTCTGGCCCTTACATCATTACGCGATTATCAGATTATTGTTTAAAAATTTATGGTAGCAAAAACTATCTGACCCAAAACCCGCCTATCCGAGCCTTAGAAGATTTAACCCAACATCGCTTTGTGAACTATATTGATGATCTGGTATATAGCCCTGAACTGTACTGTCTAGAACGTTTACCTTTAAAGCTGAATGCCAACTTCCGTAGCAGCAGTATTTTGGCTCAACAAATTGCGGTGAGTGCTGGCGCAGGACTTGCGATTTTGCCCAAGTTTTTGGCAGATGATAAACCGGAACTTGAAGAAGTGTTAGAGCAACAAGTTCGCTTTACCCATACGTTTTGGATGCTGACCTTTGTTGATTTACAACATGAACCACGCATTAAGTTAGTTTGGGATTATCTACGTAAACAAGCTGACAAATATCAGCATTTGTTGGTTGATTAAAGAACCTAAATAAAAAAGCCAATCATGATCGATTGGCTTTTTTAAAATCATTTATAGTTCATTAAACGAGTTCTTGGTCTAATTTTTTGATGCGTGGTTTATAGAACACAAAATAAGTTACGCTTAAAACCACCAACCATAGTGGACTCACGTATACCGCTTTTAATGTATCTGGCTCGAGTGCCAAAATCACCAAAGTAAATAAGAAGAATGCAATAACGACATAAGCCATCAGCACGCCACCTGGCATTTTAAATGTTGATGCGGCATGAAGTTCAGGACGAGTTTTACGATAACGTAAATAGCACGCCATGATTAAAATCCACACGCTAATGAATAAAATTACACAGAGTGAACTTGCCAGGGTAAATGCTTCCATCGTGTTTGGAACAAAGTACTGAAGCACCGCCCCGCCCATAATGAAAATACATGAGAAGATTAAGCCGTTTGATGGCACTGCACGTTTTGATAAACGGCCCAATGCACTCGGTGCCTGCCCATCTTTTGATAAACCGAACAGCATACGACTAGTTGAAAATACGCCGCTGTTCATTGAAGACATCACCGAAGACAGTACGACCAAGTTCATAATGATGGCTGAAATCGGAATACCCGCATTTAAGAACAACTCAACAAATGGGCTCTTATCTGCACGGATATGATCCCAAGGTGTCACTGACATAACGATAAAGAGCGACAAAACATAGAACAGGATAATACGTAATGGAATAGCATTAATCGCTTTTGGCAGATTCGTTTGTGGATCTTTCGTTTCAGCAGCCGTTGTACCAATCAATTCAACGCCAATGAAGGCAAACACGGCAATCTGAAAACCTGCCAAAAATCCACTTACACCTTTTGGAAATATGCCGCCATGAGACCACACGTTACTTACACTCACAACCTCACCATGCGGAGCTTGGAAATGAGTAAAAATCATGTAGCCACCTACTCCAATCAGGCCAATAATGGCTAAAATCTTAATGAGTGCGAACCAAAATTCAACTTCACCAAATAGCTTAACGGTAAGAAGGTTAAGCCCTAAAATGAATAGTACACAGCCTGAACTAATCATGGCTTGTTGCATGGGTGAGAAACTGGCACCTTCGGGCAGCCAGAAACTTAAATAGTTAATGACCGCAGACAAATCAGCAATACCGACCAGTACCCAGCCTAACCAATAAGTCCAGCCGATATAGTAGCCAGCCCATGGTCCGATCAAATCATAAGCCATATCGACAAATGATTTGTAATGTAAGTTGGCAAGCAGTAGTTCACCCAATGCACGCATCAGAAAAAAGAACATGCCACCAATTATCATGTAGATAACGAGGATTGAAGGACCTGCGAGGGAGATGGTTTTGCCCGAGCCCATAAATAAGCCGGTTCCAATTGCACCGCCAATTGCAATCATTTGTAGATGGCGATTATTTAATTTCCGTTGTAAATGATCAGGGGAGCTTGCCTCATCAGAATGATGAACCATTGTCATATTAGAAGTCCTTTTTATATTTTGCTTAACTTAAATCAGCAACCTATAGGGAGAAAAACGAACCGTATATCGTGGGTTGCTGAGTCTATACCTCAGGACAAGATGTTCAAGTATATTTTTTCCTTAATTGATAAAACGTTTGTCCTGATTTTTTTAAGTCACATTATTTATGTACTGCCTTCACGGCAATTTTAATTAATCAATCTGGGTTTCCAGATTAGCCGAAGTGTAGCATGTGATCCTGCTATATGTACTTTGCCAACACTCTCCAAACTGCTCTATTGATCCAAAAATAAACAATATTATTCCGATAAAAAATCTAATAAAAATAAAAAAAGCCAATCATGATTGATTGGCTTTTTAATAAAACTTAATGATCGTTGACGAGTTCACGTCCTAGTTTTTTCATACGTGGTTTATAGAGCACATGATAGGTAACACCTAAAATGACCAGCCATACTGGACTGACGTATAAAGCTTTCAATGTATCTGGCTCTAATGCCAAAATAACTAAAGTGAAAAGCATGAATGCCAAAACAACATAACTCATCCAAACGCCACCTGGCATTTTGAATGTTGATTTTTCATGTAATTCAGGACGTAATTTACGGTAGCGTAAATAGCACACCATGATGAGGCTCCAGACACTAATGAATAGAATCACACAAAGTGAACTTGCCAAAGTAAATGCTTCCATCGTGTTTGGAACAAAGTACTGAAGCACCGCTCCGCCCATGATAAAGGTACAAGAGAAAATCAAACCATTTGAAGGAACTGCGCGTTTTGATAAACGACCAAATGCACCAGGTGCCTGACCGTCTTTTGATAAACCAAACAACATACGGCTAGTTGAAAACACGCCGCTGTTCATTGAAGACATGACCGAAGATAGCACCACCAAGTTCATGATGATTGCAGAAACCGGAATACCCGCATTTAAGAACAACTCAACAAACGGACTTTTATCTGCACGAATGTGATCCCAAGGGGTTACCGACATCACAATAAACAGTGCCAATACATAGAACAAAATAATACGTACTGGAATCGCATTAATTGCTTTCGGTAAGTTCTTCTGCGGGTCTTTGGTTTCAGCAGCCGTCGTACCTACAAGTTCCACTCCGACAAAAGCAAATACAGCAATCTGGAATCCTGCCAAGAAACCTTCTGTACCTTTCGGGAATAAACCGCCATGTGACCAAACATTACTGATGCTTGCAACAGCGCCTTGCGGAGCTTGGAAATGGCTGAAAATCATGTAGCCGCCCACTCCGATCAGGCCAATAATCGCCAAGATCTTAATAAGAGCAAACCAGAATTCGATTTCACCAAATAGACGTACTGTTAGTAGGTTAAGACCCATCACAAACAATACACAGCCTGCACTAATCATGGCTTGCTGTATTGGTGAGAAACTTGCACCGTCAGGCAGCCAGAAACCTAAATAGTTAATGACCGCTGAAAGGTCCGCAATACCCACCAGCACCCAACCTAACCAATAAGTCCAGCCCAAATAATAACCAGCCCAAGGACCAATCAAGTCATGAGCCATATCAACAAAAGATTTGTAATGCAGATTTGCAAGGAGCAACTCGCCCATTGCACGCATTAAGAAAAAGAACATTCCTCCAATAATCATATAGATCAAAAGAATTGAAGGACCTGCGAGGGAGATGGTTTTGCCCGAACCCATAAATAGGCCAGTTCCAATTGCACCGCCAATTGCAATCAGTTGTAAATGACGGTTAGACAGTTTTCGTTGCAGATGATCAGGAGAATTTTCCGTATCTGAATGACGAGCCGTTGTCATATTAAAATTCCTTTTTGAATTCCTTTGTTAAGATCAGCAACCTATGGCGAAAATCGAACCGTATGCCTAGGTCACTGAATCTGTTCACCAAAAATGACTGGTTAAACCGTATCTATCTTCCTTCTGTTAGATACATCATCATTTTTGGAGTAAAAACGAATTACTTTTGTGCTGCCGTCACGGCAATTTCAATTAACCAATCTGGATTGACCAAGTCGGCCTGAATTGTGGCACGCGATGGAGCAACACACCCTTTTAACCAGTCAACCCAAATTGCATTTACGGTTGAAAAGTCAGAAAGATTTTTTAAATAGAGCTGTGCAGAGAGCAAGCGAGATTTGTCGGTATTGGCTAATGCCAAAAGTTCATCAATCGTTGCAAGAATTTCACGAGTTTGGCCTGCCACGTCTTGCTCGGTATTTTTAGGTACCTGACCTGACAGATAAACTACTTTGTTAAAAACAGTCACGGCGCTCATGACTTCGTTAGTGTTAATCTTTTGTATATCTGAATTAGACATTCGGATTTCCTTATACCTGATTAATAAATTGAACACGGGCGGTGACAGCACACATCAGTTCATAGCCCACCGTACCGGATGAAACTGCGACATCATCAATAGGTAAAACGACGCCTGTACTTGATTGGCCCCAAAGCACGACTTCACTGCCGACTTTGGCACTTTCAATACCTGTTAAATCGACTGCCAACATATCCATGCTGACACGACCAATTGTGCGAGTGCGGACTGAGTCCACTAAAACAGGCGTACCTGTTGGTGAAATACGTTGATAACCATCAGCATAGCCACAAGCGACAATTCCAATCGTCATGGGCTGCTCTGCGACAAAGTTTGAACCATACCCTACACTTTCATTCGGCTCTAAATGCTGAACGGAAATAATTTCACTGCGTAAGCTCATGGTGGGTTGTAAGCCCCAGTCTGCAATACTATGCGTCGGGTAGTCTGGCGAGCTGCCATAGAGCATGATGCCGCTACGGGCATAATCTGATTTGAGCTGGTCTTGATAACGCAGAATTGCCGCACTATTACTTACCGATCTTTCACCCGGTAAATCCTTAACAATTTCTTCAAAAGCATTGATTTGATAATCAATACCTTGCTGGCCGAAACGCTCGCCATCTGCATCTGAAAAATGCATCATGTGCGTAATCTTGGAGACATTTGCCAAGTTATTTAAACGTTCCCAAGCCTGAACATAGTGTTGTGGCTTAAAACCAAGACGATTCATACCACTGTTCATTTTTAAGCAAACATTAAATTGAGCAGGATAAGGATGGTTTTCAACCCACTCAATTTGCGCTTCACTATGAATGGTGAAACTGAGTTGATATTGCACACAATCAAATAAATCTTGAGGAGAGAAAATTCCTTCGAGCAATAAAATTGGACCTGTCCAACCTAAAGCACGAATGCGTTTTGCTTCATCAAGATCAAGTAAGGCAAAGCCATCTGCTGCTTTAAACGCTTCATAAACACGTTCAATTCCGTGTCCATAAGCATTGGCTTTTACAACGGCAAAGACCTTACTGTTTGGCATAGCCTTGCGTACCACCGCCACGTTATTTTGTAAGGCTTGACGGTGGATGACTGCGGTAATAGGACGAGGCATGATTACTTTCCTAACGTCCGTTATGCAGCATGCGCGTGTGAATAACGCTGAATTGAAAGACCATCTGTACTGATATCAGTCTTATGATTCAATACAATGTCACTGATTAATTTTCCTGAACCACATGCCATGGTCCAGCCTAAAGTACCGTGACCTGTATTCAAGAACAGATTTTTAAAGCGAGTTGCGCCAATAATTGGTGTACTGTCTGGTGTCATTGGACGTAAACCAGTCCAGAAAGACGCCTGTGCCATATCGCCGCCCGGGAACAAGTCCTGAGTCACCATTTGCAATGTTGCACGGCGGTCTTCATTCAGGCCTAAGTTAAAGCCACTTAACTCAGCCATACCACCTACGCGAATACGTTGGTCAAAACGAGTAATCGCAATTTTATAGGTTTCATCAAGCACTGTAGATTGTGGAGCAAAAGCAGGGTCAACAATTGGAATCGTCAACGAATAACCTTTCACAGGATATACAGGCAACTGTAGATCAAGTGGTTTCAAGAAATCACGTGAATAGCTACCAAATGCTAAGACATATCGATCTGCGGTTAAGACCTTACCATTGACCTGAACGCCCTTAATTTCATCGCCTTCAACAATCAATTTTTCTACGTTCTGGTTGAACTGAAAGTTAACACCCAACTCTTTAGCAATTTGAGCTAAAGCATTGGTAAATAAATAACAGTCACCTGTTTCGTCATTTGGCAAATGTAAACCACCAACAAGTTTATCTTGTGCATTTGCCAACGCTGGTTCTACACGACCAAGTTCGTTGCCATTTAATAATTCGTAGCTTACGCCGCATTCTTGTAACACGCTAATGTCACGTTGAACTGCTTCCATTTGCGCTTCTTTACGGAATAACTGCAACGTGCCTTTTGCACGGTTTTCGTAATTAATGCCTGTATCTTTTCTGAGTTCACGTAAGCAGTCACGGCTGTATTCAGCCACGCGCATCATACGCTCTTTGTTCACAGCATAACTTTGTGGATTACAGTTTTTCAGCATTTGCGCCATCCACTGTAACTGCCACATACTGCCATCTAAATTAATCGCAAGCGGTGCATGATGTTGAAACATCCATTTCACAGCTTTAAAAGGAATTCCTGGTGCTGCCCAAGGAGTCGAATACCCAGGCGAAATTTGACCTGCATTACCAAAACTTGTTTCTTCGGCAGGACCTGACTGGCGATCGAGAACAGTAACCTCAGCTCCTTGTTGAGCTAGATAATAGGCACTTGCCACTCCAATAACGCCGCTACCTAAAACAATTACGCGCATTTCCATTCCCTCACGCACACCAGTTTATTTAACTAGTATATTTCTGCTTCAATAGTTTATTTCACTGTTTTTCAGGCTATAATCTAGGTAAATTTATGTTTTTCTCGCGAGAATTTAAAAAAAAGAGGAAATATCTATGCGCCCCTTAGATCGTATAGATCGCATGATTCTGGACATTTTGCAGCGTGAAGGACGAATTGCGATTAGTGAATTGGCATCGAGAATTAACCTGTCGACCACCCCCTGTTCGGAGCGTGTAAAGCGTCTTGAACGCGATGGCATTATCATGGGTTATTACGCTCGACTAAACCCAGCCTTTGTGGACCGTAACCTGCTTGTCTTTTTAGAAATTAAGTTATCTGCCAAATCTGGCGATGTGTTTGATCAGGTGGCTAGAGATTTAGTTGAGATTCCTGAAGTGCTTGAATGTCACCTTATTTCAGGCGAATTTGACTACCTCGTAAAAGCGCGTTTAAAAGAAATGAGTGCATATCGCCGCTTATTAGGAGATCTGCTAAAGAAACTCCCTGCTTCGGCATCGTCACACAGTTATGTGGTTATGGAAGAAGTCAAAGAAACTCTATATCTAGATGTAAGCAAGTAAAGCGAAGCTCCATTGAACTCGCTTTACTCAAGTTTTGAAAATTAGAAATATTTTAAAATCGAAATATGTTTATTTTGATGTTTGAACTTCGAGAACCACTTAACTGCTGGATAGAGTGCAAAAGACAGTACAATCGTGATTAGCCACAGCATCCATACATGGCCGACCGACAAATAGCTCCCATAGTTAGCTCCCCACATATTTAGCGCAAACACATATATCAGTTTCAACACATATAAATGCAGTAAGTAAAAGAACATAGGCACCGAGCCAAACACCACCAAGGGTTTTAGAAATGAATATTGCTGCATACGCTCAAAAGCAACGAGCACAAGCAAGCCAATTCCAACATTTAGCAAAATAAATAATAAAGACGGCGGATACTTGGTGAGGTTAAAAAAGCTCATGAGACTCAGTTGTAATGACTCAAAATGTTGCCACGGCTGGTCGCCATAGACATTGATAAAACGCAGTAAAACAAACAATCCAATACTTACTAAACCAAGGCTAAGTAAAGTGCGGCTTCTTTGCTTTGCTGAATATTTTGAACTAAAGAACTGACCTAGCGCATAGCCCAATAAAATCACGCCAATCCAAGGTAAAACAGGATAGCTTGTGCGAAGCTTGATGCCTGCAATCTCAATCCAACCACGGTCATGTAAAACCAACCATATATTTTGTAAGACGCCTTGTGAGAAGTGCACCGAATCTAACAAGTTGTGCCCAAAAACAATAACCAAACCTGCGCCCGCAAGAACAGGCAAAGGCAAACTTACACAACACGCTAGCACCACCATACTGATACCAATCGCCCAAATCACTTGTAAATAAATGACTTCGGGTGGAAAAGTTGCTGTCCATGCAAAGTTCACCAGCGTGAGCTCTAATGCAATCAAAAATAAGCCACGCTTTAATAAAAAAGCACGTGTCTGCTGTAAATCTTGTTTTTTTGATTGAAATAAAAAAGCAGAAATACCGGTTAAAAGTACAAAAACTGGAGCGCAAATATGTGCCAATAATCGACTACCAAATAAAGCCAGTTCTGTTACTGTTACGTCCATTGGATCGGTAACCTGTTTATGTAAATAGAAAGTTTCTCTTACATGGTCGAGCAACATAATAATGATGACCAGACCGCGTAAAGCATCAATCGACTGTAAACGTTCAATATTTTTTTCTATAGACATAGCAGTAATCAACAAAATAATGTAACGTTATACTATTACATTTAATTCCTTTTGTCTTTTTATGGCTGATTATTTATGCGACACAAATTAGGATTGTTGTCTTCGTTAGGTCTATCATTTATATCGACCCTCACTTGGGGAGAGGAAACATCAACGGTACTTGAGACCATACGCATTCAGGCCGAAAGCACCCGAGAAGATGTGAGCCAAAATAGCTCGGCAACTAAATTTACTCACGATGTTTTAGATGTCCCTTTTAACCGTGCTTATCTTTCTAAACAAATAATGGAACAACAAGACGTTCAACGAATTGATGACGCATTAAGCTTGGTGAGTGGGGTTTTTCATCAAAATAGTTTCGGTGGTGGTTTTTGGGATAATTACTCTTTCCGCGGTTTTAGTACCGACCCTAATTTAGGTGCCTCAATGATCCGCAACGGCTTGAGTGTCAACCGAGGAATTAGTGCTCCAAAAGATGTAGTAAATATTGAATCTTTAGAGTTTTTAAAAGGTCCAATGGCGGCGCTATATGGCCGCGGCGAAACAGGAGGTTTACTTAACCTCAATAGTAAAAAACCACAATGGGAAAGTGAAAGTGAAGTTAACTTACGTGCTAATACCCAAGAACAATACCGAACTAGTCTGGAACATACCGCGCCTATAAATGATGAACTGGCTTACCGTGTAGCCGTGGCTCACGAAGATAATCAAAGCTTCCGTGATCATGTCAGCAGTGAACGTTGGTTCTTTTCACCACAGCTCACATGGAAAATTTCAGACCAAACGCAACTCGACTTTGATAGTGAATTTACTGAGCACAAAGGAACCTTTGACCGTGGTGTAAGTACAGTCAATCATGAGTTTGTGATGGACCCGAAAACATTTACAGGTGAACCTGACGATGGCGATTTGAAAATAAAAGATTACTTTTACCAATTACGTCTTAGTCACGAGTTTAACCCTGACTGGAAACTAAACAGTGCAGTCAGCTATAAAGACGCCAGAATGGTCGGCTTTGCAACTGAACCACGACGTATGCAAGCCGATAGTCGTACTTTAGAGCGTCAACGTCGCTATCGTGACTATACAAGTGAAGATGTTCTGGCTCAGACAGAGTTACTTGGCAAGGTTAATACGTCTTGGGGACGTCATGAAATTTTACTTTCAACCGAGCTTGGTCAACTCGACTATAAGCAAAACCAGCTTCGTCGCAATCACAGCACAAGCTCAACAAACACAATTGATATCTACCAACCTGAATACGGCAAATATTTACCTAGCTTAGATCCATTTACCAACACCAAAGAGCGCCAACGCTATTTTGCGCTTAATGTACAAGATCAGATCTTTTTCAATGACCAATGGAGTGTACTATTTGGCAACCGTTTTGATCAGGTCGAACAAGACTTTAAAAACCATATAAAACAAACCGAAAATAATCAGACGCTTCACCAAAATAGTCCGCGTTTTGGAGTAAATTTTAAAGCCTCTGACCAATGGGCTTTTTATACCAACTATGGCCGCTCATTTGCCATGAATAGTGGTATGAACCGAAATAGTCAGACTTTTGCTCCGGAAAAAGGTGAAAGCTATGAAGTCGGTACCAAATATAAAATGAATGACCAAAGTGTGCTGAGTCTCGCTTTGTTTAAAATGAAAAAGCAGAATGTACTGACGACAGATCCTATCAACAAAGACTTCCAAACCGCAGCAGGCGAAGTAAGTAGTAAAGGGATTGAGTTTGACTTAAATAGTCAGATCACTGACCGCTGGTTCATCAATGCCAACTATAGTTATACCGATGCTCAAATTGAAAAAGACCAAGACTTGGCAAAAGGTGCACGTCTGAGCAATGTTCCAAAACACCAAGGCGCTGTAAGTACCAACTATGAGTTTCTACAAGACGGTCCGAGAAAAGCAGGTGTAGGAGCTAACCTCACCTATGTCGGTGAACGCAGCGGGCATAACCTAGACAATGGCTTTAATTTACCAAGTTATACGCTGGTCAATTTAAATGGTTACTATGCTCCATCAGACCGCTTACGTTATCAGCTGAATGTGAACAACCTGTTTGACAAAACTTACTATGTGTCAAGCTATAGCGATTTATGGGTTCAACCAGGTGAACCACTAAATGCTTCAATCTCAGCACAATGGAAGTTTTAATTGATACATAAATAAAAAGCCCGAATTATTTCGGGCTTTTTTATTAGAACATACCATTTTCATTGACGAGCGGGTCGGGCTGTACTTGCCCAATATCCCAAAACTCAGCAATTTTGCCCTTTTCAAAACGACAAATATGAACCACAGCCAAGGTGGTTAAGCCGTTCATTTGCATTTCAAGTTTTGAATGCACAGCAACCAAATCACCTTCTTCAATGACATGTTGAACATCAAAGACTTTGTTGGGAGTTTCAATTGCACTTTCACGCATCCCTTCCTTCAAAGAAGTCGCATCACCCGCATAATAAGGGTTGTGATGCTTGAAGTTCGGCGCAGTATAATTGCTGTAAGCTTCATCAACTTCACCAGCTGCGGCAAGTTCTAAAAACCGTACTGCAATTTGTTTTTGAGATAAATTCATGATTATCTCCTACTCTTTATTTTAGACCTTACTGCAACAGGTCATCTTCTTCGTCTTCCTCAAAGACATAGGCCATACAGCCCCATCCATCATATTCGCCCTGAAATTTCTCAGCGATGCTGGCAAACCATTGTTCCAAGTCAACAATGTCTGAATACTCAGGTTCCATGTTAACGAAGATGGTAATCACCCACTCATTTGGCTCAACAGAGTCATCTTGAAAAAGTGAAACTTTTTGTTCTTGGTAAAGCAAATAGAGTGCACATTGCTCTGCATTTTTCTGATCTTGAAAAGCAATTGAAAATTCAATTTCATGCAGCTCGGTTAAATCATCCCCATCTTCAGCCATTTGCCAAAGTACGTTGCCGTTATCGTCATCTGGAAATTGTTCGTAGTCACGAGTCATAAAGTGTTCCTTGTTGTTGTCGCAGTATTAATATTATTCGACATCAAGAATACCCGACTTTTATTGCAGTTTGGGTATATATTCCGTTCCCAATTGCATCAAATTAATTTTTTAATTATATAAATTTTAAAAAGGCACTTGTGACTCAATCACCACATCCGTTCCATTTAATGGATGCTGGAAAGCCAAATATGCGGCATGTAAGGCCATGCGGTTTAAGTGAAAACGTTTAGGCTCAGGGTGATATAACTTATCCCCCATAATCGGATGTCCTATATGCATCATGTGCACACGTAACTGATGCGAACGTCCTGTTACAGGTTCAAGCAATACTCGACTTTGATCTGTTTTTTCATCATAAACCAAGGGCTGAAACAAGGTTTTGGCGTGTTTACCTAATTCAAAATGTACAATTTGTCTTGGGCGATTTTCCCAGTCGGTAATGAGTGGAACCTCAACGCTTCCCTCTTGTGCGACTTGGCCTTGCACCAAAGCAATATAATGTTTTTTGACTGTTCTGGCCTGAAACATTTTACTTACCGCAACTTCTGCATCACGGTGTTTAGCAAACATAAGTAAGCCTGATGTCGCCATATCTAAACGATGCGTAACCTTAGCTAAAGGGAATTTTTCCAGCACCCGTAAATAAGCACTGTCATGATGCTCAGGTAACCGTCCCATGACCGACAACAGACCCGCAGGTTTATCAACCACAATTAAATCGTCATCTTCAAATAGAATTGAAAGTGGATCTTGTGGTGGAGCGTAAACAAAGTTGTCGTTTAAAGGCATGGTCGTAGAAGCAGCAATGGAGCATGGCGGCAAATCATAAAGAAATTTCAGACCTACCGCAAAACAATCTATAACGCTCTACTCATGTTCCACGTGAAACTCAGAAAATCTTTATCGTTTTTTATTCATTTCAGCCAAAAGATCGAGCTGAATTTCTTGAATATGCGCGAGTCTTTCCCATTGATGCGACAAAAGATGATCCATTTTTTCATGCAAATGGCGAATCTCAAGCTCGGCTTTTAAATTAATCTGATAGTCATGTTGAGAACGTAAGCGGTCTTTTGCTTCTTGGCGATTTTGGCTCATCATAATAATAGGCGCCTGAATTGCAGCTAAACATGACAATACTAAATTCAGCAAAATAAAGGGATAAGGGTCGACGGGACGTACAACCATCACCACCGTATTTAGAATAATCCAGCCTGTCAAAAATAGAGCAAAGCAAATGAGAAAAGCCCAGCTACCACCAAATGTCGCGATCTTATCTGCTAACTTTTCTCCAAATGTCCAATTCTGATCAAAATCCGACTCTGTATTTCGGCTAATCAACTCATGGCGTTGCATACTGCCGATCACTTCATTTTCTAAATTAGATAACTCACCCTTTTCCGAACGTAATAGCGACTGCACATATTTAATTCGATAATCTGCCAGATCAGCCCGACAAATAAAACTTGAGTAATTCCAATCTGGATAGTCTTTTAAAATTTCGTCGCTAATCACATTACGGATGACTTCACCAGACACTAGATCTTTTAAAGGAAAATTTTTCCCACAAACGGCGCACTGCCGACACTGATTTTTATTCTCCATATTATTCAGCTCTTTATTATGATATTAAGATTATTATATAAACAATTTTGGCTGATCACATCGTAAATAAAAATAGTAATCTAACCTAAAATCTGTAAAGTCGCTGGTACGATTTTTCGATGGGCAGGAATTACAGGTAGCATATACAATCGCCCAAGCCAATTTTTAATATGCACTATTGTAGTTACGGTAAGCACTTGAGTCTTTTCATTCTTGTATATAGATAACGTCACATTTAAGTGCTTGTCATCATCTCCAATCACTAACTCATTTTCGGTACGCTGCAAAAAAGTAAAAATTCCAATTCGGTCGCCTGCCACATATTCACTTTCTTTTTTATGAGTATCAATTTGCTGAAAACTTCCTAAATCTTTAAGCCCAATCTTTGAAGTAATTTTATTACGCATATTCATGCTCCACTCTACCCACTGCGGAGTGTGCTGGAATAGCTTAATAAGTTGCTGAAATACATTTAGGTCGGGTTGACCCAGCACAATGCTCCACGAGTCGTGGAAGTAAGCATTTTTCAATTGAGATGAGATTTGACTGTCGGTAGGTAAAGCAGAAAGATAAGGCTTATTCATTAAATTATATTCTTGTAAAGTATCGTTTTTATTATAGAGAATTTTTTAGGGTGTCAAGGGAAAACATCTATGGTTTACTTCAACAATTATAACTTTGTAAGTTATAACCTTGTGCCTATAAACTTTTGATCTATAGCGTCCTAAGCCGAATCGAGACCTTTTGGGTGAGTACACACTAACGTTATACGTTTTGGTGCATGCTACTCTTTTCGATCCCCATCACACCCTTGAGATATAGTTTAGCCAGCACCCTGCGGGATTGTTTTTCTAAGAAAAGCGAATTTTTAATATTTTTGGGAATTTTTACGCCATTAGACAAATTTAAAAGAATTTATTCCCACTTACCCATAATTAGATAAATTTAAATTCCACTTTATTTGTATTTTTCGGTTTATTTTACCAAATCATTCATTGTTTTGACCAATAGGACATCAGGCTATAAAAGTAAATTACCCTTCATTTTTTAGTCATGAAGGGCAAAAGCCTTTTATGAAGAGATAAAACCATGTTTACGGGCTTGGTAAACGGTACATAATGCGATCAAGGCAAAAACTAGCATAAACCATGGAAAAGAAGCTGCCCCAAAACTTACAAGCAGTCCCCCGCCAATCATTCCACCGAATGCAATAGCAAGGTTAAATACAGTGACCAACATAGACTGTGCTACATCTGCTTCGTGTCCCGCAGTATTTGCCAGAGCTGTTTGTAATAAGGTCGGAGCTCCACCAAAAGTGACTCCCCATAACACTACACCCGCCAGTACGACAAAACTTGAAGAACTATAAACACCCAAGAGCGCTGTTGCGATTGCAAAGATAAATAAGCTCAAAAGTGTTATTTTTCTTAATGAATGATCAATAAACATGCCTGTAATGAGAATGCCTACAATTGAAGAAATGCCGAATATAAACAGGATAGTCTCAACGTTGTATGTCTGTCCTGTGGAGGCCAAAAATGGTGAAATATAAGTATAGAGAATGCTATGTGCCAATATCCAAAGAAAGACAACTGCTAAAACAGCTCTAATGCCCGGCATTAAAAGAACTTTTAAAATGGGTAACCTTTTTTGCGCTGACTGTCCTGCAAAATCAGGAATGCTAGAACGAATCCAGACAAATAAAATCAATGCCAATAAAGACATGATCCAAAACACGCCACGCCATTCAAACAGCGTTCCCAACCACGCACCCAAAGGAACTCCTATTGATAAAGCTATCGGTTGCCCAACCCCAGCGATTGCTAAAGCTCGTCCTTGATACGATGCAGAGACCATGCGTCTTACATAACCCGCTAAAAGCCCCCAAATAACACCCGCTGCCATCCCTGCAATAAAACGAGCAACTAAAGTCAGAGTATAGTCATTTGATAAGGCAGTAATCGCGTTAAATAAAAGTAACCCTGCAATAGCACTGAGTAATAAGGGTCTCCGATTCCAACTACGGGTAAGGCTAATCAGCGGTATTGCTGCTAAAACAGACCCTAAGGCATACACTGCAATAAGCTGCCCTGCATAAGCTTCTGAAATATGTAAGCCTTGACTGATTTGGGGCAAAAGCCCTGCTGGCATGGTTTCTGTCATGATGGTCAGAAAGCCTGCAACTGTAAAAGCCAATAGTTTCCAAATTGGTAATTGAGTAGAGAATTCATCAGTTAACTGATGAGATGTTTCATTACTCTTAGTATTCATAAAGCTTTACTCTCACATTCTTTTACAGCGCACTTACTCTGCTTTGTATTGCTATAAGCTTGTTTTATCAGATTAGGATGAGAAGGCATTTGTTCTCCATGTGAACTAAAATCATTATTTTGGAATGTTCGTTCCAGTTCAAGTTAAATAAAAACCTTAACTATCTCAGCTTAACCATAGTTAAGGTTTAAATGAGTTCTATAAAACGTTTAAAGCAACCTCGACCACATCCATTAAACATTGCTTTCTTTGTTCATGAGGACTGCCTTTCCCTAAAACACGTAAGCCTTGAATCGTATTTACAAAAAAACTCGCTAACGCTTGTGAGTTTTGGGTAGAAGAAATTTCACCAGACTTTTGAGCTTTAATGAATAAATTTTCTAAAGCATGTTGTAGTTTCTGTAGGTTACTCACAACAAATTGAGCGACATCTTCATCATGGCCAGCCAGTTCCAAACAAGCATTTGCGACAAGACATCCTTTGTGTTCTGGATCACTTAGCTCATCTTTAACCACATTTATCAGTAATTGCCGAATCAGTGCTTTTGGTGAGCCTGAACTAGACAATAGTTTCACATTGTTAAGTGTGGTTAAAAGTTCATAGCGCTGTAACGCTTTTTGATAAAGACCCTGTTTGTTTTGAAAGGTACTGTAAAGGCTACTTCTAGATAGCCCCGTACCGTCAACCAAGTCTTGAACTGAAGTTGCAGCATAACCACGGCGCCAAAAAACTTGCATTGCAGCATCAGCAATTTCATCAGTTTCAAATTCTTTTGTACGCATACATACACTTAACAGGAACGATCGTTCCAATTAATTTATGACAGGAAGATAGAGAAGTCAAACTAAAAATTAATTTAGATAATTTATTTAGAATGTTTTAATTAGGATCAATTTTAATTATAAAAACTACTTCACTAGCAACCGTTTAGCCGATTCAATAATAATCGCTCTACGTTTTTCATGATTATCAACATCTTCTAAAGGAGTTAACATTCTGGCGACCTGAGGCAACATAAACCAACTATTCGCAAGAGCTAAAATCAGGAAGGCCAAATAGCTCGCTTCAATTTCATCGGTTACCCTGCCTTCCTCTTGCTCTTTTTTAATTGCTTGAATTTTATAATTATAGTTTTCACGACGGCTACTTTCATTTGGTACTTCTTGTGAAGAATAAATCAAACCTTCCCAAAGTAATAAGCGGCTAAGTTCAGGATGAGCGCGATGATAGTCATAAGCACGGCCTGCGTACTCAGCAATATCTTCTTCTTCAAAAGATTTAAGCGGTACAGCTTTTGCAACTTTAATTAACTCATTACTTAAAACAACAGCAAAAAGCTCTTTTTTAGGACCAAAATAATTGTAGACACGCTCTTTATTAACACCTGCAATCTTTGCAATTTTATCAATAGTTGTGCCATCAGGACCTTGCCGAGCAAATTCACCAACTGCCGCATCCAGAATCTTTTGTTTCGTCCCTTCCGTATCCCAAGACATAATTTTTCCTCTTGCATATATTATAAAAAAATATTATAAGGTGTATCCAACCAATTGGTTGGATTTTTTTGGAACTTCATAATGCGCAACAATATTATAATTTTTGGTTATGGAACAGGAATTTCTAGAGCTCTTGCATACCGCTTTGGTAGAGAGGGTTACTCAGTTGGTTTAGTTGCACGAAATGCAGAAAAACTTAAACATGCTATTTCAGAACTCAATGCACATAATATTGAAGCTTATGCATTTTCAAGTGATCTAAGTGATATTGAAAATATCCCTGAACTCATCAAAAAAATTAAAAATCAATTTGGAGAGATTAAAAATATTCACTGGAATGCTTTCCATGAAATTGAAGGAAATTTATTAGAAGCCAATCCACTCGATCTGACTAAAAGTTTTCACATTCGGGTTTCAAGCTATATTGCAACCGTACAAGCTTGTTTAAATGATCTAAAAAGAAATCAAGGAAGTATCTTGTCGACAAATGGAATCTTTGCGCTCGATCTAGTCGGTGTAGACTTAGTTGCCAAAGAATACTCATCTTTGGCAATTGCTGCCGCAGCCCAATATAAAACAACTAATTTACTTGCTCATAGTCTCGCTGACTCAAATGTTTACGTGAGTCAAGTAATTGTGAATGGCTTTGTAGATGGAACCCCAGGATCAGAAGATAAAGCTTATACAGTACATCCAGAAACTATTGCAGAGCAGTTTTGGTCCTTACAACAACATAAGAAAGAAACCTCTGTATTGTGCGGTAAAACGATTAAAGTCGCTTAAATTTTAGAATTCATTATCAACAATCCATTTAATAGATAAAATATTTATTAAATAACAATATCTTAACAACATCTCTAATATAGAGGAATTTATGAAAGTACTTCATATCAACTCATCAACTCGTGGTGAGAATAGCCAATCACTACTTATTGCTGAACAAGTAATTGCTAAACTTAAAGCTAAGCATAGTGATTTAGTTATCGATGAGTTCAATCTTTTTGAAGATGATCTACCTGCGTTCGATAAAAATGCTGTTGGTGCAAAAATGGCTTTATTTACTGGACAAGATTCAAACTCTAAAGAAAAAGAAGCATGGACAAAAATCAAAGAGGTTTATGATCGTTTTGCATCTGCCGATATCTATGTATTTAATGTTCCTCTTTGGAACAACAACATTCCTTACATCCTAAAACAGCTTATCGACGTTGTAACTCAACCTGGTTGGTCTTTTGGTTTTGATCCATCTACAGGTTACACAGGCTTGTTAAATGGTAAAAAAGCTTATTTAGTAGTTGCGAGTGGTGTTTACTACGAAGGTATTTCTAATAACTTTGGCTCTGACTTTGCAACGCCTTACCTCAATGACTGGTTAAAGTTTATTGGTGTAAACGATATTGAAAATATCCGTATTTCACCAACTGTACTTAATACAGATTATGAAAAAACAAAGAAAGAAGTGATAAGTGATATTGAGAAATTAATCGCTTAATAATAGATAAAGAGGTTTATTAACTTTCTAATAAACCTCGACAACTTAGCTTAATAATAAATTCTAAGAAGAAGGTAATAATAATGCGGATTGGCTTAACAGGCACCTATTCATCTGGTAAAACTTTAACTTCATTAATCATCAGTGATTATCTAAATCTCCCTCGTACAGAAGCAAGAACCATGCGTGAAATCTTGCCTCATGCGGCACCAGGTAAAACACTTGAAGAAGTCAGCTCTCCCGAACTAATTCAAATGATTATCACTAGGCACATGGATCGTGTGATTCATGAATATAAGCATAAAGAGCGCTTTATTTCTGATGGTTGTTCTTTACAAGAGTGGATTTATGGAAGTGTTCGAGTCAAATATGGCATGAATCCAAATCAATCAATCGATTTAAAACAGGGTGAAACAGTCTCTAAAACCGCTGAACTCGCTTATTTCGAAAGTATCATGAGCGAATTAGGCAAAGTATTTAAACGCCATGTAAAAGAATCATTTGATGCATTCATTCATTTACCGAATGAACTTCCTTTAGCAAAAGATGGGCATCGACCAGTCAATGAACTATTCCGTTCAGCATCAGATGATCTTTTAAAAGAAACATTTGATGAGTTGGGAATCAAATACCACATTGTCGGGGGTACGTTGGAACAACGTGCAAATACTATTTCAGAAATTTTAAATATTAAACCTGTGAAAACAATTGAGGAATCAATCGCTTCGGCTAATGCAAAATACAAAACATTAATTATGTAAATTTCATTTTAAATAAAACAGCCATTCAACATCCAAACATCATAGAGGTGTGAAGTGAACCTATCATTTTTCAAAGAAGTTGATGAATTTTTAGGTGATAAAAATACGCGTTATTTTGGCGCAGGGTATATTAATAGTTCTCATGACATCTATAATTTTCAATATGAATCCGATGATATAGAAACTAATAAATTCAGTTGTTTAGGCAAGGTCGTTTTGCCTCAAACATGGTCTATCAAAAACAATGGAAGCCAAAAACCCCATTTAAGTACAATCGATATTATTGAGCTTGCTTTGCTCACATTTGATCAACTGATTCAGGCGATCCACAACCGCACAATTTGTTATAAAAAGCTAATCCATAAGATGGTGATTCGTGCAGGTAAAAGCCCGATTGAATCTGAGTTTGATAAGATTGTGATTAGTGGAAGCGTGTCTAAAGAAGATCGTGATAATAATGTAATGAATCTAAATATTTCAAATATGAGTATTGAGATTCTTTATAAAAATGACGTAAGTAAAATAGAACCCAGTGAATTTGAGGAATATCTCAAAACTCCACTGGAAATTAACGATGTCATGATTAATGTAGATGAACTTAAGGCTTCTGCATTGGTAAATAACAAACGAATTTTAAATGAGAATGTTGAACCTTGGTCAACATCTTGTTTATTTTCAGTTGGTTTACAACTTGGGCAAATTTTGCTTTACCAATTAGATTCAATTAGTCGGGCTGAAAGTAATACCTTATGGATGAAAAAGACAGAAATTCACTTTCTATCTGATCGACCAAATATGGATTCTTCTCACCCTATCTTTACTCGTTTAGATAATGTACGACGCTATAAAGCGGGCGACCACGATTGGCGAAAAGCCGATATCTATTCAATTCTTGGTAATACAAAAATTATTTGTAGTGTTACTCATCAACTGCCTCATATTTCTTAGTCCCTATGAATAGCAAAATAAATTATGCAGTTGCTATTTGTGAACCATTAGAACTTGAACATCCAGATTCATTTCTGGATGTTCAAGTTCCTTACCCACAAGCACTGCCTCACGATGTTATTGTAAAAGTTCAAGCAATTTCAATTAACCCTGCCGATACGCGGGCACGACGTAGAAAAACTAAAGATAACCAAACTACAGTTTTAGGATGGGATGTTGTTGGAACTGTTACTGAAATTGGTTCACATGTTCCTGAAAAATTTAAAATTGGAGATACAGTCTATTATGCAGGTGATATTAGCCGCTCTGGAGGTAATTGTACTTACCATGCAATTGACTCAAGATTAATTGCTCATGCGCCTAGCACTATTTCTATAGAAGATGCGGCAGCTCTTCCCTTAGTATCATTAACTGCATGGGAAGCATTAGCTGAAAGGCTATCACTTCAGATTAGCTCTACTCATTCAAACAGCCAGCTTCAACATACCAATAAATCAAGATCTTTATTAGTGATTGGAGGTGCTGGTGGCGTAGGCTCAATGGCAATTCAACTTGCTAAACTTGTTCCACAGTTGACAGTTATCGCTACAGCTTCACGGCAAGAAACGAGTAATTGGTGTCGGAAATTAGGTGCCGACCATATTATAAATCACACTCAAGACATTCCAACTCAATTATCCAAATTGGGTTACTCTGAGGTCGACTATGTTTTGATCTGCAATTCACCAGATTCATATTTTAATATTCTGCCAAGTATTACAAAGCCATTTGGAAAAATTTGTAATATTGTGCCTTTTTCTCATTTGCATGATTTCAATCTATTGATGAAAAAAAGCCTCTCATTCCATTGGGAACTTATGTTTACACGCTCTAGTTTTCAAACTACAGATATGGCAAAACAATCTGAAATTTTATATCATATTGCAAAGCTAATTGATCAAAATATTATTATTTCACCAAGACTTACATCTCTAGCTCCTATTAATGCTGAAAAAATTAAGCAAGCACACCAGTTGGTTGAATCTAATAAGACAATTGGCAAAATTGTAGTGGTTAATGAAAAGCAAAGTTAAAGCAACATAGAAGAAGCGTAATCAATTAGGCTTCTTCTCGTTTTTAAATTTATGTTTGTATGTTTCAGAATTCTTTAATTTTTTTCATACTCTGAAGGATCAATTTTATATTTTTTAAATAAAATTGAACGCACGGAGTCTTTTATACTTTCATCATGTTTAATGATTAAATAAATATCTTTTTTAGTCAGAGGAATTTCTTTTAATAAATCTGGCAAATCTGCTGACCTGATAGCACTGACTTCACTAGGTTGTTTCAAGATATTTTGATCTTGTTTTTCAAACTTAAAATCTACACCTTGTAAGTTAAAATAGACCATAACTCTTCGATTTAGAGAGTCACTATCATCATATAAAACTGTTCCTGCTGGGAGGATTGTATATGGTGAATAGTTATCGAAATTTGATGCTATTCGTAGAGGTTTCTCTAGAACATGAATTTCTGGAGTCTTTGTACGGTTCCAGAAGTAATAATTTAATAAAGACTGTATGATGAAAATTGAAATCAGTACGGTAATTAATAAATTTTTTTTCATATCCTCTTCTTATTAAAAATATCTTTTATTATTTAACTACAAATTCATAGGTGTTATCTAAATTCCCATCCCCACTAGCATAAAAACCCGCATATATATGAATTGTAAAAGTTCCCTTATACTTTGGAACTCCAGAAATTTTTAAATTATTATAAGCATCCGCTTCATGTTCATCTATTGGGCTAATAGAGATATTCATATCACTAGGGAAATTAGTTTCAACTTCAAAAGAATATGGTATCACTCTACCACCTGATATGTTTAATTGCTGATTATATGCCTTACCTACATAGGCTACTGGAAGTCTTTCAGGCTCAATTGTATATTCGTGACCACACCCTGCCATAAGTAACAAGGGAATACCTAAAGTTATCAAGTCAAGTTTCAGATTTTTAAACAAATTATTTTTCTTCCCATACAATTGGAAATTTTTCTGATTTAGAGACATTACCAATCATTGCAGAGAAAATTGCTTGGCATTCTAAATTGATTTTTTTAACTGAACTGATATCTATAGATTCACAGCTTCTATTATCACTATTTGAGCAGAATTCTACAGATACATCAATTTTGTTATTTTCAATTTTATCTATATAAGCATCTAACTTTTGGTTGTGATTAGCAGTGTTATTACAAACAATTTTTTTTGATGATAACTCTCTTATTTTATCTAAGGCCTTATTATCTTTAAAATTAATAGAAAAATTTAAATTTTCATTACTTTTCACAATATGATCTATTGTGAAATTTGAGATTTTTTCACTACATCCAGTTAAAAAAATTAGTCCTAATAGATAAAGAAATTTTTTCATTCCAAACTCTATTGAAAATTGGATTTTCTTATAGCTTCTTTTGATACCAAAATACTATCTACCACAACTTTACTGCTTTGTAATAAGCCACCAAAGACTACTCTACAAGACATATTGCTAGTTAATAATTTTTCCAATTGGTTCTTAGCGATACATACATTCATTGATTCATCTTCGCAAACTTTGAAGTATCCAGACAAAGTATATTTTCCATTCTTTAACTTTTCTCCTTCAACTGAGATAGCACCTACAATAAGATAATTTTTAATATTATCGCACTTAAAATGTGAATATTTATAATTCCCGTTTTGATAAATATTCTTTAAATCATCAGTTGTTTCTAAATTAAATTTAAAAATATCACCATTCATACCATCCATATGAGAATAAGTTAAATTCTTAAGGACTATATCCTTAAAATTTTCTTTCTCATTTTTCGCTAAAGGATTACAACCTGACAATAAAATGGATAAAATAATTAAAAAATATTTATGCATCTATTCATTCTACAATAATTAATTTATATTTCTTATTTAGCTCATCACTACCACGGCCATAAAACCCTGTTGAAATATTTATTGTATATTCACCTTTATGTTTGGGAATACCTTTAATTGAAAAGTCATTAAAACCGCTAGTGTCATTATTTGGTTGAATTTTTAATCCTAAATCATCAGGCATATCAGTATCTATTTCAAAATACTTATCCACTACTTTTCCGCCAGTAATTTTTATATTCTGGGAATATGCTTCATTGACATGAGCTACAGCGAGTTCCTTTGGTTGTACATCATAGTTGCTACAACCATTAAGGGTCATTGCCAATAGAATATATCGAACCATGTCTTTTTATTCTTTAACTACAAATTCATAGGTTTTATTTAACTTATCATCACCTCGCCCATAAAAATGTGCATTAATTATAATTTCATATTTCCCTTTATATTTTGGAATTCCATCAATTTTTAAATGATTGTATCCATCTATATCATCTACAGGAGTAATTTTAATCTCCTGATCCTCTGGAATATTGGAATTTAATTCAAAATGTTGTTCAGAAACTTTCCCTCCTGTAATTTTAATAAACTGTGTATATGACTTTCCAACATGAGCTTCAGGTAACTTATTGGGAGAGATATCATACTTATGTCCACATCCAGTTAGCATAAAAAAACTTAGAACTATTGAAAATTTATAAAGCTTCATTAAAAACTCTCTCTTTTAACAACCATTGCAAAAAAAATATTCTTACAGAAATTAGTGTAAGAAATATTCTTCCCTAATCTTTGCCTATTTTCTCCCCATGAAAACAGTTTCAATGATACTAAAGTTTTGTTAGGGTCTAATTCCTTTGTAATAGGATTCCCATTAGCTTCTCTTAGCTTATCTGTCCAAACCACCCAATGATCAGGTAAGTTCCTTGTTCCAGAACTAAAACCATTACTCAATATACTTGCAGATATTAAAGTAACTACATAAAACCCAGATTCTATATATTTATTAAGCTGATCAACCAAATTAGGAGAAAATCCCGTTATAGAGAAGGAAAATGTTTCCACCCCTTTAAAACCACTTTTCTTAAACCAATTAGTTACCTCTGTCCAGAAAGTTACACCTGGAACTTCTTGGCTAGGGTCTTTTAAATGTAATGCTATATTTTCGGACTCTCTTAAACTAGCTAATGTGATCCAATCAATTGGTGGAATTTTAGGTAATTCACCATCATAAAAATTTTTTACACGCACACATCCATCTTTAGCCGGCTTTATTTCTAATTCACCTATTCTAGTCACTCCCGTTTCCCATAATTGCTTAACTGCAAGCTTATAATTATTAGGACTGAGATTAATAAGACAAAAAAAGTATACTGCCGGACCACATAATGAAGCCAAGTCTTGATTTGGTAAAGGTTCATTCAAACGAGCTTGTAAACCAGCTTCAATTTGTAGTTTTGAAAATGGGTCTTTCGCTTCCCCAGGCTTACAGCCAGAATCTATACATTGAAAAACTCTATCTCTGCTCAAATTGAGCTGGAATGTATTTTTAGACTTAACCTCTTTAACAACCTTAGTCATGTAAGTTGCTTCGTTATACTTTACTTTAGATATCTTAGTGTTTTGGCTAAAATTTGCTGAAGGATAAGACTCAATCTTATCTGGCAAAATATAATTACTTAATACTAAAGCTTCTTTTCCACTGATACTCAATCGATATAAGTCAAAAAGAATTACACAGTCTCTTATATTTTCAATACCTAACTTACTACCATCTATCTCGGCAGATCTTGTTTGATAAAGATTATTTCCTACTTTTCTGAATTCCTTACTTGTAAAAAGTATCGAAGTTTCTGCCTTATTTTTTACGGTATTGTAAACGTACAATCTATACTTTAATAAGCTAGGTTTTACATTTGTTTCCAAAACAACATACGGATAATACTTTGCCATTATTATTTTTACTCTATATCAATTTTTTCATCTTTAAATAAATGAAGTGATATCTCATCTGGTTGGTAGGATTTAAATAGATCTGTATATCCCTTATCATCCGTACGACCTTCTACAATATCTCCATTAGGTAAGAAAGCGATATATTTATGATTTGCAAAGTTATTGCCATCTGTATCTTGCAAAAAATATCTCAAGTTATATTTATTAATCTCACCTAATACAGGCAATGCAGGAACATTAGCATTCACACTCCCGCCTCCCATAAATTTATGCTGTCCAGCTTTCACCTCAAACTTACCGCTTGTGGTCATAAAAATGCCAGAACCAGTAATTTTGACTTGAGAGCCGCCTGCGGTGAGTACAATTTCTTTGGCTGCTGTAGCCTCAATTTTGTCTTCTGTCGAAATCACCTGAACAGCTTTACGGGCAATTAAATCTGCTCCATCGCCTTGAGCTTGTATCTCGACTTTACCTTTGCCTGCATAGAGTCTCGCCCCTTCTTGCGCTGCAAAAAGGCTAATTTTATTTTGGGCATGCGCGATTAAATTCTTTTGGGTAGACAGGTTAATGCTGTCTCCGGCAGTTTGGTTTAGCTGCCCATCTGCACTTAAGTGAATGTCTTCGTTACTGCTCAGCGCGATGCTATTTGGACTCGCTAGCAGCATAATTGCCTCTTTAAAGGTTTTAGCTTTTGCGTTGTCTTGCTGCTCAAGTTTTTCAATAAAAGATTTTAGGTTTTCTAAATTTTCTAACGGGTCAGTTTGCTGATTTTTAGCAACTTCACTGAGTGCCTTGGCATTGTTGAGGCCGCCTTCTATTTGTTGTTTGGCCTCATTTGCGTCGAGGTGTACGCCTTGAGCTTGATCCTGTTTGTGAGTACTAACGAGTAAACCACTGCCCGCTCTTACCGCACCCCATTGGTCTGTTCGTAGCTCAAAACCTTCACCACGGCCATCACTTTCCGCTTTATCTTTTGGATGGCTTAAGTTACCGAGGTTTAATTGGCTTGCGGCATGGCTGCTTTGTAGTTGGGCACTGATTTGCCCTGTGGTGTCATCAAAGCGGAGTTGGTTAAAGCCTTTACCGTCGACTTCTTCGGAACGAATGCCGCTAAGCTTTTTAGTGTCAGGTAATTGGCCTTTTTGGTCGAACTGGGTTGGGTGGCGTTCAGCTTCGTGAATGCGCCCTACCACAAATGGACGGTCAATATTGCCGTCAAAGAAGTCGATCACAACAATTTCACCAACACGTGGCAGGAAGCGTGCGCCATAACCTGCACCTGCCCACGGAGTGAGTACATCCACCCAAGCCGAGTCAGTGTCATTGTCGTTACTGCCTGCTCCCCCATCATGGCTATGGTCGTCAGTTCGGGTAAACAGGAAGCGGACCTTAATACGTCCCCACTGGTCAACATGAATGCTTTCGCCCTCTAACCCCACCACTCTAGCGCGCTGCGGATGAGCGGCTGGTCGGTGCTCTAGTGGGTTATATTCAGGCACTGCTTTAATATTACGTCGAACCACGTTCAGCTCAGCATAGTGGCGCTGCTCAGGATTTTGGCTGTCGAGTTCGGCTGCTTTGAGCTTGTCTTTTGGTAATAGTCGCTCAAGTTGCTGTTGTAATTCTTTCGGTAAATTATTCTGGTTATAGTAGTGCTTGCTTAAGATTAAAAATTCTTTATCGGCACTGTCATGTTGTTCGAGTTCAGGATGGTCATTGAGTGCAAACCAGTAACCCACTTGTGCATCACGGATGTTACCTGAAACGGTAAATTGTTTAGAACTTAGGTGATGGTAAGCATTGATGTGCTGGTTAAGCTGTTCAATCTGGCCATTGCCTGAAGCGGTGGCTTGATCTTCCCCTTTTAAGTCCTGCATCCAAGCGGGGCTAACGTGCCATGCATCTTCAAGATTCAAGCTTGCATTGTCATAGTGTTCGCTGTGCTGCTGCTTACCTTGTACGCTGCCACTGCCTTCTTCTTGTTGCAGCGCATCGGCTTGCCAGCGTTGCACATGAACCGAAGTCGGCTGTAAGCTTCTCTCAGCTTTGACCTGAGTAATAGTATCGAACTGTTCTGTAGCACTGCTGCGTTGGTAACGTAGGCTACGGCGTTCAAGGGCTTGATAATTTTGGTTATCGTCAATTAAACGTAAGACTTGTGGCTGAATAGAAGCATTCGGGTCGGTGACAAAAAGTTGCGATTCATCGACCAGCCAGTTAATGCCTTCACTACGCCACAAGCGGGTTAAAAAGTCATAGTCGCTTTCGTTTGACTGCATCACAAATGGACGCACATCGTAGTCTTTTGTTAAGCCTGCCGTGTCGAGTGTTAAGCTTGAAGCGAATAACGGGCTTTTACCCTGCCATTCTTTAAACAGAATTTCGCTAATATCCCGCACACTTTTGTTCATAAACACGCGACTATTACGACGTTTATGCCAGAGTGCAGTTGGGTCTTTTAAAGTAAGGTTATAAATGGTGAGTGAGCCGTCACTTTGCCCTTGGCTGGCTTCGGTAATAATGCCCGTGGTTCTAAAGAACTGGCCTGTATCGGTGACTTGATCTACAGCAACCTGACAGCCAATAAATTGTTTTAATGCAATATGCGCGTTTGTCGACAGACACAGTAATTCAGCAACGCTACCTTGATTGAGGGTATGTTCACCCTCAATGCGTTGCAAGAAAACTTGCTGATTTAAAGACTGATTTGAGAATTGGATATGAACAGCGCGATTTTGTGAAACAAGGCCTAAACGCTCCAATATACTCGACACACTCATCTGCATTTTTATTATCAATCAAACTTATATTTAGGCCGCATTTTAATTAAAAAAAGACTAATCTGTCTATCTATACTCATTTTCAAAATGTAACTAGTCTAAATATGCAGTTTTACGTTAATTTCTTATTAAATAGGTATTTAAACCGTAAAATCAGATCATTTTAAAGCACTCTAAATCAGCCAAACATATTTAATATTTTTCTTTTATATTCAAATGGATATTAAAGAAAGTAACTACTCAAATTAATAAAATTCAGGATGAGATATGAAAATAAAAAAGTCTGCTTTTTATATATTTACGATGATTTTCTCTCTTCATTCTTCAGCATTTGCTGAACCAAGTGTGGCCGATATTCAATATCGTGCACAGCAAGGGCAATCCGTTGCTCAATATCATTTAGGCATGATGCTTTTAAGCGGCGAACAAGGCGTTGTTAAAAACTATGAGCAAGCGTTTAAATGGTTAACTGTGGCTGATCAAAATGGAAGTATGGGGGCAAAATATAGTTTAGGGATGATGTATTACACAGGCACGGGCGTCGAAAAAGATGCCAAGCGCGCTTTTGATTATTTTACTAAGGCTGCGGCCAAGGGTCATGCTAAAGCGCAATATAACTTAGGGGTGTTATACGATAGAGGTGAAGGAACTGCGCAAAATTATGTGCAGGCGTTTGAGTGGTTTAGTCGTGCTGCCAAGCAAGGCTACCCACCCGCAGAATATAATTTAGCTCAGCTATATAAAAAAAGTCACGGCGTTTCACAAAGTGATGAGCAAGCGCTTAAGTGGTACACCAAAGCGGCTGAGCACAATGAAAGCGATGCCCAATACAACTTGGCCCAGATGTATTTAAATGGTGAAGGCACGCCGAAAAACCTACAACTGGCAAAGAAATGGTTTCAGCAAGCTGCCGATGCAGGCGATGTAGATGCTAAAGAAATGCTTAAAAGTTTAGAATAAGGTATTAAAACTTAATGTTTATCTAGCTCTAATAACTCACTAATTTCTTCACCATATAGCCATTTATTTAAAATACCTTCCGAACTTTCTAGGCCTACAATATCTAGAAAACTTTCAAATGTAGTTGCCACTTGTTCTCGATCTTCTGTATCAAGCTTATCAGGATCGATTTGACTAATTCCATGAGCAAGAATATGTAAAAGTTCTGTCTTAGTTGGCTCATTCTTTTGTTGATAGAGAACAATAAAAGCTTGTGCAGCATCCGCTACTTTTTGATTCAAACTCATACGTAATACAGGATTTTGAACCCCTGTATATAGCTGTCCATCTCCAGCAAAATGATCTTGAGCTTTAAACTTTTCTAATTGTTGAATAACAATAGAGTTTGAATTTTGAATACTCATTTCTGTTTTATTGTCAGTTTTTTGGGCACAACCAACTTGTGAACTTAAGATGGCCATGACTAAAACTAAAAGCTTTTTCATAATTTTATTACTTTTATATTTGTCTGCATCAAATATAAACTAAATTAATTATAATTTTCCACATCCATTATGAAATTTTATTTTATTCTTTATTTTTTCTAATTAAATATAAATATTAATTCTATTATTTTAAAAATACATTTAGTTTTATTATTAAATTAAAAATATTTTAAATATTAAATTGACGTAATTAAAATCACCAATTATTATCTCGTTGCTGGCCACATTGCCAGTCGGTTTTGACAGACCGTTGATCCACGGCGGGTTATAGTACAATCTATAAGTCGTTAGACCCTTGCGTCCCCTTTTCTTTGCGGTAGGACGGATGGGGGACGCCCCGTGCGTGCTGGTTCCATGGATCCCAGTCTGTCAACCCCCTTTCGTTCTACCACCATAAATTAATTCGCGGTAATCTGGTGGTAGGACTCCATAATTTTAAGGAGTTGACCATGACATTTTTCAAACTTATTCCCTCTCCTGCTTAATCATTTTATTTATTTAAAATTTAGGTTTTCTATTGCCTAGTTTTTAAATTTATAAATTATTTTTATTTTAAAAATTTAATTACTATATTTTCCTACATGCATGGAAGGATTAATTATTACCTAAAAATTATTTTAAATTTATTATATTTTTATTCTACTCATGGATATAAATTATTATGAGAATAATATGACAATTTATAAACCTATTTTGGCTTTAAGTTTCGTTCTAGGTGACTATGGTTTTTCAGTTTGCAAAGTCCTGTTCTCCCACGGGACTTTGCCCCTACTTTTTAGCTTCATGCAGCGGTGTGACAAAAGTAGTCTGGGCTAAGCGTTTGGCTTAGCTCCTTTATCTCTGTGCCGCAATAGTTTATTACTTTAAATCAGCGCAAAAGATTAAAGCCCGTTGTGGCACAGAGGCTTAAGTTGAATACAAAATGAGATATATAAAAGGCAGTCTTGTACGTTTTAACCTACAAACTTTTAGGGATTTTGCGGATTGGCGACTCCCAACTTTTTTCCTAATATGAACTCATACAGGAACAGGATGTTCCGGAACACAAAACAACAATAATAGGTTCATGCACCAGGAGCGTGAGATACGACAGGAGTCATATCTAGCAACCAAATACGAAAAAGCCCGACAGGATGTCGGGCTTTTTTTTATTGCTGTTTAAAAATGCTCTAAAAGAAAATTCTTATATTGTTCTATTCAACATACCTTTGAACTACTTGGTTGAGAGTAATTTCAGAATGAAGACGACCATTATTTGCCTCAATAGTTTTTGCAGAAGCTAAATTAGATTTATAACAATGTATATGTAACTCCGTTAGGCCTAACTTCCATGCCTCCTGAATTGTAAGCTCTAACAATTTCGAGCCAAAATTCTGTCCACGTTTAGAGGGACGAATACCTAAACCAATATGTCCACCACAATATTCAATCTGTTCATTGAGTTTAAGTCGCAAGTTGGACGCGCCAATAATTTCATTACCATCTACTAACCAATATGTAATATTTGGAACATGCCCTTCCTCTAAGGATTCCCCTTTTTCATAATCTCTCAGTTTATTCAAAAATGATTCAAAATTTGTATGGTCAAACTCCGTTGTCAAAGGGTGACGATCTTCATCTGCTAATTCATTAATATAGTTGTTATAGCTCTCTTTAAACCTTAAATGAGGTTTTACCAACATAACGGTCATTTATTGATTACTCCCGATTAAAATTGTTCTTTTTACAACCACACTTAAACATAACATATTGTTATCAATAGCAACTCTTATTCTTCTTAACATCTTAAATGATTAGATATAAAAGTAAGCCCCCTCTATTTGCCTCCCGTGGTAACTACAAAATGCCCTACACCATGTTTCAATGTGCGTTTTAACCTACAAACTTTTAGGGATTTTGCGGATTGGCGACATCCTTCTTTTTTCCTAATATGAACTCATACAGGAACAGGATGTTCCGGAACATAAAACAACAATAATAGGTTCAAGCACCAGGAGCGTGAGATACGACAGGAGTCATATCTAGTACCCAAATACGAAAAAGCCCAACAGGATGTTGGGCTTTTTTTATTGCTATTTAAAGTGATGTTTAGGCTAAACCTATAGAGGACTATGCGCCTGTTCTTGCTTTTTATGACGGATCCAACGTACCGCTAAAATAACCGCAATCAGCACCACTACAGCAACAAGTGCAGGCACTAACATGGCCGAAACCGAAAGTAAGATTGCTCCAATCCACTCCCCTGTAGCGACAACAAAATTCCCTAAGCCACCCGTGGTTGCAGTTGAAACACCACGTGCAGCAACGGTACTCATTTGCACTACGCCAGCCGTGCCACCGCCAACAATAATCGCTGCCGCCCAACTGGCAAACTGAGACATTTCTCCGCTGCTAACCGCCATTGTCGCTAACGTACCGGCGATCATCGCCGCAGGGGTTGCGATTGTATCTAAGGCATTATCGACCCAAGGAATATAATAAGCTGCGACTTCACACACCGTTGCCACGCCCAAAGCCAAACACACCGATGGTAGAGCTAACCATTCAAAACCTTTCGATGGCTCAAACCAACCCATCATGGTGGCAATGCTCATAACCAATAGCGGCACAAACACCCGAAAACCGCAGGCAGCGCTCAGCCCCACGCCAATACATAAACCTAATATAGTTTCCATAACGGTTTCCTTTTCATGCCCATCACGGGTCTTGTTATGTAAGTCTTATTTTTAAACTAACAAAAAGCCCCATCGGGTGACAGGGCTTTTTGTTAAATGCGAACGCAAATATTATTTCATTCTTAACGTTTAAATTGTGTGCAGTAGCATTTCGTGCAAGGTGGTAAAGGGTCGGTATTAATTTCTAAAAACACTCGATGTCCGCACTGAGCACAGAAATAGAAGCCTGTTCCGGGTTTTTCGCCAGCTGTTACCATGATTACATTCCTATAATCGTATATATATTAAACAGGAATATAACCCACTTAAAGTGAATGTCAATTGTCCATTTCGCCCGATGATGATGGCATAAATGCAAAAAATGTTATTTGTACGATTTATCTTACATAGATTTAGGGCTTTAGCGGATTGGCTGTCCCCTGCTTTTTTTCTAATATGAACTCATACAGGAACAGGATGTTCCGGAACATAAAACAACAATAATAGGTTCATGCATCAGGATCGTGAGATACGACAGGAGTCATATCTAGCAACCAAATACGAAAAAGCCCGACAGGATGTCGGGCTTTTTTTATATTCTTATTTTTTTGCTGAATAAGACTTTACAAATGCTTCATTAAGTAAAATAACTTTAGAAATAACTCTATACCAGCTTATAGTATATATTTTAAAAATATTTATAATTTAATGATCTTAATTAATCATCCCCAATATAATCAGGATCTCGCCTGCAACGGGGGCACAAATCTTCAACATGGCCTTCATCTGTCCAATCAACACTTACAATTTCTGAATTGGGCCACATGCTACCGCACATAGAACATTGAACCTCTATTTCATCAGATTCTTCATTTTTACAGTAAGTACATCTATAACCTGTAGAACTTGAATCCTCAAAAATCATTGTTTCAAGATTACAATCTGGGCATGTCAGAACGTTTGTAGGAAATTCAGCAATTCCACCATTTTTATAAATTTCGTAATTTATTCTATTTTTAAATTTTCTGACTTTTGCAAAAGCAATAGCTTTCCTTAAACTATCATAAGAATCTGCTCTATTATCTTTTGCTACGTAAGAATTTAATTTTATTATATTTTGATTATAAATCTCAGTTGTATCTCTAACTTCTTTAACAGCATTATCAGATACTTTAACATCTAAATAATTTGAAGCGTAGCTAAGAAATTTTTCAGAATCATACATCACAAAATTTATTATCTCTCCTACATTTAATGCTTCATCAATTAGTTCTGGTCGTGGTTGATTAAATTTTTCTCCAGACGCATCATATTTTTTCCACCAATCTTCTTTTAAATCATTTGTAATAAAAACAACATCTTTAATATTAGGGTTTTGTTTTGTGTATTCTAATATTTGATGCCAAACAATATAATCACCAAACTTTTTTTTATAAGTTAAATTTGAATCAACACATATATCAACTTTACTTTCATCCAAATACCCAGGAGGTATTTTATTTTTATATCTACTCTCTGCAATTTTATATAATTCATCTAACTCTTTTTGATCCTGAGGTGGATTACCTACCTTATTTTCAAATAATAATTCTAATTTTTCTTTTAAACTATCTTGATGAGACAAATGTTGTTGATTCGCCTTTAAATCATCTAAACTATTGTTAAAATCTTTAATTAAAGTATCAATTTTTTCAACAAATTCATCTATTTTTATTAGAGAATGTCTTTTTCTTAACTGTAATTTTTCTAATTCAGAATTTAAATTTTTTGAGGTAGAATTCAAAGCATTTTTGGTTTTTGAAAATAATGTTTTTTGCTCACAAATAACTTCTAACCTATTTCTTTGAAATTCTAAAGCAACATGGTGAGGTATCCATATTCTATTTGATATCTTATCAAGAACCTGTAAAAATTCATTTTTTGTGTCTTCTTGATAACGATATAAGTTTAATAAAGTGTTTGTATCAAAAACAAATAATGCATTTTCCCAAATCTCTTTATATTGCTCAGGTGTATAAAAATAATTGTACTGCTTAAACATATTTTTCATAGTAAAATATCAATATTAAAAACCCCATCATCAAGATAGGGTCTTTTAGAATAAATTTCAATCAGTTATAGACTAAATATTAAGCCACTTGGCCTTCTAAAAAGTCTTGTGCAAAACGCTGTAATACACCGCCCGCTTCATATACAGAAACTTCTTCTTCTGTATCTAAACGGCAAGTCACAGGCACTTCAAGAATCTCTTCTTTACCATCCGCTGTGGCACGTTCAATCACTAAAGTTAAAGTCGAACGCGGCGCAATATTACCAATCACGCTATAAAGCTCTGTGCCATCTAGTTTTAAAGTCTTGCGGTTTACACCCGGTTTAAACTCGAGTGGTAACACGCCCATACCCACCAAGTTGGTACGGTGAATACGCTCAAAACCTTCTGCTACAATCGCTTCAACACCTGCAAGGCGTACACCTTTCGCAGCCCAGTCACGGCTTGAACCCTGACCGTAGTCAGCACCCGCAATAATAATTAACGGCTGCTTGCGGTTCATATAGGTTTCAATTGCTTCCCACATACGCATCACTTCACCTTCTGGCTCTAAACGCGCTTTTGAACCTTGCTTAATGGTGCCGTCTGAGCGAACCACCATTTCGTTATAGAGTTTCGGGTTGGCAAATGTTGCACGTTGTGCAGTCAAATGGTCACCACGGTGCGTTGCGTATGAGTTGAAGTCTTCTTCTGGTACGCCCATTTTGTGAAGGTATTCACCCGCAGCCGAGTCCATCAAAATCGCATTTGAAGGCGACAAGTGGTCGGTAGTGATGTTGTCACCCAAAATCGCAAGCGGACGCATGTTCGCCAAAGTACGTGGAGCAGCCAACGCCCCTTCCCAATATGGTGGACGGCGAATGTAAGTACTTTGCGGACGCCAGTCGTAAAGTGGGCTTTTCGCTTGTTCAACTTCGCCTAAGTCAAACATTGGAATGTAGACTTTACGGAACTGTTCAGGCTTCACAGCTTCTTTAACTAAGGCATCAATTTCAGCGTCAGATGGCCAAATGTCTTTGAGGTAAATCGGGTTACCTTCTTTGTCATGGCCCAAAGCATCTTTTTCGATGTCAAAACGAATCGTACCCGCAATTGCATACGCTACGACAAGCGGTGGAGATGCCAAGAACGCCTGTTTTGCATATGGATGGATACGGCCATCGAAGTTACGGTTACCAGAGAGTACTGCTGTTGCGTACAAGTCACGGTCAATAATTTCTTGTTGAATGACTGGATCTAACGCGCCCGACATACCGTTACACGTTGTACAAGCATAAGCCACAATACCAAAACCAAGTTGTTCTAAGTCTTTTAGAACACCTGCTTCTTCAAGATAAAGTGCCGCAGCTTTTGAACCCGGTGCAAATGATGATTTCACCCAAGGTTTACGAACTAAACCAAGTTCATTTGCCTTACGTGCCAACAAACCTGCCGCCACGGTGTTACGTGGGTTTGAGGTGTTAGTACATGAAGTAATTGCAGCAATGATGATTGCGCCATCTGGCATTAAGCCATCGTCGCGGTTTTCAACAACACCTGCAATGCCTTTTTCTTTAAGGTCAGCAGTAGAAACGCGTGCATGTGGGTTTGATGGACCAGCAATGTTACGTGTGACTGTCGACAGGTCAAAACGTAGTACGCGTGGGTACTCTGCTTTGGTCATATCCGATGCCCAAAGACCGATTTCTTTTGCGTACTGTTCAACCAATGCCACTTGAGCATCTTCACGGCCTGTTAGGCGTAAGTAGTCGATTGTGTTTTGGTCGATGTAGAACATCGCAGCCGTAGCACCATATTCTGGAGTCATGTTCGAGATGGTTGCACGGTCGCCCACAGACATGCTGTCAGCGCCTTCACCAAAGAACTCAAGGTAAGCACCAACAACGCGTTCTTTACGCAAGAACTCAGTTAGAGCCAACACGATATCTGTTGCAGTAATGCCTGCCTGACGCTGACCTACAAACTCAACACCAATAATGTCTGGCAGACGCATCCAAGATGCACGGCCCAACATTACGTTTTCAGCTTCTAAACCACCAACACCGACAGAAATTACGCCCAAAGCGTCTGTATGTGGTGTATGTGAGTCTGTACCGACACATGTGTCTGGGAATGCTACGCCATCACGCGCCTGAATCACCGGAGACATTTTCTCTAGGTTAATCTGGTGCATAATGCCGTTCCCCGCAGGGATCACATCGACATTTTTAAATGCAGTTTTGGTCCACTCAATAAAGTGGAAACGGTCTTCGTTACGACGGTCTTCAACAGCACGGTTTTTTGCAAAAGCATCTGGGTCAGCACCACCGTACTCCACTGCTAAAGAGTGGTCGACAATCAGCTGAGTCGGTACAACTGGGTTAACTTTAGATGGGTCGCCGCCTTTGTCTGCAATTGCATCACGTAAGCCTGCAAGGTCAACCAAAGCTGTTTGACCCAAGATGTCATGACACACCACGCGTGCAGGGTACCAAGGAAAGTCCAAGTCCTGACGGCGTTCAATTAACTGCGTTAAATAAGCAGTTAAATTCTCGGCATCGGCACGGCGTACCAATTGCTCTGCAAGTACTTTAGATGTGTAAGGCAGTTTTTCGTATGCGCCTGGCTGAATATCTTCAACGGCTTGACGCACGTCGTAATATTCAAGCTGGGTACCTGCCAGCGGTTTACGGTATTTTGTGTTCATTAACCACGCTCCGCCAATGGTTTAAATTCGAGGTTTTCAGGGCCTGTGTAGTTCGCGCTTGGACGAATGATTTTGCCGTCTTGGCGTTGTTCAATCACGTGTGCTGACCAGCCTGCTGTACGTGCAATCACGAACAATGGTGTGAACATTGCAGTTGGAACACCCATTAAGTGATAGCTCACTGCACTGAACCAGTCGAGGTTCGGGAACATGTTTTTCACTTCTTTCATCACTGCTTCTAAACGCTCAGCGATGAGGTACATTTTGGTGTTCTCTTGTGCTTGCGCTAAGTCATGCGCCACTTTCTTGATCACTTCATTACGTGGGTCAGAAACTGTATATACAGGGTGACCAAAACCGATCACAACTTCTTTATTTTCAACACGCTTACGGATATCAGCTTCAGCTTCGTCTGCGTTGTCATAACGTTGTTGAATCACGAATGCAACTTCGTTCGCACCACCATGTTTAGGTCCACGAAGTGCGCCAATACCGCCAGTAATTGCCGAGTACATGTCAGAACCTGTACCTGCAACCACACGTGAGGTAAATGTAGATGCGTTGAACTCATGCTCAGCATACAAAATAAGTGAAGTATGCATCGCTTGAATCCATTCTTCAGATGGCTTTTCGCCATGCAACAAATGTAAGAAATGCGCTGCAATCGAGTCGTCATCCGTTTCAACTTCAATACGACGACCGTTATTGCTGAAGTGGTACCAATAAAGCAGCATTGAACCTAAGCTTGCCATTAATTTGTCAGCAATGTCTTTTGCGCCAGCTTCGTTGTGGTCTTCATGTTCTGGCGTTAAACAACCTAGAACTGAAACACCAGTACGCATCACATCCATTGGGTGTGCAGACGGTGGTAATTGCTCAAGTGCAGTTTTAAGTGCTGCCGGTAAGCCACGAAGTGCTTTTAATTTTGCTTTATATGCTTTGAGTTCAGCTTTGTTTGGTAATTTGCCATGTACGAGCAGGTGAGCAACTTCTTCAAACTCGCTACCTGCCGCAAGGTCAAGAATGTCATAGCCACGATAGTGCAAGTCGTTACCGCTACGTCCTACGGTACACAGTGCTGTGTTGCCTGCAACTTGTCCACTTAGTGCAACTGATTTTTTTGGTTTGAAGCCTGTTGTTGTTTCATTTGAGCTCATAAGATTGTCCTTTCCTATCTATCTGAATTTATTTATTAAGCACGACGGAGTCGTACCATTTTCACTTCTTATTTCAGGATTAACCTTCGGTTCGACCTACTTTTCTTTCGGGAAAAGTAGGCAAAACCATTGTCATCTGCAAAACTCGTCCACAACCATCGAATATCCTATCTATCGCAGAACCAATTTTAAAAAATGTAGTCCTGTCTCAAACAGTTGCAGATGACGCCTCCGAGTATCAGATTCCAATTAATCAACTTTTTAATTTATTACTTCTTTTTAGCAAATGCGTTGTCTAAGTAGTCTTCAAACGCATAGTAATTAATGCGTTCATATAACTCTTTACGCGTTTGCATAATATCAACCACGTTCTTTTGTGTACCTTCTTTACGTAAGGTTTCATACACAGTTTCGGCTGCCTTGTTCATGGCACGGAAAGCAGAAAGTGGGTAAAGCGCAAGGCTTACATCGGCAGATGCTAATTCTTCAGTGGTAAACAGTGGTGTAGAACCAAATTCGGTAATGTTCGCCAAAATTGGGGCGCCAGTCTTCTGAGCAAATTGCTTGTACATATCAAGCTCGGTAATTGCTTCAGGGAACAACATGTCTGCGCCCGCTTCGATGTAGGCACCCGCACGGTCAATTGCAGCTTGTAAGCCATCTACAGCCAATGCATCGGTACGTGCCATAATCACGAAGCTGTCATCACCACGCGCATCAACCGCAGCTTTAATACGGTCAACCATTTCTTCTTGAGTCACAATGGCTTTGTTCGGACGATGACCACAACGTTTTGCACCCACTTGGTCTTCAATGTGCATTGCCGCAGCACCAAACTTGATGAGCGCTTTTGTAGTACGCGCAATGTTAAATGCAGAAGCACCAAAACCTGTGTCCGCATCGACCAATAATGGAAGATCACATACATCGGTAATACGGCGTACATCGGTCAACACATCATCAAGGTTACTAATTCCCAAATCAGGTAAGCCTAAAGAACCAGCTGCTACACCACCACCTGATAAGTAAATCGCTTTATAACCTGCACGTTTTGCCAAAAGTGCATGATTGGCATTGATGGTTCCAACCACTTGTAATGGCTTTTCTTGGGCTACGGCATCGCGAAATAGCTGACCTGCGGATTGTTTAGCCATTGTTATGTTCTCCTTGTGCTTGTAGCAGTGTTTGCTCAATAATTTTGTAAGAAGCATTGATATGTCGATGCATGAGCAGCTCGGCAAGTTCACCATCACCTTCTGCAATTGCATCTAAAATACGGATATGTTCGTCCCAAGCTTTGCTCGGTCGATCAGGTGTGTTTGAAAATTGAATTCGGTACATGCGGATGAGGTGATAAAGCTCATCACATAGCATTTTTTCTAGGGTTTTATTGCCACTACTTTTGATAATGCAGTAGTGAAAATCGTCCTGCCCTTCTTGCAAGTAATATCCTTTACCTGCTTTAAAGTTTTCATCTTCGGCATGCATACGCAATACATCACGTAGCGCCAAAATTTGCTTTTTATCAATATGCTGTGCAGCAAGTTTGCAGGCCAAACCTTCTAATGACGCACGGATCTGGTAAAGCTCTTTAAATTGTTGCAGTGAAAGGGAAACCACGCGCGCACCCACATGTGCAGTACGCTCAACCAAACGTTGACCTTCAAGGCGATGAATTGCTTCACGCAAAGGCCCACGACTAATACCATAAGTACGTGCCAGCTCAGGCTCAGAAATCTTACTACCTGCCGGAATTTGACCCAAAACAATCGCCGTCTGTATTTGTTTAAATACATTCTCGGTCAGTGTTCTTCCCTGACTTTGTAATGGCTCTGGTGCGAAGGTCAAATCTTGCATATTGTCGACAATTTTTAATCAATTATGAGTTTTATAGCGGTATGAATGAAAAAAATCAAGATGATTGTTGACACTTTACAGAACGCATCAGGTCAATTTTTATAGACTGACCGCTTATATCACCTTATATTTAAAGCATTAAACCACTTGCCAGTTAATATTTATAAAACAATAATTTAGTGTCAATTTATCTATAGTTTTATGACTCATTCTTAGTTACTTTTTAGTCATTAAACTTTTGTTTCAAACTTTAGTCTACAACCAATGTATTACAGCAAGATTGTAGACAATCTGCTTGAATGAAAGCATGAGTTATAAATTAGTATCTATTTACCGTAATTTCTTTTAAATCTTTTTATCATTTTCAGCCAGAAAATATCGATATTAGTGAAATTATCAGGTGCTTCACGGTAGCTTTATTGATACATTATTGAGCATCGACATAGTTGTGGCGTATTTTTCGAGACAGAAAAAACCCAGCACTATGCATATTGTTGAATGAAAGGACTTTTTTGATGTTTCAACATATCCCCCCATACGCAGGCGATCCAATTCTCTCTTTAATGGAACAGTTCAATGCTGATACTCGTTCTGGAAAAGTAAACTTGAGTATTGGTCTTTACTATAACGAAGACAGCATTGTTCCTCAGTTAGAGACCATTATCGAGGCGCAAAAGCGTATTGAGCCTAAGAACGGTAAAACCAAACTTTATTTGCCAATGGAAGGCTTCAAACCTTACCGTGAAGCAATTCAAGCACTTTTATTTGGTGCAAACAGCCCAGCAGTTAAAGCTGGCCGTGCTGTAACCATCCAAACACTAGGTGGTTCAGGTGCATTAAAAGTTGGTGCGGACTTCTTAAAAACTTATTTCCCAAATTCAGACGTTTGGGTAAGCCAACCAACTTGGGATAACCACGTTGCGATTTTCAACGGCGCTGGCATCAAGACTCATTTCTACCCATATTTCGATAACGAAACTCGTGGTGTAGATTTTGACGGTATGTTGTCTACACTTAAAACTTTGCCTGAGCAAAGCATTGTGTTATTACATCCATGCTGCCATAACCCAACTGGTGCTGACTTAAACCCAGCGCAATGGGACCAAGTAATTGCAGTATTAAAAGATCGTAACCTTATTCCATTCCTAGACATCGCTTACCAAGGTTTTGGTGACGGTATGGAAGAAGATGCGTATGCAATCCGTGCTTTAGACCAAGCAGGTCTAAACTTCATTGTGAGCAACTCATTCTCTAAAATCTTCTCTTTATATGGCGAGCGCGTTGGCGGCTTAACTTTCGTATGTGACGATGCAGAAGCTGCTCAGTGCACATTTGGTCAGTTAAAAGCGACTGTACGTCGTATTTACTCTAGCCCTCCTACAACAGGTGCTTGGTTAGTTGATGAAGTGTTAAATGACGCTGAACTTAACCAACAATGGCAAGGTGAAGTGAAAGAGATGCGTGAGCGTATTATCAAAATGCGTAGCATCTTGAAAGACGAACTTACTAAAGCATTACCAGACCGTGACTTTAGCTACCTTGTAAACCAAAAAGGTATGTTCAGCTACACAGGTTTAACTGCTGAGCAAGTTGATATCTTGCGTGAAGAATATGCAATCTACTTAGTACGTAGTGGTCGTATTTGTGTAGCAGGTTTAAACATGAACAATGTTTACACTGTTGCTAAAGCAGTTGCAGAAGTACTTGCTAAATCTGTAGAAGCAGCATAAGACATCTATAAAAAGGCGCTTCGGCGCCTTTTTTTATGTTTCGATATTAAGATTTAGCCTTGCCCCAATACTTCAGTTTTGAGGTATGTCCAATACCTACGTTAAAGCTGTTGGTTGGGTCGAGTTTTTGGTAGAAGTTCGCTAAGGCAGGTTTGGCAATGTAGAGATGCCCGACATTATGCTCTGCTGGATATTCAGCACGGCGCACATCGAGTAATTTCCACATTTGATGTTCCATTTCTAAAGGGTCATTGCCCTTTTTAAGAATATAGTCCTGGTGGAACACATGACAAAAGAAATGCCCATAATAGAGTTTATGGAGAATTTTGTTTTCCATCTCGGCTGGTAGTTGCTCTACCCATTCGCGGTCATTACGGCGTAACGCAATATCAAGCGCCACAATATCTTCAACTTCACTACGGTGTGTATCTCGATAACGAATTGCCGCCCCTGCAATCGCAAAACGGTGTAAGAAAGCCTTTCGGCCTTCCTCTTCGCTACACACGAAATAGTAACCGGACTGATGTACTGCAAAATATTCTTTTAAAAACTGCTCGGTCTGAGCTTTTGAATTATTTTCAACGCGTAAAACTAAATGATGCTCATAACGATCTCGATATTCGGTCATACGCTTCGGCAAATGACTCGGTAAAAAGAAGGTAATCGCTTGTAAAATATGATCCGTTAAGCCTTTAATTTTAAATCGTTCTAAGAAACCATCAACTTTGTCTTTCATCGCAAAAGCTTTTGGAACATTGGCTGTGCCAAATTTCTCAATAAATAAGAACGTATCTTTCCCGTACTTTTCACCAATTAAATAAGCATCTCGGTGAATATATTCGCCTGCAATCGGTAGGCTTGGTAGTGAGGTGAGTAAATAACGACGAATCGCTGTTAAATCATCGGCATCATTAGTACCAATATAAAAGACATTACTTTCTACTTTTTCATAAGTATCAAGACGCACAGCAAACACACAGACTTTGCCAGCCGAACCTGATGCTTCAAACAAACGTGACGGGTCTGCATTAAAACGAGCAGGTGTATCTTCATCAACTTGGGTCACATCATGCGCATAGCGATGATCCGATGCCTGCTTTTCACCATCATCTAAAATATCTACGGCTTGGTATTGTTTCTTCTCTAAACGAGTCAAAATTTCTTCAGGAGTCGAGCCTAAATTTACGCCTAAATGGTTCACCAGTTCTAGTTGACCAGCAGAGTTCACCTGGGCATATAACGCCAGTTCAGTATACACAGGACCACGGCGTACCAGTGCACCACCAGAGTTATTACACACACCGCCAAGTACTGATGCACCAATACAAGATGAACCAATTACTGAATGTGGTTCACGATCGTAGCCTTTTAAAATTTGCTCTAAATTATCTAAGGTCGCACCCGGTAAACAAATGACTTGCTTGCCGTCATGAATGACCTGAATGCCCTTTAATCGGCGCGTACTCATGACCAAAACAGGACGGTCATAATCATCGCCATATGGGGTTGAACCACCAGTGAGTCCTGTATTGGCCGCCTGCATAATCACAATACAGTCTGCCTCAATTGCAGCCTGCAACACTTGCCATTGCTCTAGCAAGGTCCCCGGCACCACCACAGCAAGCACTTTCCCCTCACCAAAACGACGACCTTGTCGGTACTGACGCGTGCTTTGATCATCGGTCAAAACATGCGAATGCCCTACAATATTTTGTAAGCGATCAATCACTGCTTGAGGAGAAAATGTTTGCATGATGGTTTCCTTTTGGTCATCCATTTATCAAATTAGACCAACACGACGGGATCTTACCGTTTGTAATTTATAATTTAATTAGCTCATTCTCTAATGTGAATCAGCCCTGTATTTACTATCGTGGTTGGCGGCATGGATGCCGCCGTTTCGATGCGGTAGCAAGGACGTACCGTCATCGAAACTAAAGTTTTTGGTTACTTTTTTAAAAAGTAACGTCAATTAGCTACTTACATTGAACCTTTCCCGATAAGACTCCATGGTGCCAATATCATCAAAGTTAATACGGAAATGTTAGAACTTCATCGCCTGTACTAAACAATCCGCATTAATATCCGAAATCGATTTCGCACCCGTGAGCGTCATCGCAACACGCATTTCTTTATCGATCAAATCAAGTAAGTTCGAGACCCCTTGTCCACCTGCTGCTGCCAAGGCATAAACAAACGCACGGCCAAGTAAAACCGTATCGGCCCCAAGTGCCAACATACGCACCACGTCTAAACCATTACGAATGCCTGAGTCAGCCAAAATCGCCAAATCACCTTTAACGGCCTCGGCAATTGCAGGCAACGCACGAGCAGACGACATCACACCATCTAACTGACGACCACCATGATTCGACACCACAATACCGTCAGCACCAAAACGCACCGCATCTTTGGCATCTTCAGGATCTAAAATGCCCTTAATCACCATTGGGCCATCCCAAAATTCACGAATCCACTCAAGGTCTTTCCATGAAATGGATGGGTCAAAGTTCGAGCCTAACCAACCAATATAGTCTTCAAGCCCAGTCGGTTTACCTAAATATTTAGAGATATTGCCCAAGTCGTGCGGACGACCCATTAAGCCGACATTCCATGACCAATGTGGGTGGAACATAGACTGCATATAACGGCGCATCGCAGCATTTGGCCCACTCATACCTGAATGAGCATCACGGTAACGTGCACCCGGCACAGGCATATCTACGGTAAACACAAGTGTTGAGCAGCCTGCCGCTTTTGCACGTTCCAAAGCATTACGCATAAAACCACGGTCGCGTAATACATAAAGCTGGAACCACATCGGGCGATTAATTGCAGGTGCAACTTCTTCAATCGGACAAACAGAAACCGTTGAAAGCGTAAATGGAATGCCCTTTTTGTCGGCTGCCATCGCCGCTTGCACTTCGCCACGGCGCGCATACATACCTGTTAAGCCTACAGGTGCCAAAGCAACTGGCATCGACAATGTTTCATTAAACAGTTTTGTCTCTAAACTTAACGCTGACATGTCATTGAGCACACGTTGACGCAATGCAATTTCTGACAAATCTTGTACGTTACGCTTTAAGGTATATTCCGAATACGCTCCACCATCAATGTAATGAAATAAAAATGGAGGTAAGCGACGTTGTGCTGCAGCACGATAATCATTGCCAGAAGAAATAATCATTTTGAATCAACTCTATTTAAACGATTTGCACGTTTCTGACGAGCTTCATCTTCATCCAGAGAACGCACATGATTAATCACAAATTCAATATGACCGCAGACAGCTTGGCGTGCGGCTTCGGGATCTTTACGATCAATAGCATCCATCACCTGAAAATGCTGCTCGCTGAGCAAGTCACCATTTACGGGGTCGTTATAAACTTTCTTACGTCCCAACAAGACGTTGTATTGCAACAAATCAAATAGACTTCGCATCATTTGGATTAGCACTACATTGTGAGATGCTTCAGCAATCGCTAAATGGAATTCAGCATCGGCCACCGCAGCCTGTGCTGAGTCACCTGCATTTTGATGGCGACTAATTTCATTAAAATAATGATGGATTTTGGCGCGATCTTCAGGCGTTGAGCGTAATGCGGCATACCAAGCAGTGCCACCCTCAAGTAATAACCGCGCCTCTTGCACATCAAAACGGTAGAGTGGATCTTCTTCAATCAGGTTGCTAATCGGGTTCACAATCAGTTGCTGTGGCCACTGTTCAGGTAACTGCTGAATATAAGTCCCATCGCCACGGCGGCTACTGAGTACCCCTTGACTATTGAGCTGTTGAATTGCTTCGCGCAAAGACGGACGAGAAACTCCTAAGCTAGTTGCAAGCTGGCGCTCGGCAGGCAAACGATCACCTTTTTTCATGTGACGCTCTTCAATTAATGCCTGCAATTTCATGACCACTTGATCGGAGATTCTCATCGCGTTTCCTTCACTGGAGTTATGGAATCATCCACGGAACAAGATAAGCCTGAACCGTAATAATGATGCCAACAAAGACAGTGAATATGATGCTATGTTTTACCGTGAAACGGAACAAGTCAGACTCTTTTCCAACTAAGCCCACCGCTGCACAAGCAATGGCAATCGACTGCGGAGAAATCATCTTACCTGTCACGCCACCACTGGTATTAGCAGCCACCAATAATACTTCCGGAATACCAATTTGCTGCGCTGTAGTTGCCTGTAGTGCCGAGAACAAAGCATTTGAAGATGTATCTGAACCTGTAAGGAACACACCAAGCCAACCCAAAAATGGCGAGAAGAAAGTAAACGCATGACCCGTATGCGATAGAGCCAAAGCCAAAGTTGCAGATAAACCTGAATAGTTCGCAATAAAAGCAAAAGCCAACACCATACCAATTGAATAAATCGGTGTTTTTAACTCATTGAGTGTTTCACCAAAAGTTGTTACGGCCTCACTTGCTTTCATTTTCAAGAAAATAGCAGTGATGATTGCAGCAATAAAAATTGCCGTACCTGTTGCAGAGAACCAGTCAAACTTATAAATCGCTTCGTATGGCTTCATCTCTGCCACAATCGGTGGCATTTTCTCGACCAATTTGTGTAAATACGGCACTTCAAGTTTAAAAATCCAGTGTTCAAGAGCACCATCTTTTGCAAATAATGCTTTAAATGGCTTAACGCTCCAGATCGTCACCATCACGGTTAAGATTGCAAATGGAGACCATGCCTTAGCAATTTTGCCAATGCTATAACGTTGAACCGTGGTTGGTTGCTGAGTTAAAGTTTGGCCAGCTTCAGGTTCAAAACGGAAAATATGTTTTGGTTTCCAAACACGGAACAGTAAAGTTAAGCTCACCAATGATGCAATTGCTGCGGTAATATCTGGTAACTCAGGACCAATAAAGTTAGATGTAAGATACTGGGCAATCGCAAAAGCGCCACCACCGACTAACACCGCAGGCCAAGTTTCTTTAACACCACGCCAACCATCCATAATCGCCATAATCCAGAACAGCACGATTAGCGTTAAAAACGGCAACTGACGACCCACCATCTGGCTAATTTCCATGGTATCTACACCAGAAACCTGCCCCGCCACAATAATTGGAATACCCATTGCACCAAATGCCACTGGCGCTGTATTTACAATCAAGCACAGACCCGCTGCATAAAGTGGTTTAAAGCCTAAACCAACAAGGAGTGCAGCGGTAATTGCGACAGGAGCACCAAAGCCAGCCGCCCCTTCAAGGAAAGTACCAAATGCAAAACCAACCAATAGCATTTGCAGACGTTGGTCTTCGGTAATCGACAAAATGCTTGAACGAATAATCTCAAACTGACCTGTTTTTACCGAAATTTTGTATAGAAAAACTGCCCCAATAATGATCCATGAAATTGGCCATAGACCATAGAAGAAACCATAAATAATGGATGCAAAGGCCATTTGACCCGGCATTTGATAGAAAAAGAGTGCAATCAATAATGCAATAATGACTGTGCCTGTACCCGCGATACTGCCTTTTAAACGAAAAACTGCTAATGCTAAAAAGAAGAAAATAATCGGGATTAATGCAACCGCACTGGACAGCCAAATATTATTTAAAGGGTCATAAAGTTGTTGCCACATATTGAGCATTGTCATCTCCTTGAAATGCCGGGGCGAATTTTTTGTACCTTAAATTCTTAAACATTTAACACAATTGGTATGACCAATTAAAAATTAAGTGCAAATGTTATTCCTTAAACCACAGACCGAATCATAAACATAGATATTGGCAAGATCAATAATTAAATAATCATTATAATTGGTATGACCAATAGCACTAAGCAAAATCAAGTAATTCCCAATTTATAAATTTATTTATTAGACTAAAGTCGTAAAAATCTTTCTCATAAATTTAGATATGAATTACAGAAATGAAGTGGAAAATTTGAATATAAAAACTATAAACATACCTGTTTCATGATCTATGTATAATGTGCACACAACTCAAACCACATGTATTGAATTGAATAATGACTACTTTAACGTGTTTTAAAGCTTATGATATCCGAGGCAAACTCGGCACCGAATTGAATGAAGAAATCGCCTATAAAATTGGCCGCGCTTACGGACAAATCTATAAACCAAAGACTGTGGTTGTAGGTTGTGATATTCGTTTAAGCAGTGAGGCTTTAAAACAAGCGACCATCCGCGGGTTAAATGACGCGGGTGTCAATGTTCTTGATTTGGGCATGACAGGTACTGAAGAAGTTTACTTCGCCGCTTTCCATTTAGATGTGCAAGGTGGTATCGAAGTTACTGCTAGCCATAATCCAATGGACTATAACGGCATGAAATTAGTACGAGAAAATGCTCGTCCAATTAGTGCTGATACCGGTTTAAAAGAAATTCAGGCTTTAGCAGAAACCAATAACTTTGAAGAAGTTAGTCAAAAAGGTACAACTCAAAGTTATAACATTTTACCTGAGTTCGTTGATCACTTAATTACCTATATTGAACCAGCAAAAATCCGCCCACTTAAGTTAGTGGTAAACGCTGGTAATGGGGCTGCGGGTCACGTCATTGATGCCATTGAAGAAAAATTTAAAGCGCTTAACGTGCCAGTTGAATTTATTAAAATTCACCATGAAGCAGATGGTACTTTCCCAAATGGGATTCCCAACCCAATTTTAATTGAAAACCGTGACAGTACCCGTAATGCTGTAATTGAGCATAAAGCAGATATGGGAATTGCCTGGGACGGCGACTTTGACCGCTGTTTCTTATTTGATGAGAAGGGACAGTTCATTGAAGGCTACTATATTGTCGGCCTCTTGGCTCAAGCTTTCTTAATTAAGCAGTCAGGTGAAAAAATCGTTCATGACCCACGTTTAGTGTGGAACACATTTGATATCGTAGATGAATACAAAGGTGTCGCTGTACAGTCAAAATCTGGTCACGCGTTCATTAAAGATGTGATGCGTGAACACAATGCTGTATATGGCGGTGAAATGAGTGCCCATCACTATTTCCGTGACTTTGCTTACTGCGACAGCGGGATGATTCCATGGTTACTCACCGTTGCCCTACTCTCTGAAACAGGTCAATCTCTTTCAACCCTAGTTGAAAATATGATTACCAAGTTTCCTTGCAGTGGTGAAATCAACTTTAAAGTGGCTGATACACAGATCACTATTCAAAAGATTTTCGATTTCTATGCTGATCAAAATCCAAAAATTGATCGTACCGATGGTGTAAGCCTCGACTTTGGCGCATGGCGCTTTAATGTGCGTGCTTCAAACACTGAGCCTTTACTACGTCTCAACATTGAAAGCCGTGCCGATCGCCAAGCTCAGCCAATGCAGTATTATGTAGATGAATTGACTAAGTTGGTACAGAACTAATCAAAAATAAAAAAAGGAGCAATAAGCTCCTTTTTTTATTGGTATTTAATTATATCCATTAGGATTCTGCTTCTGCCAGTTCCAACTATCTTTAAGCATATCCTCTAAACCATATTGCGGCTGCCAACCTAGCTCCGCAACTGCGCGAGCGTTATCGGCAAAAGATGTTCCTACATCGCCTGCTCGACGTGGCGCAAATTCAAAAGCAACAGGCACACCGTTAACTTGCTCAAATGTATTTTTTACTTGCAAAACCGATGAACCATTACCTGTACCAATATTCCATGCACGGCAACCTTTCGCTTCTAATCGGTTATTTAAAGCACATAAATGTGCATTCGCTAAATCGACTACATGGATATAGTCACGTACCCCAGTCCCATCTACAGTATTGTAGTCGTTACCATAAATAGATAGCTTTTCACGGCGACCTACAGCAACTTGAGTCACATATGGCATTAAATTATTTGGAATACCTTGTGGGTCTTCACCAATACGGCCACTCTTATGTGCACCAACTGGGTTAAAATAACGAAGTAATGCGATTGACCATTTAGAATTTGACTCTGACAGTTTTTGCAATAATTGCTCAACAATCAGTTTTGTATAGCCATAGTTATTACTTGGCATACCTGTTGGCATATCTTCATTTAATGGAGATATATTGGCCTCGTCATATACGGTCGCAGAAGAACTAAACACAAGTGTATAAACACCTGCCTTTTCCATTGACTTAACGAGTTGAATACTACCAGCAATATTATTATCAAAATAAATTAGCGGCTTTTCCTGGCTTTCACCAACTGCTTTTAAACCTGCAAAATGAATAACCGCATCAATTGAATGTTCCTGAAACACGCGATCAAGTTCATTTGCATTACGAATATCACCCTGCACAAAAGCTAAACTCTTTTGTGTGATATCCTGAACTCTCTTTAATGATTCTTCAGAGCTATTTGATAGATTATCAAAAACAATAACTTCATGGCCAGCATTTAAAAGCTCTACACAGGTGTGTGAACCAATATAACCTGCTCCACCAGTAACTAGGATTTTAGCCATCTACTTTTCCTAATAATATTTTAATTAATCCACGTGTTGAGGCATCTAATGATGAAAGATCATTTTGAACCCCATTTAAAATAGGTAATAGCTGATCAGCAATCTGTTTACCTTTTTCGACACCCCATTGATCAAACGGGTTAATATTCCAAATTACAGACTGCACAAAAACTTTATGCTCATATAAAGCAATTAACATTCCCAAACTATATGGATTTAACTCTTTCAATAATAGGGTTGAACTCGGTTGGTTACCTTCATATTGCTTGTAAATCGGCAGTTTTTCTAATTCAGTTGAGTCTAAAGCTTCATTACCAAAGGCCAATAATCTTGATTGGGCCAAACAATTCGATAATGCAAGATGATGCTGTTCAACTAAAGCGTCTGCATTTTCAACATAGGTAAAATGGTCAGCGTTATAGCGTTGGACTGGCGCAATAAAATCACAGCTTACTGCTTGAGTTCCTTGATGTAATAACTGATAGAAGGCGTGTTGAGCATTTGGTCCAACTTCACCCCATACAATTGGGCACGTATCGAGTTCGACTTTTTGACCGTCACGTTGTACCGATTTACCATTAGATTCCATTTCAAGCTGCTGTAAATAAGCAGCGAAATACTTTAATCGACCATCATAAGGCAATACGGCATGTGTTTGAATATTTAAAAAATTATTGTTCCAAACGCCTAATAATCCCATTAAAACAGGAATATTTTGCTCATAACTTGTATTTTGAAAATGTTCATCTATTGCATGAGCACCAGCTAAGAGTTGTTGAAAACCTTCAACTCCGATACTCAACGCAATAGGTAAACCAATGCATGACCACAATGAGTAACGGCCACCTACCCAGTCCCAAAGCAGTAATTGATTTTCTGGGGCAATCCCCCATTCAGTCATTTTATCTGCTTTTGTTGATACTCCAACAAAATGACTTTTTAAAACTCGGGCATGTGTTCCCAAAGTTTTTTCAAGCCACTGACGTACGGTTTGGGCATTTGATAAAGTATCAATCGTTCCAAAAGATTTTGAAGAAATAATAAATAGTGTAGTTTCTGGACGAAGTTGGTGGAGTAATTCCGATAACTGACTACCATCCATAGTCGATACAAAGTGAACATTTAAAGGTTTAGCTGTTTTCACTTTAAAATCTGACAACGCATGCGTGACCATTTGTGGCCCTAAATCAGAACCACCCACACCAATGTTCACAACATCTTGAATCACTTCACCAGTTGCACCGCGATATTGACCAGCATGGATCTTTTCCACTAAAGCATACATACGTTGTAACTGGCTATGGACTTGAGTCGTTAACTCTGGAAACTTCGAATAGTCAACTGGCAAGCGTAATGCCCAATGCATTGCTGCACGTTGCTCTGTACAATTTACTTTGTCTTGTGAAAAAAGACGTTCAATCCATTGATTTAATTGTTTAGTTTTCGCAAGAGCAGTCAATTGTTCCAAAATGTCTTTAGTCACACGATGTTTACTATAATCAAAAACTAATGGATCAAATTTTATAGAGTATTGTTGAAAGCGATCTGGTTCTGAAGCGAACAATTCTTTTATGTGTAACTTTGAATTTTTCTCACCCATTAACTGTAATTTTAGTAAAGGTGAAACCAACTCTTTAGGAAATTTCTCGATAGATTTACTCATAAACGACCTACTCCTTCATAAGCAAAGCCCTTAGCCTTTACATATGCCGGGTCATAAATATTACGCCCATCCAAAATTAAAGGATGTTGCATCAATTGTTGTAACTGCTTAAAGTCAGGACTCCAGTACTGTTTCCATGCGGTAACCAAACATAAGGCATGTGCGCCTCGAGCAGCCTCATATTGATCAGTACACAGTATTAAATCCTTACGGTCACCATATGTAGCGGCAATTTCATCTAATGCTTGAGGATCATGCAAACGTACTGTTACACCTTGCGCCCACAATGCAGCTAATAAAATATGAATTGGCGAGTTATGTATGCTTGAGGTATTTTCTTTGAAGGATGCACCCCAAATAGCCACGGTTTTACCATTCAAATTACAATGATAATAATTCCACAGCTTACGGAATAAAATTTCTTTTTGTTGTTCGTTAATCGCCCATACCTGCTCTAACAGTCGACTTTTCGCCCCAGTTTCAGATACAGTACTCGAAAGTGTTAAAATATCATGCGAAAAATTTTCACCACCAAAACCAACTCCAGCGGACAAGTAAGCTGCTCCAATACGTGTATCGGCCGCAATACCATGCTTCACATTAGCAATATCAATACCGAGTTTCTCCGCCACCATAGCTAAGTCATTCATATAACTAATGCGGGTCGCCAACATGCCAGAAATACTAAGTTTGGTAAACTCAGCGTCTAAGATCGGCATAAATAAATATTGATAACTAAAACGGAAAAATGGGCGTAACAGCTCTTGCATTGTATCCCGTGCATGATTGGACTCAACACCAACAATGACATGTTTTACATTCAATACGCTGTTAATAGCATTCCCTTCTTGAATTACATCAGGGAAATAGATCCACTCGTCTTTTGGTAAATATTGTTTTAACTGATCAGTTCCATGTAAGCCAAACGTAGAACCATTTACCATTAATCTAGGATGAACAATAGGACGTTGGCTTAACTTCTCAACCGTATTTAAAGCAAGTTGCATTTGTGTGGGGCTAAAACAGAATAAATAAACTTCAACATCAAGTGGAATAGCAGAAAAAGGACTTTCTTGTAGAAAACCCGATCTTCTTTGCTTATTTAAATAATTATTAACTTCTTGATCTTGATAGGAAAGTACAGAAATATTTTCTTCGCAGGTGACACTCGTGCACCAATAAATCTGATTGCCATATTCAGCTAGTAATGCTGCCATTACACCAGCGTGTAAGGTAGTTCCAAACACTGCGATTTTCATTGCACACCTGATTTTTTAATATTCTATAGATTTCTCTTCCCGTTAAGGGAAGAGAATATATTGATTGTTTATTATATTCAGCAGTTTTTACAAATACTTAAGTAGAACTACACAATATTACAACTTAAGCTCTTGAATTAACTGTTTAAATTCTGACCCTAATTTAGGATGCTGAATTCCATAATGTAATACAGCTTTTAAATAACCAACCTTACTACCGCAGTCAAAAGTTTGGCCTTGCATACGATAGGCTTCAACAGTATCTGTTTCTTGTAACATCGCAATCGCATCTGTTAACTGGATTTCATTACCCGCACCTTTTGGCGTATTTTCTAAAAGGTGCATAATTTTTGCAGGTAATATATAGCGACCAACTACAGAAAGATTTGAAGGTGCAGAACCAACAGCAGGTTTTTCAACAATGCCTTGCATGGCAACACTTTCACCTTCATTAGGACTATGGTCTACATCTACAATCCCATATTGATCAACAAGGTTATCAGGTACAGCTTCTACCATAATTTGTGCGGCTTGCACTGCATCATAACGTGCAATCATACGGGTCAAATCATTTCGCCCCGAGTCGTCTTTTACCAAAACATCAGGTAATAAAACAGCAAAATCATCTTGGCCAACAATACTCTTTGCACATAAAACCGCATGTCCTAACCCTAAAGGCTGAGGTTGTCTGACACTTACAACACTCACATGGGGTGGAACAATTTGGGTAATTTCTGCAAGTAAATCAAATTTCTTTTTTTGCTCTAATGTTGTTTCTAATTCAAAGTTTCGATCAAAATAATTTTCGATTGACGCTTTTGAAGAGTGAGTCACCAAAATAATTTGCTCAATTCCTGCTTCAACTGCCTCACGCACTACATATTCAATGGCTGGACGGTCAACAACGGTCACCATTTCCTTTGGAATTGACTTACTTGCTGGTAAAAAACGTGTGCCTAGACCGGCTACTGGTAAAACTGCTTTTTTGATCATAATAAAGATTTCAAGATATAAAATTTACTTTACAGAAGAATCAACATTTTCTGGAGCATCATTACCTTTAAATAAAGATGGTCCAACATGCCCTGGCGCATTAATGCCTTCACGTTTAGTCATCACTTTGACTGTTTTAAACATAATTTTAAAGTCGACCCAAAGATTATGATTATCGACGTACCACACATCACACTTAAATCGCTCTTCATAATCGAGTTCATTACGGCCACTTACCTGAGCTAAACCTGTCATTCCAGGACGCACCTCTAAACGACGTGCCTGCTCTGGTGAATATAATGCAACAAAGTCTTTAAGCATTGGACGTGGGCCAACTACACTCATGTCACCTTTCAGTACATTAATAAGTTGCGGCATTTCATCTAAGCTTGTAGAGCGCAATTTTTGACCAAATGGAGTAATACGTGCCTCATCTGGCAACGGATTTCCTTCTGCATCAAAAGCATCCTTCATCGAACGGAACTTAATCATTTTAAATAATTTTCCGTCCTTTCCAGGCCTTTCTTGATAAAAGAATATGGGTGAACCTAAATTTTTACGGACCTTATAAGCAACTAACAGAAATATTGGCGATAGAACAATCAACGCTACTAAAGAGATCACAATGTCTACTAGACGCTTCATATTTTCATTCACTCTTTCTTTAATCTTTCCTAAGAAAAACATATAAATAATTAAATAGTACTTAAACTATATATTATTACCTTTCTTACAAACTAGGTAAAAAGATGGTTAGATATTAGAGGACGTTATTATAAAACATTCTCATATATCTTCCCTTGCAAATCTTGTAAATTTAGTTATCCAGTAAAAAATTTACATAAAAAAACAAATAATTAATAAAAACAAGTATTTCTTATTTAAAAATAATCCATATCTTAAATTTTCCCTACATTTAAGACACCTGTAGAGACATTTAGAAATAAACTTCCGAATATGAGCTCTTGATCTATTTTAAACTATTTTTCTGAATAAAATCAGACACTCCTTTCGCCCAATTAGACTTGAAATCCATTAAAGGCTTTGACCCATCCTTTTGCCTAGTTTCAGAACTTTCCCATAGAATAACCCCATCCGCTCCTTTCTGCTTGAAATAAAGCAGTCGGTCACGCATCTCTACATCTGTTAAGGCTTCCACATAACGCATGCCTGTTTTAGGATCTTTTTCCGGGAAATAATAACTAGCTGTTATATAAGGATATATTTTTAGATTATATTTGTTAGCATACTTATGACTTTCTGCCATATTAATATCAATTATTTTTTTCCAAATTTTGGGATCTCGAATATTATAGTTATAGATTACAGGACTTAAAAAATCTACCAATTCAGCAATTGGTTCATACTTCTTATTAAGAAGTTGATAACCTGGTATTCTAGCATCTGAAAGCATTTCACCTTCCGTACTAACAGGTAATAGAGAATAAACGCCTACTTTAGCTTGCCCACCTAGATAATGATAAAGTTTTAAAGTTTTGAGAACAACAGGAAGGACAGTTTCTGGTTTTCTATCATTGCCAACCTCTATATCAAAAGAAATTGGTATTTCTGGATTTTTCTTTGTATCTTCAACAATTTTCTTTATCTTTTCTACGTCTGGCTGTTTATTGGTCAAAAATTGATTTTCATACAAAACTTTTATTTGTTTAGTTCCAACCTCATAAAGAGCTTGTTGTGCTCGTGAATAACCATCCACTTTTTTTCCATACTTATCAACATGATACCTAAAAGGAACAAAACTATATATTGTAAAAGCATTACTATTTAAAGGTAACAATATAGCTAAACTCATAAACAATAACTTAATTTTCATTACTAATAGTCACAAATTTACACTTTTAAATATTTTATACTTTCTTCGAGAATAAGAAGATATTTATTTGTAAATTTGATTACATATAGATAAATTTCCCTATCTTTTCAAGAGAAGATTAAATGTTTCAATATATAAAAAGTGATCTATATAGATATTATGGAAAAGTTTCAATATTACTTTTTCTTAAATGTTATTTCTTAAATAGGGGTTTTAATTATACTGTATGGTTAAGATTAGCATCTTCACAAGGTGTTCTTTCTAAATTCGCACGCTTAATTTTAGCTAGAAAAACATTTAAGACGGGTATTGATATTAATTACAAAGCTAAAATTGGGTACGGCTTATACATTGGTCATGGTGGTCCACTAATTATTTATGGTTCTGCTACTATAGGAAATAACTGTAATTTTTCACAATTTACAACAATCGGGAGTTTATCGAATAGGGCTGCTATTATTGAAGATAATGTTTATATTGGTCCTCAAGTTTGTATTCTTGAACATATTAAAATTGGTGAAGGAGCAATGATCGGTGCGGGCAGCATTGTCACTAAAAATATAGAAAAAAACAAAGTGGTAGTAGGTAATCCAGCTAAGATAATAAAGGATGTAGAAATAAATGTAATAAATAACAAGTGGATAAAGTGTTGAAGACTTAATCCACTTTCAAAACTATGATTAATTGTTATTAAAAATATCCCTCGTATAGACTTTATCCAGAACATCTAAAAGATCATCTTCCAAGCGATTAGTTATAATAATATCACTTTGGTCTTTAAAAGAGTTAATATTATTTTCAATTAAACAATTATTAAATTCACTAATAGTTAAACTAGGCTCATAAATTATAACTTTTATTTTATTTTCAATAAGCTTATCTATAATATTTTGTACAGCGGAAGAACGGAAATTATCAGAACCATGTTTCATTATTAGGCGATATACCCCTACTACCTGCGCACCCTTTTCTATGATGTTTTGTACAATAAACTTTTTCCTAGTGGCATTTGCTTTTACAACAGCCTCAATAATATCATTAGGAACATCATTATAGTTAGCTAATAGCTGTTTAGTATCTTTAGGCAAACAATAACCACCATAACCAAAAGATGGATTATTATAATAATTTCCAATTCTAGGATCTAAGCATACACCTTCAATAATTTGTTTAGTATTTAAATTCTTTAATTCAGCGTATGTATCTAATTCATTAAAAAAAGAAACTCTCATAGCTAAATAAGTATTAGCAAATAACTTTATTGCCTCAGCTTCTGTAGAATTAGTTAATAGAATCGGCGTATCTTTCTTAATAGCACCTTGATATAATAACTCAGCAAACTCTTGAGCTCTATCCGACTGTTCACCTACTATAATACGCGAAGGATATAAATTATCATGCAAAGCTTTTCCTTCCCGGAGAAACTCAGGAGAAAATATAATATTATTTGTCTTATATTTTTCTCTTACATTATTAATAAAGCCTACAGGAATTGTAGATTTAATAACTATTAATGCATTCATATTTACAGATAAAATATCTTTAATAACTGACTCCACAGATGAAGTATTGAAATAATTTTTATCTTCATCGTAATCAGTTGGTGTAGCAATGATAATAATTTCAGAAGAACGATAGGCCTCTTCCCAATCATTCGTTGCCTGAAGGTTTAATTTTTTTGTTTTAAGATAATCAATAATTTCTCGATCATGTATGGGAGATTTTTTATCATTAACAAGTTTTATACGCTCAACATTATTGTCTATAGCAAATACTGTATTATGCTGAGCCAAAAGTATGGCATTAGATAGCCCGACATAACCCAAACCAACTACAGTTATCATCTTGGACATGATTATTCACCTACAATATTAAATTTTGAAAAAAAGCGCCATTTTAGGAAATTTACTGCGAATAATGCCTCTGATAGCATAATGCGAAAAGTAATAAAAACTAGCAAATAATGATAATTTTTCAATATACCGATATAAATACCAATTATATTGAGCTGCTTTAAATTTATTAGCTGAAATTGAGTCAGAACGAATAGTATAATTTGCTAAATTTTCTTGCAAACCATGAGCATAATTTACTTTTTTAAGAATTTTTAACCATAAGGCAAAATCTTGACGTTTACGAATAAGAGGAAATTCCTGTTTACCTATTTTTTTTGTATCGTATATTACCGTTAAACATCCAATTACACATGTTTTTAATAATTCAGAATAATTTATTTTATTCGGAATAGGTACTATCCCTAAAACTTTACCTCCTTCATCAACTTTTAAGTAAGAAGTATAGGTAAATGAATAATCATTAAATAGCATAAAATCTATTTGTCGTTCCAGTTTTTCTGGTAGCCAACTATCATCACTATCTAAAAAAGCTATAAAGCGCCCCTGGGCTAATTGTATTCCTATATTACGAGCCACAGCAGCACCGGAATTTTCCTTAAGCTGAACTAATTTAATACGACTATCCTTTTCTTCATAAGTTTTAATAAACTCAGCAGAACTATCTGTAGAACAATCATCAATAATAATCATTTCCCAGTTCTTATAGGTTTGCGAAATAACAGAATCAATTGTTTTACCAATAAATTTTGCAGAATTATAAGAAGGTGTAATGATGGAAACTAAATTCATTTTTTCACCTTTAAATAGTTAAATAGACCTTTATACATAAGAAATAAGTTCGATAAAAAATATCTTTTCTTACTAGACTTTTTATAAGAAAAATAAATATATAATAAATTTGCCATTAAGAAACCATATATTCTAAAAAATACAGCTCCCCTATCATAAAAGAAATTATCATTTATTATTTTTCCAGAACTCTCGAAAGGATGAAAAACTAACTTTTGATTAACCGCATAAATATTTAAACCACTCTTCAAACAATCTGACAAGAAAATATTTTCTTCTCCTGATTTAAAAAAACTGCCGAGTCCAAACCTTTCGTCAAAACCAATATTTTTACTAAGGATAGATTCTTTATTAAATACAATCTCAACTGAAGAAACTTTCATAATTGAAAATTTATTCATTTTATAAATATAGTCTTTATAAGTTTTATATGGATAACCTTCTGGAGTGTAAATTTGAAATACTAAAATATCAGCATCAGGAATAGTATTAAAAAAATTTAGAATTTTTTCTTTATAATCGGTCACATAGTAGATATCATTATCAGCGATACAGCAATATTTATCATTTGCCAATGAAATTGCTCTATTTCTACTTTTAGATAACCCTTTCTCATTAAAATTATAAAAAGTAATATTGCTAGGGTCAGTAAAATCTAGATCTTTGGTTTGATTAATCACTACAGTATTACCATTATTTTTTTTAAAAAATAATGGTAATTTATTATCCATAGTAGACAATAAAACACAAACATTATTATTCAGACTCATAACCAAGCACCATTAAAATAATACAAATATTCATTTTTTGCAAAAAAAGTTACTTTAAGAAAATAAAACAAGAAATACATTAATATCATTAGAAAAAATATTCTCTTAGATTGTTTATATATATAAATAAATGGAAAAATAATAAATAATACAAAATACAAATAAATTCGATTAGCCATCCCTAAATGAAGCGACATTAAAAACATAAAATGAGTTAAAGCCCAAATTAGAACCATATAATTAAAAAAGCTTTCCTCATTTTTTGCAACTTCCTTATTATAATATGTATTTTTCTTAAGATAAAAAAACCAAAAAACTAAAATAAATGGAAGACTTATAAATTTTAAAAATAAATCTAAGAAAGTTTTAGATTCATTAAAATCTGAGTCTTGGTAATTTGCATAAATATAATCTTTACTTTGAAGGAAATCAAAAATAGTACTAGACCAATCTATATAATAGAAAAAGATACTACCAAAGAATATCAAGAATACTATTTTTTTAGAGATTTTTTTATAAATAAAACTTAAAAATAAAATAAAACATGCAGGCAATAGTACTGAAAAATGAAACATAGTACTAATAAAAATCAAAAACAAAGACTTAATATACTTTTTTTCAAAGCATAAACAAGCAATTATTGGTAAAAACAAAAGAGCCACATATTGTCTTATACCATTCATTTGGTTGTGATAAATCCCCGTAACTAAAAAAAATAAAGTAAAATACAACCAACTAGGTATGTTATATCTTTTTAAATAGAACATACCATAAAAAAATAAAAAAGTTTGTAAAAAACTAATTAATACAAATTGTAGTTGCGGAATATTAAAAAATTTAGAAGCTTCAACTATATAATAATAAATAAATTCATTTTTATTTAAATAAAAAGTATGCTCGTTATTATAAAAATAATCATAATATGTATAATAATCTGTACCAACACCCTTTTGAAAAGCAATAGGTAAAAAATATACTAAAATAGCAGGAAACCATACTATTAATTGAGTAAAGAAATTTTTACATTTTATTTTCTCAACACCATAAAGGTATAGGAAACAAAAGAAAAATACTCCTAAATATATCATTTTAAAACCTGTTGTAATTGCTGTACAAAATTTTCAAATGCAAAAATCGCTGCTCTTTCTTTACTCTTTAGTTGATAATTAGTTAAAGTATTGTGATTAACCATACAATCTATAATCCTTTCTGCGAGTTCTTTCTCATTATCTATATCGAATAAAATTCCATATTGACCGTTTTTCAACAACTCACATGCACCAATAGTTTTAGAAGCAATTACAGGCTTATTTGCAACTAGTGCTTCAGCTATAGCTAAAGAAAAACTTTCACTAAATGAAGTTGATATAAATATATCAGAATTATTTAAATATTCGGCTGGGTTCATTAAGAAACCTGTTAAGATAACTTCCGAACATAGACCAAGTTTTTCAATATCTCTTAATAAATTTTGACGTTCACTTCCCTCACCAATTATATAACATTTAAAAATATAACCTTGGTCTTTTACAATTTTTAACGCACGAATTAGGCAATTAAAATTCTTTATAACCTCAAGCCTACCAATAGTACATAAAGTAAATATATTTGATTTTTTTACTAACTTATATTGATTATTTATAACAAAATTATATATTACTTGTTTTTTTACATTATTTTCATATATCAAATTAAAACTTTCTAAAGCAGAATTTGAAACTGTAATTATCTTATCCATTCTACTATAAATATTACTTTCATCATTTTTATGAAATAATACTTGTGTCCAATGATTAGTAATAAAATCATTATGCACCCAAGTTAAATTTAATTTACTTTTACTTATTAAAAAATTATGTAGAAAAACAGGAATACCCTCTACAAAAGAAATTATACAATCATAATTTCCTTTTATAAGCTCTTTTACTCTTTTATTAAAAAATATCTTTATCCCAGTATATTTATATAATTTTTTTAAAATCCACCACTTTAATTTACTATCATTTTTCTTAAAATTATAAATTTTAACTTTATCAGAAGGGATTTTCGACAAGAAAGGTCCATCTTTATCAAAAATTAATAAATCAATTTCATAATTTAAATGATACTCAGATCTCTCAAGTAGGTCACTTAAGATTTTTTCTGCTCCGCCTGCACGCATTGAATTTACAATAAAGAGAACCTTTTTTTTCATTTAGAACAATACACTCTCATTAATAAGTTATTCATAGCAACTAAATATAGGATTTTTTCTCGAAACGAAAAATCTCTGTCAAATAGAGATAAAGAAAAATCTTCTATATATTTCTTTAACTCACTCTCAGAATTTCCAAAAGTTTTAAATCGATATAATCTTAATCTAGCAGCTTTCAATATAAGAAATTTCCCATAAACTTTAAAGTAAGGCTTTTTCTCTACCAGCAAAATATAAGGTAAAAAATTATTAATATAAAAATCATCTGTTTTTTGGTTTGTGAAGGAGTTTTCATGTTGTACGTAATAATACAGATGTGCATTTAAATAAGAAATTTTATTGGACAACCAAATTGAATCTAGTAAAAATTCCTCATCTTCGCAATATTTCAAATTTTCGCTAAAAAATAAATTGTTTTTTTGAATAAAGGATTTCCTAAACACTTTATTCCAAACAAATCCTCTAACGTCTCCTTTCATAATATTTGTAATAATTTTATCTTTAACTAGTTCTCCTAAATAACTTACAGGTATTTCTTCATTTTGATTTTTGATACAATAATTAAAGAAAACTATATCCGAGTCGTTTTTCTCTTCTAAATGCTTATAAATTTCATTTATAGCTGATTTAGAGATAAAATCATCAGCATCCATAAATAATAAATAATCGCCCTTGGCATTATTTATACCTAAATTTCTTGCAGCACTTACTCCTTTATTTTTCTGTTTAATTACTTTAAAATTTTTTTCTTTTGTATAAGCTGTGCATACATCATATGTATTATCAACACTACCATCATCTATGATTAGAACCTCAAAATCAGATCTAGTTTGCTCTAGCAATGAATCTAAAGTTTTATATATAGTTTTAGAAGCATTATAAGCTGGTATAATAACAGATATGAGCATTTTAAACTTTATCTCCAATAAAGAACTGTATTTTAAAAATAAGCCCTTTTTTATAAAAATAATTAAAGAGTGTTAATGACAAAAATTCCACAACAAGCATACTCCAAGCTGCTCCAATTAACCCCTTATAATAAATAAAACTAAAAGATAGAGGGATAGAAAGAAAAGTTACTAAAACTGTTTTTTTTGATAAGAAGCTATATCCACCATCTTTAATCATAAATCTAGCAATTATTATTCCTAGAGAAGAAAGCATAGAAGAAAAAATTATAATTAAAATAGAATCAAATGATTGTAAATATTCAGCACCATAAAGTTTATTAATTATATTCTTACCAAAAAAATATATTAATGCAAAATAAAATAAAGAAATAAAAACTATAAAAATATTTAAATAACCCATCATTTTATATATTTTATTTTTGTTATTTTCTTTATAAATTTTAGTCATATATGAAGTTATAATAGATTGATTAACAAAAGTCCATGTAACACCTAAAGTTACTGCAACTGAATATAAACCCAACTCATATGTAGATATCATTTTCCCTAATAAAAGATTATTTATCTGAGTATATAATCCAACTGAAATAGATGAAATAACCAACACACTACCAACCCTTAGATAATAATTAGTATATTTTTTTTCATTCAATAATTTATTCTTTACGATTTTTTCTTTTCGATTAAGCCATATTTTTTTAAGAAAAAAAGGGATAATTCCTATTAAAGCCAGAGGCAAGCAGAAGAAGTAAGGGCTCAACTTTTTCTCAACAATTAAATACCTAATTATTAAAACTATAAGTAACATTAATATATTTGAATATACATTTAATTGTGATTTTAAAATAGCGTTATTATAAACTACAAAAATATCTTGTATAATAAAAAATGTTGATATCGCTACTGCTATTCCAAAGCAGAATGTTAAAAAATCGCTAAAAATATACAACCATACTAATATTGGAAAACTTATTAATAAACATAGTATTTTTCTTATTTTTTGTGTAGCAAATAAATAATTTAATCCCGAAAGTTGATTCTGACTAACTCTCTTAAAAAGCACCTCTTGATTTCCAAACCAAATAATAGTTTGTGCTAAAGTAAAAATAGATATAACTAAAGCTATTTTTCCGTAATCAGATGGTCCTAAGTATTTCGCCACATAAGCATTTACAAGTATTAATCCAAATAATGAAATAACTTTTTCAAACATCATCCAAAATGAATTTGAAAAAATTTTTCTATCTATTAAACCTAACATACTATAATCTTATACTCGAATAAGCTTTATCTAATACATACTTCAAATCATAGAGTACGTGTTTTTCTTTGCCTAAAGCATGAAACTCTTGTGCACTCATAGATTTAAACTGATTATGTGCTACGGCAATGACGATCGCATCATACAAGCCTTGTTGTAATTCTTTAATTGGCGCTAAACCATATTCGTGTTGTACTTCTGTATCATCTACCCACGGATCATAGATATCTAAATCTAAATCATACTCTTTAAGGGCCTTAATAAAGTCGACAATTTTTGTATTACGGATATCTGGGCAGTTTTCTTTAAAACTGAGGCCCATCACTAAAATACGTGCACCAACCACTTGTATACGTTGCTTCACCATTTCCTTAATGAGTTGTGTCGCCACATGCTCACCCATACGGTCATTTAAGCGGCGGGCCGCTAAAATAATTTCCGGATGTAACCCAATAGATTGGGCTTTATGGGTTAAATAGTACGGATCTACCCCAATACAGTGGCCACCCACTAACCCAGGACGAAATGGTAAAAAGTTCCATTTTGTGCCTGCTGCTTTAAGGACCTCTTCAGTATCAATACCTAATTTATTGAAAATAAGAGCTAATTCATTAATAAGAGCAATATTGACATCGCGCTGGGTGTTTTCAATCACTTTAGCTGCTTCAGCAACCTTTATACTCGGTGCTTTATGTGTTCCGGCCTCAATAATCAGCCTATAAACTTCATCAACATAATCAGCTACTTCAAGAGTTGAACCAGAAGTGATTTTTAAAATATTAGTTACACGGTGAAGCTTATCCCCTGGGTTAATTCGTTCAGGGCTATAACCTGCGAAAAAGTCTTGATTAAATTTCAAACCTGACACTTTTTCTAAAACAGGAATACACACCTCTTCTGTCGCACCTGGATATACCGTAGATTCATAAACTACGATATCCCCTTTTTTAAGCACTTGACCAATGCTAGTTGAAGCTTTAACTAAGGGAGTTAAATCAGGTTGTTTAAAATCATCAATCGGTGTTGGAACGGTTACAATAAAAAAGTTACAGTCTTTTAATTTATTTAAGTCCGAGGTATAACTTAACTGAACTGCTTGTTGTAATTCTTGTGTAGACACTTCTAAGGTATGGTCTTTACCGCTTTTAAGCTCATCAATGCGTTTTTGATAAATATCAAAACCAACAACAGGTACTTTTTTCCCAAACTCAACTGCCAATGGTAAGCCTACATAGCCCAACCCAATAATTGCTATTTTTAAATTGGCAATTTGCATATAAACGAGCCTTTTTCCTTAGAGTTTATGTCTAATAAATCATGCTTTTGGCACTTACAATGCAGCGTACTATACCAGATTTTAAGTTACTGCCGAGAACCAATTGTATAAATGTGTTTACAGCTCTTAAAGCAGAGTTTATTAGTTTAGTTAAAATAGTACATTTTTAATATTTCTGATAAATAACTACAGTCTAAATAAGCTGTTCAGATAAACTAAACATACAAAGCTCTAAGATTTTTCGGTGTTTTTTCATTTCTTTTCAGCTAGAATCTGTCCATCCTGCGTTTAATAGTCACTTGTTACTATGCAGTGGACAATATCAATTAAAGATAAATACACAAAGGGTCGCGTGTGAAGTATTGCCAGTTTTTCTCTGTTCTTGCCTTAAGTTTAAGTGCTGCCAGCTGTGCGGTTACTTCTGGTTTACAAACTTATGATATTCCAAATGAAGGCGTTTATAGAACCGACCTCGGAACTACCGTGAATGTCGTAAAAATCTCTCAAGAAACAATACCAGCAATTCAACCTGCTCAAATTGACTATCAACGCGACTATGCAAGCTTATTTAAAAACCAGCAATCTATTTACCGTCTAAGTCCCGGAGATATTCTTTCTATTCAACTGTGGGCCTACCCTGAAATTACTCCTCCGGTGAATGGTATTAGTAGTGAACAATCAATCCAAGCCAATGGTTACCCTATAGATCAAAGCGGCTATATTCAATTCCCCCTAGTCGGTCGTTATAAAGCTGCCGGTAAGTCACTTGCTCAAGTCAATCGAGAGCTTCGCAGCCAACTTGCTCGCTTTTTAAAGAACCCTGATGTAGTTGTCCGTGTATTGTCTTATGAAGGTCAACGCTTTTCTGTGCAAGGGAGTGTCACTAAAGGTGGTCAATTTTATTTAAGTGATCAACCCGTAAGCGTTTATTCAGCTCTTGGCATGGCTGGAGGTGTGACAGATAAAGGCGATAATACTTATATTCAACTCATCCGAAATGGTCGAACTTATAATTTAAATACAATTGATTTAGAAAAAGCTGGTTACTCATTACATAAGTTATTGGTTCAACCCAATGACACAATTTATGTAAGCACACGCGAAAACCAGAAAATTTATGTCATGGGTGAATCTGGCAAGAATCAAGCTTTACCAATGCGTGATCAAGGCATGACCCTAACTGATGCTTTAGGTGAAAGTTTAGGAATTAACGCGAACTCAGCAAGTGCAAGCCGAATTTACGTAGTACGGACTAATCCAAATGATCATACAACAGAAATTTATCATTTAAATTTAATGAGTATTGGTGACTTTGGTTTAGCCAATCAGTTTAGACTGCGTAGTAATGATATTGTCTATGTTGATGCCACTGGCTTAACCCGCTGGCAACGTGTAATTAACCAGATTATTCCATTCTCAAATGCTTTATATAATATAGACCGCTTGGGCCAATAATATTATGCAAATTAAGAACATTTTGGTGGTTTGCATTGGAAATATCTGCCGTAGCCCTATGGCTGAATACTTCTTGAAACAGCAATACCCTCAGTTAAATATTGAGTCTGCTGGGATTTCAGGGCTAGTGGGGCATCAGGCAGACAATAAAGCACAACTTTGTATGCAGCGCTTAGGCATTGACATGCAATCGCATGTAGCACGTAGGCTTAGTGCTGAACACATAAAAAAAGCTGACCTTATTTTGGTCATGAGTAACAACCAGCAAAAGCATATTGAGCAAACTTGGCCCTTTGCAAAAGGTAAAACCTACCGCCTGGGCCATTGGCAAAACAAAAACGTGCCAGATCCGTATCAGCACGATCAAGCTGTTTTTAATGAAACCTGCCAACTCATTCAACAGTGCATTGCTGACTGGAAACCTTATATTTAACACCAAGATTTTAAACTTATGAACCAAAATACCAATACCGAAGATACAATTGATCTAAAAGAATTGTTTTTTTCACTGATTGCGCAGTGGAAGCTAATCGCTCTCTGCATTATTTTGAGCCTTGTGTGCGCGCTGCTCTATTTACGTGTAACACCAGACACCTATTCGGTTGATGCTTTGGTTCAGGTTGAAGACAGTAAAGGAGCTTCTGCCGCACTTTTAGGTGATTTATCGCAAATGATTGAGCAAAAATCTCCTGCTCAAGCAGAAATTGAAATTTTAAAATCACGTCTGGTTTTAGGCTCAGTCATAAAAGATTTGCATTTAAATATTCAGATTTCCAGCACAGAAAACACGCTTACTCACCGCTTATTAAGCGATACTGACTATAAAACTGAATACACTAAAAAATCAGTTTTATTTAAAGATGACTTAAAAAGTTTCGAAATTCGTGAATTTGAAGTTCCAGCATACTATTTAGATAAAAACTTACTTCTTAATTTTGATAAACAATCTGTACGGTTAACCGATCCAGAAACAGAAAAAGTACTATTAACCGTTCCTCTGAATCAAGTTAACCATGTTGCGGGTCCCCATGGGCTTTGGAAAGTTGCAATTTTTACTAAAGATCAATTTGAAGTAACCTATAATATTAAAAATCAGTCAATACCCGTAGCTGTAGATGCAATTAGTGGTAATTATTCTGTTGCAGAACGTGGTAAACTTACCGGTGTTTTAGGTTTAAACTATCAAGGTCAAGACAAAGAGCATATCACCAAAGTTCTAAATGCGATTTTGGCAACTTATAGTGCACAAAATATTGAACGTCGTTCGGCTGAATCTGCTCAAACCTTAAAGTTTTTAGATGAGCAATTGCCAGACCTTAAAAAACAACTAGATGATGCTGAACGTCAATTTAATAAGTTCCGTCAGCAATACAATACAGTTGATGTCACAAAAGAATCTGAGCTGTACTTAACTCAAAGTATTACTTTAGAAACTAAAAAAGCTGAGCTTGAACAAAAGCAAGCTGAAATGGTCGCAAAGTACACTGCCGAACACCCAGCAATGCGTGAGATTAATGGACAGCTTGCAGCCATTAATAAACAAATTGGCGACTTAAATAGCACACTAAAACAATTACCAGATGTACAACGCCAATATTTACAGCTTTATCGTGAAGTAGAAGTCAAAACTCAGCTCTACACAGCACTTCTCAACTCTTATCAACAACTTCGCATTGCCAAAGCCGGTGAAATTGGTAATGTACGTATTGTTGATACTGCAATTGAACCAGTTAAGCCGGTTAAACCAAAGAAACTGCTCGTTCTAATCTTAGCTATTTTTGCTGGTGGCTTTATTGGAACCCTCATTGCCTTATTACGTAATATGTTACGTACAGGTATTAAAGACTCTGGTCAGATTGAGAATGAACTAGATTTACCAGTTTATGCGACAGTTCCACGTTCTCCAATTCAAGAAACTCGAATGAATATCTTGAAGAAGAAGAAGAGCATTCCTATTCTGGCTGTTAAAAACAGTGATGATATTGCCATAGAAAGCTTACGTAGTATCCGTACGGCTATTCATTTTGCTTTAACGAATGCTAAGAATAATATCATCATGATTGCTGGCCCTTCTCCAGAAGTGGGCAAATCGTTTATTTCGACCAACCTTGCAACGATTTTTGCGCAAGGAAACAAACGGGTGTTATTGATTGATGCCGATATGCGCCGTGGTTATATGCATAAATACTTCGATGTAGATGTAAAACCTGGACTTTCTGAACTACTAAGTGGGCAGGCAGACTTTCAACAGGTTCTCCACAAAACTCAAGTTGCTAACCTTGATGTGATTACTCGCGGTAAGAGTCCAACAAATCCTTCAGAGATTTTAAGCTCAAATCAATTTAAAGAGTTACTTGAACAGCTACAAAGTCAATATGACCACATCATTATCGATACTCCACCAGTACTTGCAGTAACCGATGGTATTATTATTTCGCAGTATACAGGTGTGAACTTAATTGTTGCGCGTTATGCTAAGTCGCAAATGAAAGAGCTTGAATTAACCCTTAATCGCTTTGAACAAGCAGGTGTTAAAGTCAACGGCTTCATTCTTAACGATATTCAACGTACTAGTGCGGGCTACGGTTATGGTTATAACTATGCCTATGCTTATAAAGCACAAAAAGAAGATTAATCGTAAAGTGATAAGAGAACCGGATCAAATGATCCGGTTTTTTATTTAAGATTTTTTAAGTTTATTCCAACTAAAACTAACTAAAATATATAAAAAACCACTCGTTTTTTTTCTTAAACATTCTATGCTTAAGCATGCTAAGATCAAAAGCAGCCTTTTTAGACTCAAATGATTATTTTTGGAACCTTTTATGAGTAAAGCCTTACCCATTGCTGTCGCTGTAGTTTTAGGCGGTGCTGCACTTGTACCAGTTTATTATGCAAGCCAACATCCGACCACAGAAGTCGGAAGCAAAGCAAATAAAAATGCCTCTCCAATTGAAAAAATCAGTTATGTTCTTGGGTACGAAGTTGCTCAGCAAACTCCACCTGAACTAGACACAAAATCATTTGTGAAAGGGATTCATGATGCTCGTAATAAGCAACCAAGTGCTTATACTCAAGAAGAGTTAAAAGCTGCTGTTGCTGCTTATGAAAAAGAGTTGCAGCAAAAAATGCAACAACAAGATAAATCACAGCAAGCTGCTGGAGCAGCGTCTGAATCTGCAGATGTTCAATTCCTTGCAGAAAATAAAACAAAAGCTGGTGTAAAAACTACAGCATCTGGCTTGCAATATATCATCACTAAAGAAGGCACAGGTAAACAACCAACTGCGCAGTCTATGGTTAAAGTACATTACGAAGGCCGATTAATTAATGGTCAAGTATTTGATAGTTCTTATAAGCGCGGTGAACCAGTTGAGTTTCCTCTCAATCAGGTTATTCCAGGCTGGACCGAAGGGCTTCAGCTCATGAAAGAAGGCGGCAAAGCGACGTTCTTTATTCCATCTAATCTTGCTTATGGTCCTCAGGAACTTCCTGGTATTCCAGCAAACAGTACGCTGATTTTTGATGTAGAACTCATTTCAGTGAAATAAAAACATTTAGGAGAGTAAAACAGTACTCTCCTTTTTTTTGGAAAACGGCATGAAAAAAATTGGTTTAATTATTGCAACATCAACAATGAGTTTATCTGTTTTTGCTGCTACACCTATTACAAATAAAAGCCCGGCGAAAGAACAGTTTAGCTATAGCTATGGCTATTTAATGGGCCGTAATAATACTGATGCTCTAACAGATCTAAATCTTGATATTTTTTATCAGGGTTTACAAGAAGGTGCTCAGAACAAAACCGCACGCTTAACTGACGAAGAAATGGCGAAAGCGATTAATGATTATAAAAAAACTTTAGAAGCTAAGCAGCTTGTTGAATTTCAAAAAGTAGGCCAACAAAATGCTCAAGCAGGTGCTGCATTTCTTGCTGATAATGCAAAAAAATCGGGCGTAATCACGACTAAATCAGGTCTCCAATACCAAGTATTAAAAGAAGGTACAGGTAAAAAACCGAAAGCTGTATCACGTGTTAAAGTAAATTATGAAGGTCGTTTACTCGACGGAACTGTATTTGACAGCTCAATCGCACGTAATCATCCAGTTGAGTTTCAGCTCAGCCAAGTGATTGCAGGCTGGACAGAAGGTCTCCAAACCATGAGAGAAGGCGGTAAAACCCGTTTCTTTATCCCTGCTAATCTCGCTTACGGTGAAGTTGGTGCAGGTGACACGATTGGGCCGAATAGCACTTTAATTTTCGATATTGAATTGCTGCAAGTTTTGCCAAAATAAATATATTAGATATAAAAAAAGCGATCATTTAAGATCGCTTTTTTTATTTTTAGTGTTTTAAATCTCTAGGTCGAAAACCTGTAAGGATTAAACCGATCAGGTAAGCAATTATCCCAACTACGCATAGTCCTACGACTTCGGCAACACGTAACCACTGTGAAAGCTCTCCGTTATACCAATTGAGCCCAAACCAAAGCGCTGCAATCATAGCAAGGTTCGCTAAACCATATTGAAGTCCTAATTTCTTCCAATGCGGACCAAATCGGAAAATATTACGCTTATGCAAATAGAAGTAGAGTAAACCGGCATTCACTAACGCTGAACCTGAAGATGCTAGTGCAAGTGCCATATGTTCTGCATGCCAATCAATAAGCTTAAAGAAGCCAATAAATACAACGTTTAAAATTGCATTAGCTGCGACCGACATTAAGCCTACGCGCACTGGTGTTTTTGTGTCTTGTTGTGCATAGAAACCAGGTGCAAATACTTTAATGAGCATGAAAGAAATTACACCTGCACTCATACATTGCAATGCAAGCGCTGTCATTTGTGTATCACGTAAATCAAACTCACCACGCTGGAATAATGCTTGAATAATCGGTGTTGAAAGCATAAATAAAGCAATACTTGCCGGCAATCCTACCAATACAATGACTTTTGCAGCCCAGTCGATCATGCCGCGGAACTTTGCTTGATCCTGCTCTGCATGACGGGCAGAAAGCGAAGGCAAAATTACTGTACCAATCGCAACCCCAATTAAACCTAAAGGTAGCTCAGTCATGCGTTCAGCACTGTAGAGCCAAGACACTGAACCATCTTGCATGAAAGATGCCCAAATCGTATTTAACAATAGGTTAATCTGAGTCACCGATACACCAAATAATGCTGGAAGCATTAATTTTAAAATACGCTCTACACCCTCATGTTTAAAATCAACTTTAGGTGGAATCAGTAGGTTTTTACGCCACAATTCAGGAATTTGTATCGCTAACTGTAATACCCCAGCCGCAACAACTGACCAGCCTAATGCTTTGATTGGCTCAGCCATATACGGCGTAAGCCACCACGCTCCTGCGATCATCGCTACATTTAACAAAACTGGTGAAAAAGCTGGTGAGGCAAACGAACCATAACTATTTAAGATGCTGCTAGCAAAAGCCGTGAGCGACATAAACATTAGATATGGAATAGTCAAACGGAACATGCTGACGGCTAAATCGAACTTTTCTGGATCACTGTGGAAGCCCGGTGCGTACATATAGATGATTGCAGGTGCTAAAACCATAGCCACAAAAGTGAGTAAGGTCATGACCGTGAGCAAACAGCCAAATACCCGACTAATTAAGATCTGTACTTCAGCGTGTGCTCGACCCGTTTTATATTCAGTTAAGACTGGGATAAAGGCCTGAGAAAAGGCACCTTCGGCAAATAGTCGTCGAAAGAAGTTGGGAATACGAAAAGCGACGACGAAGGTATCAAAATCTTTACCTGCACCAAACACGTTGAGCAATACGACGTCACGCACGAGCCCTAAAACTCGTGACAACATCGTCATTGCACTGACAATAAAAGTCGATCGCCACAATGCCATCGCACTCACCTACAGCTATATTCGAAAGACGCTATTGTAATGAAACTAGAAAATCTTTTCGTTGTGAAATGATGAACAAACTCAAGTTTTTTTCTGAGCTAACAATTGTCTAAAGTGCTGCCATTTAAAATAAGGGCCTGGATCAGTTTTTCGGCCAGGAGCAACATCTGAATGCCCTGCAATATGATTTTTAATTTCTGGATAAGCTTGGCGAATAGCAGTAACAACGTCAGTTAATACTTCATATTGTACATCTTCAAAAGGTAAATCATCACTTCCTTCAAGTTCTATACCAATTGAATAATCGTTGCATTCTACTTTGGCTAAATAACTTGAACGCCCTGCATGCCATGCTCTCTCGTTAAAGTTAACAAACTGCAGAACTTCACCTGTTCGTAAAATTAACAGATGTGTAGAAACTTGCATGCCTTCAATAGTCTGAAAATAAGGATGAACTGACCAATCTAACTTGTTTTGAAAAAACTGCTCAATATAGCCGCCTCCAAACTGAGACGGTGGCAAACTAATATTATGAACCACAATCATTTGAATTTCGGTGCCAGTCGGACGCTGGTTAAAATTTGGAGAAGGGATTTGTCTCGCCCCTTTTAATTGTCCATCTATAACTTCATACGCTGTGATTTGCTTCATTGAGACGCCAATAAATTGCTTGCCAATTGTTTTAGTTTAAAACAGTTATGTGCTTTTCAAAGTAGTAAATGCGATTGTTTATCGCGATTAATCTCATAAAACAGCTTATTTTTCAGGTCGACGGTGCTAATATATCGCAAGTTTTAGGGTCATCGACAAAATGGAAACCGTATGAGCATACCTCAGTCTTTGCTTGAACAATCAATTCAAATCAATATTCAACAAGCATTACAAGAAGATATTGGGGACGGTGACATTACCGCTATGCTCACACCTGAAGATGAACAGGCAACTGCAACCATTATTAGCCGCGAAGATATGGTCTTAGCTGGCCAACCCTGGGTAAATGCACTCATCTCAGCTTATGACAACACTGTACAGGTGATTTGGTTAAAACAAGAAGGTGAACGTGTTGCTGCAAACGAAGCCTTTTTAAAGCTTGCAGGTTCTGCACGTAGCTTACTGACTGTAGAGCGCCCTGCTTTAAACTTTATTCAAACTTTGTCTGCTGTTGCAACAAAAACTGCTGAATATGTTCAGCATCTTGAAGGTTTAAATACAAAACTTCTCGATACACGTAAAACCCTACCTGGCTTACGTATTGCGCAAAAATATGCTGTGGCTATTGGCGGCGGACAAAACCATCGTCTTGGTTTATTTGATGCGTTCTTAATTAAAGAAAACCATATTATGGCAGCGGGTGGTATTGCTCAAGCAATCACCAAAGCACATCAAATTGCACCGGGCAAACCTGTTGAAGTCGAAGTTGAAACTTGGGATGAACTAAATCAAGCGCTTGAAGCTGGGGCGGACATTGTCATGCTCGATAACTTCAGTCAACAGCAAATGATTGATGCAGTTAAACATGTAGCAGGTCGCTGTAAACTCGAAGCCTCTGGCAATATCACCATTGAAAACTTGCGTGAAGTTGCCACCACTGGCGTTGACTATATTTCTATGGGCGTCCTAACTAAAGACGTTAGAGCTGTTGATTTATCTATGCGTTTTAATGCTTAGATAAAATCTGCGTCATTATTGGTATTTTTTTGCGACTTGGTCATGTCTGCCGCTTGTGTTTTTTGCCACGCTGACTGAGTCGCTTGTGCCCCACTATCACGTGGATCGGCAGCCATTAGAACAAATGTCACTACTGCTAATAATACAATAAAACCTTGTAGCATAAATTTTCCCCATTACTTTAAAAATTCAGGGTTTCAAGGTAAAAGATAAATATGACCAGGCTTAGGAGATTCTGTTACAAAAGGTAAGTCTTTATTTTTATTATTCATCTATACGACAGCATATTCCCACATAATATTTTATATCAACAGCATAACTCCCTTTATTTACTATCGTGACATGGATATCTCTTTGCCTACGCGACAGAGTCTTATCGCTTAGAATTTTTTGCCAACAGCTCATTCTGTTACTTTGGTTTTGCCCTGAGTGGCGGCTAAAGCCACGTAAGACCAAAGGCATTGTCATCTGCAAAACCTGCCCACTTTCATCCTCTATCCTATTTTGTTGCAAAAATAAGATCCTTATAGATTATAGACAGGTTGCAGATGACTTTTAGCACCAGTTAATGAGGAATAAATTTCAATACCTACATTAAGGGAAATAACTTACCAACCTAAGACTCTAGATAACCCATATAAGGATCAGAAATTGAATCTTCTTGAGTTTCTATACGTCCTGCAAAACGACGACTAAACGTAGCATCATCAGCTAAAGTCACAGTGAAGTCATACCAACCACCAAATTCAGACATATCCCAAACCAGTTCTTTTTCAGAACTATTGGTTTCAATCGTCCATGTCTTATTTGGAAGATAAGCATTTGCTTTGACGTTTAGCTTGACTGACTTATTACCATCATGACGCACTTTTAAATACAAATTCGCATCACACTCTTCCACACATACTCTAATTTCCGGTAATGCTTGAGTCTGGTTAGCTTGACTCAAATTACCTTTAAACGCACGGTGGAAACCATTTGGTCCAAGTACCCATAAATCGTACTGTCCATTTGCAGTATTCCATACATCATCAAGCTGTTTACCCGCTTCAACCATATAACGACGTGGAATTGCCGTAAGATCTAATCGGTTATAGACATGGAAAACGGCTGCTTGTTTACCTGTATTAGAGAACATCAGCTTAATCGTTTTTTGAGTGGTATCGACTTTGGCACTGGTGTGCAAAATATATGGCAAAGCACGTGATGGCCTAATTCCCATTTCCTGCTGAGGAAATTGCTGCTGGCTCGGAACAGGAACTTGTGGCAATAAAGCTTGAGCAACACGAATCGCATCGGCTTCGGCTTTGGTTTTCTTCCCATCTAGTTCAGCAACAGGCAGAAGGTTCGGTGTTTTAAAATTAAATGCCGTCGTTAAATCACCACATACAGCACGGCGGTAAGGGCTAATGTTAGGTTCTTGCACACCAAAGCGTTTTTCCAAGAACTGTAAAATAGAGGTATGGTCAAAGACTTGAGAATTTACCCATCCTCCACGGCTCCACGGCGAAATCACATACATTGGAACGCGTACACCTGGTCCATACACTCGACCATCTGGCTTAGGTTGAGATTTTGAAGTCGCTACTGCTGGATGGTTAAAGTACTCATAAGATACTTGCTGATCGTTTAAAGTCGTTTTTCCATATACAACACCGTTTACATCTTTAGAAGGTGCACTTGGTGAAGGAATATGGTCAAAGAAACCGTCATTTTCATCGAAGTTCACCAATAAAACGGTTTGGCTCCACAGCTCAGGGTTTTCAGTTAATGCATTTAATACTTCCTGAATATACCAAGCACCTTGTACAGGACTAGATGGCCCCGGATGTTCACTGTAAGTTGCAGGAGCGACCAACCAACTCACCTGCGGTAATTTACCTTGTGCGATATCAGCTTTAAAAGTTCCTAAAAAACCACCGTCCGGCATGGTATTGGCAATACCTTTGTAAAGTGGTTGAGTCGCATCAATCTTTTCATCATATGCTGGACACGTTAGTGTGTCGTTACTAACAGGTTGACCAGATTGCTCATTTGCACGGCGATACTGTTTGAAACCAGCTAACGGGTTATCGGTAAAGTTATCTGGCATATTTTGATAGACTTTCCATGTTACGCCAGCCTGCTGTAAGCGCTCAGGATACGTCGTCCATTCATAACCTTCTGTTGATGCCCCAATCCCATCAAATTCATTTACAACACTCGCAACACCTGCACCTGTAGGACCATTAGTTCCAGTCCAAATAAACTTACGGTTTGGGTTGGTCCCAGCATGCATAGCACAGTGGTAAGCATCACAAATGGTAAAAGCATTCGCTAAAGCAAACTGATATTCGACTTCTTGTTTTTTATAATAGCCCATCGACTGTGGTTTTTTATAAGCGACCCAATCACTCATACGGCCATTGTCCCAAGCTGCTTGGCCATCAGACCATGAGTGAGGTGTACCTGAAACACGCTGAGCATTTCCTAAACGACTATCTAAATGGTAAGGCAATACTTTCTTTTTATTCGCATCATATTGTTCCCAAACCTTTCGGCTTTCCGTCATTGGAATCGTAAAACGATCACCAAAACCACGTACGCCTTTTAATGTTCCGAAATAATTATCGAAAGAACGGTTTTCCTGAGTCAAAATCACGATGTGTTTAACATCTTGAATAGTTCCACTTTCAACTTTGGCATCAATAGCTAAGGCTTTTTGAATACTCAGCGGGAAACTCGCTAAAGCAGCTGTCCCAAACATGGTTTTTGTAGAGTTTAAAAGAAATTCGCGACGATTCATTAGTTCTATCCTAGTTCTTATTATGGTGCACAGTGCATTTTGCAATTACTGGTGGGCGGTGTTGTTGGCGATGAATTATCTGAGTCGTTATCATCGTTACAAGCACTGAGCATGAGTGCTAAAGAGGTAATTAATAAAAGTGAAAGTTTTCGCATTGGTTTTTTCCAAACGGTTTAAATGCGAACTACTAATAAAGCGTAAAAGTGACAGGCAAGTGATGTTTTTATGTCGATTTGATGAAGGCATAAAAAAACGCATCCAAAGATGCGTTTTTCAGAAAGCGTAAAATTACCAGCCTAAAGCTTCTTGTTGCTTTTTAATGAGCTCGGCAATTCCTTTTTCAGCCATTTCTAACATGGCATTGCTTTGAGCGCGGGTAAACGGTTTGTCTTCGGCAGTACCTTGAATTTCGATAAACTCGCCAGCTTGTGTCATTACTACATTTAAGTCAGTTTGACAGTTCGAGTCTTCTTCATAGCAAAGATCAAGCAACACTTCGTCTTGATACATACCGACAGAAATCGCAGCAACTAACCCTTTAAGCGGATCATGCTTAATTTTCTTTTGAGACAATAAAACATTCATCGCATCAACCAATGCTACAGCAGCACCAGTGATTGAAGCAGTACGCGTACCACCATCAGCCTGAATCACGTCACAGTCGATGGTAATCGTGTTTTCACCAAGCTTTTTCAAATCAACCATCGCACGTAAGCTACGGCCAATCAAACGTTGGATTTCTTGAGTACGACCAGTTTGTTTACCACGAGCCGCTTCACGGTCACAACGTGAATGTGTTGAACGCGGTAACATGCCATATTCTGCCGTTACCCAGCCTTGGCCTTGGCCTTTTAAAAAGCGTGGCACTGAGTTATCAATACTTGCAGTACAGAGGACTTTGGTGTGACCAAATTCGACCAGCACAGAACCTTCAGCATAACGGGTGTAGTTTCGTGTAATTTTCACTTCACGTAATTGGTCTAATGCACGTTGGTCAATACGCATAATCCTTCCTAACTTCTCTTAAATACAAACTTGGGCATAGTATAGCAAAGGATTTTGACAGGTTGAGTTTATTCCCTACTTTCAAATGTAAGTCTGCAAGTTTCATAACTCAAAAATAAAAATAGCCCCTAAAAAGGAGCTATTTTGAATTAACGGAGATTATGCAAATTTAAATTTTGCTTTTAACTTTTCTAATGTCTGCATCACTTTTCCAGTGGTATGGTTTGGCAGTGAACATTTCGCTAAACGTACCCATACACTCCAGAACTGACGCATAAAGTTCGCTTCGTTGTAATTAATGCCATATTCTGCGCAAAGTGCCTTAATTTTCGGTGCTACTTCTTTATAGCGGTTAGCTGGCATATCTGGAAATAAATGATGCTCAATCTGATGGCTTAAGTTACCACTCATAAAATGTAGCCATTCTGTACCACTAAAATTACTTGAACCACGAATCTGGCGTAAGTACCACTCGGCCTTAGTTTCGGTATCAGTATTATCAGGCTCAAACGTTTCTGCATCTTCAGTAAAGTGACCATTAAAAATCACCGCAGATGACCACAAGTTACGAATAATATTCGCAACTACATTTCCTGCAAAAACCGGTAAAAACATAGGGCCAGAGATCACAGGGAAAAACACATAGTCTTTTAAAACTTGGCGTGTGGCTTTTTTACGGACTTTAGCCGAATCTTTCCAAACCTGTTTCCAGCTCTTGGTTTTATAAACTAATGCATCTTCAAGATGTAAGTTTTGCACGCCTACATACCACTCAAAGAAAAACATTAATTGTAGACCGAGGGGAATATTAAACAGATGGCGGGGTTCCCACTTCTGTTGATCACTTACTCGCAAAATACCATAACCAACATCGTGGTCTTTACCGACAATATTGGTATAGGTGTGATGCACATAGTTATGTGTTTCACGCCAGTCATCACCCGATGCAATAGTATCCCAATCGTAAGTATTACCGTTCAGGCTTGGTTCATTTAACCAGTCAAACTGACCGTGCATGACGTTATGACCAAGTTCCATGTTTTCTACAATTTTAGAAATACCTAATAAGCCTGTGCCTAGTAGCCAGACTGGCGGAATCCAACCACCAAACATCAACATGCCACGCGATGCGATTTCGGTATATCGAACAAAATTACGTACTTTGTAGATATATTTTGCATCTTGCTCACCAAGACTTTGCATAACGTCTTGACGAATCTGCTCAACACGGCGACCAAACTCTTCAGTCTGTTCAGGTGTTAAATGAGCAGATTTAGAAACGGTAGAAAATTCTAATGCCATATTCATAAGGTTAATCCTCTTTAATTCTTTTTATAGATCAATCGTGACTGGGCTTAATGCCTGGCTCACGCATAGTTTAATTGGACGGTTAGGTTGGTCTTCAATTTCACCAGTTAACAGGTTTTGAGTAACACCACTTACTTTGGTACAGCTGCATTTATTGCAGACACCCATACGGCAACCATGTTGTGGGCGTAAACCGGCTTGCTCTGCACTGCTCAGTAAATTTGTTTCAGCTAAAAACTCGTGTTGAGCACGGCGGAAAATAACAGGCTGCGCTGCATGTGTACCAGTCACTTGAAGTGGTTGGAAATATTCTTGATGAAGCTGCGACTGAGTACCTTTTTGTGCGTAAATTTCATTGGCTTGCTGCATCATGCCGTGATGACCACAAACATAAGTTGCTGTCTGCGCATAATCAGGAACCAGCTTTTGCAGTAAGCTTTCAGTTAAATGCTGCTTTTGCTCGGTGGTATTAAAAAAGTGATATTGAAGCTGCGGGTGCTGTTCTGCCAAAGCTTTTAATTCAGTATGAAAAATTTCCGCACGATTAAAATAAATGACATGAATTTGTTCAAGTTGCTGTTTTAAAGCTTGCTGCAAGAGTGAATAAATTGCAGTTATACCGCTTCCTGACGCAATCAAAATCGCAGGATGCTGACCTTGGTGCAAAATAAAATCACCTTGTGGTTGTGAAATCTCAACACACTCACCCACATGTAATAGTTGAGCTGCACGAGACACCAAACCTTGTACTTTAATACCTAAAGCGATTTCACCCTGAGTAGTCACTTCAATAATTGAATAACTACGCTGTTGGTAAACGCCATCGATGAGCAAAGTCAGCAGAATACTTTGACCTGCGCGGACCTGATCGAAATTAAAATTACGATTTGGTTTAAGTCTAATGAGCACCATATCGGTATGCAGTGGCTGAACTGCAGTAACTTCTGCAAGTACCCTTTTCCACGCCCAAGTCACGTTAATTTTCTGCAAGACAAAATCAACGAAATCTTCTCGAACCCAATGTGGCTGATAACTAAGTGTTGCGTTCATACGTTCCTCTTTTGTATCTGGCTATTTATTTGAGTGAACACATGTTCGTATAGTGAACATATGTACACTATATTTATAACTGTTCACTCAGTCAACACTTGTTCACTATTTTTTTTATGAAAGTTTGCTCTTTTTTGTTAGACTTTGGCTCACGGTTTAAATAGGTTCTTTTAATGTCGATACGGGATGAACGAAAACAGCAAAGTCGTCAGGCACTTCTCGATGCAGCCTTGCATCTAAGCACGTCTGGGCGTTCGTTCAGTAGTATCAGTTTGCGTGAAGTTGCACGTGAAGTAGGTTTAGTACCGACAGCGTTCTACCGCCATTTTCAGGACATGGATGAGCTCGGCAAAGAACTGGTCGATCAAGTTGCCCTACATTTAAAAAGTGTTTTACATCAACTTGGTCAAAGTTATTTACAACATAAATCTGCTAAAACCCAAACCAGTATTGAGCTATTTGTACAGGCGGTGAATCATAGCCCTAAGCAATGGCAATTTATGATTGCTGAACGTTGGGGTGGCTCAGAAACAGTCCGTGCAGCAATTGCCAGAGAAATTGAATTTCTGATTGAAGATCTAACAACTGATCTTACTAAACTCGAAAATTTTAAACATATTCAAAATCCTCAAGACTTAAATGTTTTATCTACCATTTTGACCAATATGTCATTTACATGGGCAATGACGTGGCTCAACCTATCGAAACAATATCAAGGTGAACAGCTCAAGCTGCAACAAATAGCCTTTATTGAAAATGCTTCTACACAAGTTCGTTTACTGTTTAGAGGGATTGCAAACTGGGAACGATAGAAGCGGCAAATGACAAAAAACAGGTTATGTGGTAATACGTAAAGAGAGAAAGAAAAAGGCTAAAAATTTCGAGAAAAGTCTTTTTCTTTTTTACAGGAAGTAAACTATTAGTTAGGCCAAACTGGTGTGGGAATACCTATGAATCTTGATCGTCATACACAGTTTTTGATGCGTAAAGAAAAAATTCTGAGCGTGGCAGAAAAGTTGTTATTAGAAAACAATCAGGAAATTACTCTAGATGAGTTAGTGGCCGAGCTAGATATTGCTAAAGGCACACTTTATAAGCATTTTAGAAGTAAAAATGAGCTTCTACTTGAGCTCATTATTCAAAATGAAAAGCAAATTTTAGAAATTTCTAAAAAATATAATACAGATTTCAAAGAATATGCTCCTCATTACATGCTTCATCATTTACTTGCACCAGGGAAAACGATTCTATTGCATCAACTTGAAGAAAATCTGACGATGACAGAGTCTAAGTTGAAGCATCTTTTCGAAGAGCTTTATGAAATTCGCCAACAGCGTATTTTAGCAATTAAAGATATTACCGAAAATTATTTAAAATCATTGAATTATGATATGTCGATTCGTGACTATTTGTCTTATATCTGGTCACTGACTTATGGTGCATCACTGCTTTTAAATTCTACGTATTACCAGCGTTCGATTGGTTCTCGCCAAAAATTAATTAATTTATATATTAATCAGGCATTATCACTGCCGACTCAAACAGCTAATTTTGATGTTTTAAATTTTCAGATTGAAGATGAAAATCAGCAAAATTAATTGAATTATTTCGTGATAATTAACGATAAATTAAATATAAAAATGGGCTTCACATGAAGCCCATTTTTTTTGAAGTAAAGCCTAAACAACTTATTTTGCTTTACGTTCTTTCTCAATTAAATAATTAAGAACTTGAGTGACTTTACCATCTTCACCCTGCACAACATATTTACCATTCACAACAACTGCAGGTACACCTGTTAATTGGTACTGTTGAGCAAGTTTATTTGACTCGGCAACTTTTGCCGTCACAGCAAATGAGTTGTAAGTACTATTAAATTTCTGCTCAGGTACGCCATAACGAGTAAAGAATTTCGCAGCAGAAGCCTGATCAAAAATTTGTTGACCGTTCACTTGAATCGCATGGAATAGTGGTAAATGCGTGCGTTTACGTACACCTAATGCCTCAGATGTATAATATGTACGCGCCCCTTGTTCCCACATTTTATTCATTGCAGCAGGTGTACGTACAAAACGTACATCTTTAGGAATCTGTTTTAACCACGTTTGCATATGCGGTTCAAGTTTAAAACAGTGTGGACATCCATACCAAAAGAACTCTCGAACCTCGATTTTCCCCGGAACTTCCACTTTGCCTGGATTGGCAATCACGGTGTAGTCTTTACCAGCAACAAAATCTGCTGCCATTGCACCACCCGATACGGCCATAATTGCTGCACTCAAACCACCCAAAACCAATTTTTTCATTGCTACAGCTTTTCCTCTAAGTTGTTATGCATTAGCTTATGCCCTAAATATAAAACAAATATGCTAAATTCGTTTTGCTTCTGTGAAGTTTTTTATTGGGTTTATCGCTTTTTTCCCAATAATCGCTACACTAACGGCGAACTACATCCAAAAAGATAACTCAAGTTTAGAGGTAGCACCATGTCGCAATTGAATGTTGATTTACAAGAAATCGCAAAGTTTGAAGCACTTGCTGCCAAATGGTGGGATCAACATTCTGAATTTCGCCCACTTCACCAGATCAATCCACTACGTCTAAACTGGATTGATGAACGTGCAGGCGGTCTTGCTGGTAAAAAAGTACTTGATGTCGGCTGTGGTGGCGGCATCTTGGCCGAAAGTATGGCACGTCGTGGTGCAGATGTATTAGGCATTGATATGGGTGAAGCACCTCTAGCTGTCGGCCGTTTACATGCTCAGCAAGAAAATGTTCAAAATATTGAATATCGCCAAATTCCTGTAGAAGAATTAGCACAAGAACAAGCAGGTCAATATGACGTGGTGACTTGTATGGAAATGATGGAACACGTTCCAGATCCGGCATCTATTGTAAAAGCTTGTCAGGCTCTGGTTAAACCGGGCGGCCATGTGTTCTTCTCGACCATTAACCGTAACCCAAAATCTTATTTATTTGCCATTATCGGTGCAGAGTACGTCCTACGCATGTTGCCAAAAGGTACGCATGATTATCATAAATTTATTCGACCATCTGAAATGGCACATGATATTCGTAATGCAGGCCTTACATTAAAAGAAATGACCGGACTACATTACAACCCACTGACCAAGCATTACTGGTTAGCGCCGAATGTCGACGTTAACTATATGGTTCATACGATTAATACAGGTGCATGATGAAAGCTGTTTTATTTGATTTAGACGGTACGCTTATCGATACAGCTGCGGATTTCATTCGTATTATTCAGCAAATGTGCCGTGATGCAAGACGCCCTGTTGTAGAAGCAGATCTTATTCGCACTCAGGTTTCTGAAGGTGCACGTGCGATGGTGAAATTGGTCTATCCAGAGTTGGATGTAGCCAATCCAATTTTCTTGGCACATCGTCAAAACTTTTTAGATCTGTACGGCAATAATATTGTGGTTGATACAGATCTGTTTGAAGGCATGTATCCACTTCTAGAAGAGTTAGAAGCTGCGCAAATCCCGTGGGGTATTGTGACCAATAAACCACGTGGTTTAAGTGAATCTCTTTTAGAAAAGTTAAATCTGACACAACGCTGTGCGGTTTTGGTATGTCCTGAAGATGTCAGTAAAACCAAACCGGATCCTGAACCAATGTATTTGGCTGCTAAACAGTTAAATATCCCAGCAGATCAAATTATTTATGTGGGCGACCACCCACGTGATATTGATGCTGGTCGCAATGCCGATATGTATACCATCTTGGCAGCTTATGGCTATTTACCTATCGAACACCGTGATGATTTAGCATCATGGCAGGCCGATTCGATTGTAAATACAGTGACAGAATTACACGATATGTTACGTCAAAAGCTTCCTGCTCTACAGGAAAATCAGCGTATGATAAGTTAACATCAGAGTTTTATAGACTTTTTTAACGGTTATTCGTTTTATCAATATAAAAAGAAGGAGGTTTACCAATGAAATATTCAGAATACCAACCTCGTCCGGATCTACTCAAAGATCGAATTATTTTAATTACCGGTGCTGGTGATGGAATTGGGCGAGCTGCGGCTCTAAGTTATGCCCTACATGGTGCAACCGTTGTCCTACATGGTAGAACCTTAAATAAACTTGAAGTTATTTATGATGAAATTGAGAGTCTAGGTGCACCGCAACCTGCGATTTTACCACTACAGCTTTCAAGTGCCTCTGACCGTGATTACGACTTTTTAGTCGATACGCTCGAAAAGCAGTTTGGACGTCTAGACGGTATTTTGCATAATGCGGGTATTTTAGGTGAACGTGTAGAGCTAGCACATTATCCTACAGAAGTATGGGATGATGTGATGGCAGTTAACCTACGTGCTCCGTTTGCCCTCACTCAAGCCTTATTACCACTTTTGCAAAAGTCAGAAAACGCCTCTGTTGTATTTACCAGTTCAGGTGTAGGCCGTGAAGCACGAGCTTTATGGGGCGCATATTCTGTCTCCAAAATTGCAATTGAAGCAGTGAGTAAAATTTTTGCAGCGGAAAATACTTATCCAAATATCCGCTTTAACTGCATTAATCCAGGCGCAACACGTACCGCAATGCGTGCGAAAGCTTACCCACAAGAAGATCCGAAAACGCTACCTACACCAGAGTCGATCTTGCCTGCCTACCTCTATTTAATGGGTGAAGACAGCTTGGCACTCAATGGTCAAAGTATTGATGCGCAGGATTAAAAAGTTAAAGATGAAAAAGCTAAATTAAATTACGGCCAATCATCAAATCTGGCTTGCCTATACCTGAAAAGATATACAAGCCTTTTTTATTATTGATAAAAACCCTTGATCTATCCGTAATTTTAATTGAACCATTAAATGATCTTCACAGTTTCTCTGCATTTTGCGCGTAGAGTATTCAACATGAGAGACATCAGATGTAAACGAGGATGCATCATGAAAAAGTTGTTCACCATCTTAGCCCTTTGCATAACCGTACTAACCACCAGTATGGCGAGCTTTGCTGATCCTCCTTTTGACCGAGGCCATGGCCCCAAAGGTCCTAAAGGTGGAGGTCCACGTGGTGAGTGGAATGATCGTGGGCCAGGATTTGGACGTGATCATGATGATGATCGTATCCGTGACGAACGCCGTATGCGCGAAGAGCGTGGCTTTGAACGCTTAAAACAACATCGCTGGCAGCCTGGCTATGTTATGCCACAGCACTATCGTGGTAATGGCTATAAAGTCGACTATAAAGACAGTAACTTGCCAAAACCAGGCCGTAATCAGCAATGGTATAAAATCAACAATGACTATATTTTAGTCGACACAGATTCTAATAGCATTGTGAGTATTCGTGGTTTTTAAGGCGATAGACCCTCGCTATCGCTGAATAAAAAGGATAAAGCCTCTGGGTTTTATCCTTTTTTATTTTTTATATTCTTAAATGATGAATTTTCTTAATTTCTTCTTATTTCATAGGGAGTTTTCACATTTATTCTTCTTGGCCTCCACGATTTATCTGCAATTGTTCACTAATCTTTAATTATTGAAATTCAGCTCATCATTCGAGGTTTACAATGAAAAAATTAACAACAGCGATTGTTCTTTCTCTTAGTGGTTTAGTTGCAACAACAGCCATGGCAGCACCAAACGATCATAATCATCATGGCAATTACCAAAACCATGAAGTAAAAACAGTTAAAGTGATTAAAAAAGATGATCATCACAATGCGTGGCGAGTAGGCCAGGTTGTACCGCATGAGTATCGACATTCACGTTACGTGATCGACTATCGTCAACATCAAAAATTGACTAAACCAGGTCGTTACCAAAAATGGTATAAAGTGAATGGAAATTATGTACTGGTGAATGAACAAAGTCATAAAATCATTAGAGTGGTTTACTAATTTAAAACTTTTTAAGCACCCAAATTTCAATTTGGGTGTTTTTTTATCTAAAACATGCGGCTTTAATCTTTTTTGTTTAGAATCATCTTTATATCTTTTTGCTGTTGATTCGAGATCGGTATGTCAAGTAAGCCTGTAAGTAAGTCACATAATAACACCCAGCATTATGTACACTGGTTTCGACACTCAGCGCCCTACATTAATGCTCACCGCGATAAAACATTTGTGTTGATGTTTGGTGGTGAAGCAGTCCGTCATCCTAATTTTGAACATATCATTCACGACATTGCTTTATTGCACTCTCTTGGTATTCGCTTAATTCTCGTGTACGGCGCACGTCCGCAAATTAATCAAAATCTTAAAGAAAAAGGAATCGAAACTCCTTTTTATGATAACAGCCGTATTACCACACGTGAATCTTTAAGCTGTGTCATGAGTGCTGTAGGTTCTATTCGCCTAGAAATCGAAGCATTGCTTTCTATGGGCTTAGCAAACTCGCCCATGTACGGCGCTCGCATAGATGTGGTATCAGGTAATTTTGTGACTGCTAAACCTTATGGCATTCGTGATGGCATGGATTTCCAGCTTACAGGTGAAGTTCGTTCTATCGATACAGATGCGATTGATCGACACCTCGACAACCATAATATTGTATTGCTAGGGCCAACGGGTTACTCCACTACAGGTGAGGTTTTTAACTTAAGAGCTGAAGAAGTTGCAACTAAAACAGCAACTTACTTAAAAGCAGATAAACTCATTTTTCTAGGTGAGCAACAAGGATTGTTGAATGAAGATGAGCAAATATTACGTGAATTAAGCCCACATCAACTGGACTACTATATTCAACAATACCAAACTATTAGCCCAACACTCACTTTGCATTTGCAACAGGCAAAAAAAGCATCTTTATCAGGTGTACACCGCGTTCATCTTATTTCTTATGCCTATGATGGCGCCCTTCTCGAAGAGTTATTTACCCGAGATGGTATAGGGACCATGATTACCGATGCGCATTATGAAGAAGTTCGCATGGCCAATATTCAAGACGTAGGCGGTTTAATGAATTTATTACGTCCATTAGAAGAAGAAGGTATATTAGTTTATCGTTCGCGTGAACGTTTAGAGCAAGAGATTAGCCAGTTCGCTGTCATTGAACGCGATGGTACGATTCTAGCGTGTGCTGCACTTTATCCAATTCCAACAGAATTTAATGAAACACGTTCAGCAGAAATTGCCTGCGTCGCAGTACATCCAAGTTATCGTAAATCGAACCGTGGCAGCCAGATTTTGCAATTCCTTGAAGAAAAGGCAAAAGAACAAGGTATTCGTCAATTATTTGTTTTAACGACTCGAACCGCTCACTGGTTCTTAGAACACGGTTTCCATCAAGTTACTGTTGATGACTTACCAAATGCTCGTCAGGCACTCTATAACTATCAAAGGAATTCTTTAGTCTTTAAGAAACTGCTTCCTTAGCCTTTGCTAATTTTAAGATATTCTTATTTCAGATAAGCTTAGTTCAAAAAGTACAACCATAAACACGATTAATTTATGGTTGTACTTTTTTTAAATCTAAATTTTTTAAGGTTTTAATATTTTTTATTTTATTTACATTAACTTAATAACACTTCATTAAATATATTTCTATTAGATAAATCATTTTTTCGCATAAGTTTATAGCCTATTGTGTTTAGCTTTTTTTTGCATAAATAAAGACCGAATACTTATTTTTTCTGAAATAAAAATCCATTTAGGGTATCTGCTCATCCAATTATTTTTTTTCTTTTTCTCTTTCGGGGAGTACGAAATCTCATGGCACTTTTCAACACCACTTCATGGGCAAAATATTCAGTCATCGCGGCCAGCCTTGCAGGAGTGATGATGTTAAGTGGTTGTGCCAAAAAAGAGGAACAAGCCACCACAACCTTAAATATCGGCTATCAAAAATATGGGATTCTTCCTATTTTAAAGGCTCGTGGTGACTTAGAAAAAGCATTAAAAGAACAAGGCGTGCAAGTGAAATGGGTTGAGTTCCCTGCTGGCCCTCAATTACTTGAAGGCTTAAACGTAGGAAGTGTTTCACTCGGTGAAGCAGGTGAAGCACCACCGATCTTTGCTCAGGCTGCCAATCCAAATTTAGTCTATGTCGCAAACCAACCTGCTGCGCCAAAAGCTGAAGCACTATTGGTACAAAAAGACTCTCCAATCCAATCTATTAAAGATTTAAAAGGCAAACGTGTTGCTCTTAACAAAGGCTCGAATGTTCATTACCTATTGTTAAAAGTTTTAGAAGCCAACAACTTAAGCTTAAGTGATATTCAACCAGTTTATTTACCGCCATCAGACGCTCGTGCTGCCTTTGAAAAAGGTGCTGTCGATGCATGGGTGATTTGGGACCCGTTCTTCGCAGCGGCTGAACATCAAATTCAGGCGCGAGTTTTAGCAACAGGCGAAAACTTGGTGAGTAATCATCAGTTTTATTTAGCTGACCGTAAATTTGCAGAAAATAATCCGAAAGTACTCAACACTGTTGTACAGACACTTAACCAGACCACTGAGTGGGTGAGTTCACATCAGGATGAAGCTGCCAAGTTACTCGAAAAACCTACCGCACTTGAGTTTGATGTACTCAAAACTTCAATTTCACGTATGGGTTTTGGAGTTCAGCCAATCTCTGACAAGGTGGCACAAGAACAACAACAAGTAGCTGATGCTTTTTATGCACAAAAGCTCATTCCAAACAAACTCACCATTCAAGATGCCATTTTAAAACTGAAATAAACCCAGCTTGGGCACGGCTTAAATAATCATATAAATGCTGTGCCTGACCTCAAGGGGAACAAGGATATCAATATGCAACATCAGTCATTATTTAGTAAGAGTCAGTGGACACAATTAATTAAGCGCCTCAGTGCATTCACTGTATTAGGCTTAACAATCGCAGCGCCAGCTTGGGCAATTGACCCAACTGTGAAAGAACTTCGTATTGGTTTTCAAAAAAGCTCAATTAACTTTGCAATTGCTAAACAGCAAAAGCTATTTGAACAAGAATTCCCAAATGCAAAAATTACTTGGAATGAGTTCCCTGCCGGTCCACAAATTTTAGAAGCTTTAGCTGTCGGTTCGCTTGATGTAGGCGTTACTGGAGATACACCTCCTGTCTACGCACAAGCGGCTGGCAAGCCTTTATATTATATTGCTTATGAAGCTGCTAAGCCCTTGGCATCGGCAATTTTAGTTCCAAAAAACTCGCAACTCAAACAGCTGAAAGACCTTAAAGGCAAACGTATTGCGCTGCAAAAAGGTTCGAGTTCACATTACTTACTTGTACAAGCCGTACGTAAAGCAGGCCTAAACTGGAGCGATATTACCCCCATCTGGCTTACCCCTGCCGATGCTCGCGCAGCATTTCAAAAAGGTGCCGTTGATGCATGGGCAATTTGGGATCCTTATTTCGCTTCAGCACAACTAGAAGACCAAGCTCGTGTTCTTGCATCAGGTAAAGGCTTAAGTCCGAACTATACATTTTATTTAGCAGCTCCAAATTTTGTTAAACAACATCCTAAAGCTGTTTCCGGGCTCATCAAACAAATCAATCAAGCTGACAAATGGGTTCAAAGTCATCAAACAGAAACGGCAGGTGCGATTGGCCAAAGCACAGGGCTTAAGCCTGCAACCAGTGATTTATTCATTAAACGACGTCCACGCCCATCATCGGCAGCTCCACTCAGCAGCAAAGTGATTGCTGAGCAGCAGCAACTCGCAGACATTTTTACTCAACAAGGCATCATTCCAAAACCAATCAGCATTAAACAGGTTGTTTGGGGTGCCAAGTAATTTTAATAGACATATAGGTAATGCACATGAAAATTTTCTGGTTTATTCCTACCCACGGTGATAGTCGCTATTTAGGTACAAGTAAAGGCGCTCGTCAGGTTGACCATGCCTATATGAAGCAAATTGCTGTGGCAGTAGATAATTTAGGTTACGAAGGTGTACTTATTCCAACAGGTCGTTCATGTGAAGATCCTTGGATTACGGCGGCTAGCTTAATTGATGCAACTCAACACCTTAAATTTTTAGTTGCATTACGACCAGGGGTAACCACACCAGCTTTGGCAGCACGTATGGCTGCAACGTTTGACCGTTTGTCGAATGGCCGTGTGTTACTCAACTTAGTGACTGGTGGTGATGAGGCTGAATTACGCGGTGATGGCTTATATGAAGATCACTCAACGCGTTATCAAACTGCCAATGAATACGTAAAAATCTGGCGTGAGATTTTGACACGCTCACATACAGGTGAAGCTTTTACATTCCACGGTGAACGTTTACAAGTGGATGATGCAAAACTACTTTACCCACCTGTTCAAAAGCCTTACCCACCACTTTGGTTCGGGGGCTCTTCAGACGTCGCTGTCGATTTGGCTGCTGAGCAAGTCGATACTTACCTTACGTGGGGTGAACCACTTGAAGCCGTAAAACAAAAGATCGAACATGTTCGTGCCAAAGCTGAGGCTAAAGGCCGTAAATTAACTTATGGTATTCGCTTGCATGTGATTGTTCGTGAAACCAACGAACAAGCTTGGGCAGCAGCGAACGAGCTTATTCAGTATCTGGACGATGCAACTATTGCTGCCGCACAGAAAAAATTTGCACAAATGGACTCTGTAGGCCAACAACGTATGGCGGCTCTCCACGGCGGTAATCGAGACAAACTAGAAGTATCTCCAAACCTTTGGGCGGGTATTGGTTTAGTTCGTGGTGGTGCTGGTACAGCACTTGTAGGTGACCCAGAAACAGTTGCTGCCCGCATTCAGGAATATGCTGATTTAGGTATCGATACGTTTATTTTCTCGGGCTATCCACATCTTGAAGAGTCAATTCGTTTTGCAGAGTTAGTATTCCCGTTATTACCAATTGAAACTCGCGCTAAACTTGCTCAGCCAAATTTAACCGGTCCATTCGGTGAAATTATTGCCAACAATTATGTTCCAGACGAGAAGAAGCAAAATAGTTCCGTCAAGGAGCCTGCATGAGCAAAGCTGAAAGTGTTGTTTCACGTGGAACAAAACAAATCGGGCAGCGTTTGCTGCCTTGGATTTTCCCTATTCTTCTATTGGTTGTTTGGCAAATTGCCTCAAGTTCGGGTCTTTTAGAAAGCCGTATTTTACCTGCACCTACTGCTGTCGTTTCCGCTTTTTGGCATCTACTGGTGAGTGGAGAACTTTGGCAGCACGTTAAAGTGAGTGCAGGGCGTGCTTTACTGGGGTTGTTGATTGGTGGCGGTTTAGGTTTGTTATTAGGTCTACTCAACGGGTCTTCGCGTTTCGCATCTACCCTGCTCGATACGACCTTACAAATGATTCGTAACATCCCAGCCTTAGCACTTATCCCACTCGTCATCTTGTGGTTCGGGATTGATGAAACAGCAAAATTATTTTTAGTCGCCGTAGGTGTTTTCTTCCCCATTTATATTAATACCTATCACGGTATTCGATCAGTTGACCCTCAATTGATTGAGATGGGCAAAAGCTACGGACTTTCACGTTGGCAGCTTTACAAAGAAATTATTTTGCCAGGTGCGATGCCTTCTATTTTAGTGGGTTTACGCTTTGCTTTAGGTTTGGTTTGGGTATTGCTCATTGTTGCTGAAACCATTTCAGCTCAAGCAGGTATTGGTTATATGACCATGAATGCACGTGAGTTCTTACAAACTGATGTAGTTCTGGTCGGTATTCTTCTGTACGCCTTACTAGGCAAACTAGCAGATGTTTTAGCACAGCTTTTAGAACGCTATTTACTACGTTGGCACTCTGGATATCAGAAATAAGGGAGCTTAGAACATGACAAATCTGAATTTAAATATTAATCAGAATGAAGTGCAGCTCATTCCGGAAGAACCAACAGAATCTCAAGAACCTGTATTAGGTGCAGAGATTCTGATTGAGCAACTTTATAAATTCTATGGCGAGGTAAAGGTCCTCGAAGATCTTGACCTACACATCCAGCCGGGTGAGTTTTTAGCAATTGTTGGCCGAAGTGGTTGTGGCAAAAGTACGTTACTCCGTTTAATTGCTCAACTTGAAAAAGCCAGCTTTGGGGAAATCAAATTTAAATCTGCCCGACATTTACGTGAAGGCATTACGAACGATGATATTCGAGTAATGTTCCAAGATCCTCGTTTACTTCCTTGGAGAAATATTCTTCAAAATGTTCAACTTGGGCTACCAAAATCGCAACATGCTTTAGCAGAAGAATTACTAGAAAAAGTCGGTTTAAAAGAGAAATCAGGACAATGGCCTTCCCAGCTTTCAGGTGGTCAACGTCAGCGTACTGCCCTAGCCCGTGCACTATCACATACGCCGCGCATATTGTTGCTAGACGAACCTTTGGGTGCATTAGATGCGTTAACTCGGCTTGAGATGCAAAGCTTGATTGAACGCTTGTGGAAGGAGCAAGGCTTTACTGCAATTTTAGTCACACACGATGTGAGTGAAGCAGTGCAATTAGCTGACCGTATTATTTTATTAGATAAGGGTCAGATTGCTCAAAGTTTCCAAGTTAATTTGCCGCGCCCGCGTAAAAAAAGTATTACTTTTGCTCAGCTTGAACAACAAGTACTCGATGCGGTTTTGGCAACTTAAGGTTGCGATGAGTAATGAGAACTGTTCAACCAAAAAATGCCCAATTTACGAGCAATAAAACTGCTGTTTTATTGCTCTTTTTTAGGGCGAAAATAAAAAAATATTTTTAAGAATAACAATAAACTAGTGAATCTCTCTATTTTTTGCACAATAGTATATCTATTACACAAATAAGTAGCCGTTTTTTGATTAAAAAAGCAAGACACCTGTGCACAAATCAAACAATTTCCCTTACAATGGGAATACTATTTTTTTAATTATGCAGCAGATGGAACAAAAAAAGAGTACCCAAAAGCGCAATCAGCTTCTTGCTGCGGCCCTTGACGTATTTTCAGTCTATGGGTTCAGTGGAGCAAGTCTGGATGAAATTGCCCAACTCGCCGACATGCATAAGTCGAATATTTTCTATTACTATGAAAATAAAGAGTCTTTATATGTAGAAGTGCTCACAACCGTTTTACAAAAATGGTTGGCCCCCTTACAAACTTTAGAAGCTGAATTAGAACCAGCCGAAGCCTTATCTCACTATTTAATTCAAAAAATCGAACTGTCTCGTAGCCAACCGAAAGCATCTAGATTGTTTGCACTAGAAATTATTCAAGGCGCTCCACATATTTTGCCTATACTGAAAGGACCTTTGAAAAAGCTATTTAAGCGCAAAGCCAAAGTCATTCAGACTTGGCAAGAAGAAGGAAAGATTTCCCCAGATATCGACCCTGAGCTATTAATACTCAATATTTGGGGCCTTACGCAAAACTATGCAGATTTTGCAACTCAAATGGAAATGGTGACCGGTAAAACGCTTCGTAACCGCATTATGTTTCAGCGTTCGATTGAGCATACGGTACATATGATGCTCTACGGCGTATTACCTCGTTAAAACAAAAAAAGATCGGCAAATTTGCCGATCTTTTTTTAGAAATGATTTTGATAAAGTGCTAGGAGTTTCTGGGCACCTAACAATAAATTTTCTTCCCAATCCAGATGTGCAGTGTCATCTGCCCCATCAGTAATATACTTCACCGAGATTAATCGTACACCTAACTTGTGGCACACTTTAGCTAAAGCATATCCTTCCATATCCACCACATCACAAGCTACTTTTGGCTGACCTGTTTCAAATGAATCACCTGTTCCACATACTGCTTTTGGCAAATCAATAAAATGTGGTTGAAGATGAATCTCTGCCGCCAAATGATCATCTAACGGCGTTACACCTACTTCAAAACCTAGGGGTGAAACATCCATATCCCGTTGTACAAAAGTTTTTACTTCGACTAAATCATGTCGATTAAATGCAGAGCTTCCCGCTGTACCTAAATTAATTAGAGTTTTGCATCCTGTTTTTTGAATAACTTCAAATGCTTTAAAGGCAGCATTAATTTTACCAATACCACTGTAATGGACTTCAATACCTGCTTGTTCAAATAAACCCTTAGATTCATTAGGAAGTGCCATAATTAAAGCAATATCAGTGTTCATTCAAAAAGCTCAAATCAAAATTAAATAAGTTAGAAAATAAGTATAAATCAGGTGCAAAAGCTTTTTGCACCTTTTCATCATTACTGCACTTTTTGTTGTAAAGCGATTAAGCATGGAGAAAAAAACAGTTGACCACTATATGCTCCTGCTAGCGTTTTCTTCATTACAACGCCCCACATCGTCAATAACAGGATACTCAATGCGACAGCAACGTATTGTAAGAATACAATTTCAACCTGATGTCCTAAATTAAATAGTGCGAGAATAAATACACCTAATGGAAAGGTTAAGCCCCACCAGCCCAAGTTAAATGGAATACCTGTCTTTGCGTGACGAAGCGTTGTTAAAATCGCAAGACCAAGCCACCATAACCCAAAGCCTAAAAGTACAAGACTGCCTACAACTCCTAAGGCTTGAAAGACATTCGCAAATTGGTCAAATCCTACATTTGGCGCCACTCTTTGTGCCTGCTGCCCTAATAACAATAAACCTAATGCACCTGTACCAATAGGGCCTAAAGACAACCAGCTAGAAATTGCGACTTCTTTTTCTGGTAACTGATGTAAAGCCATACGCAGCATTAAAATTGTCAAAATAGCGAATGCAGGTAAAACAGAAATTCCCCAAAGTACGTAGCCCCCCATTAATAAATGAAAGCTGTGTACATCTGCTGGTAAATGTCCTACCAACATACCCGCAGAACTTGCTGCTACTTCACAGGCAACCACAGGTAAAAGCCAGATTGCAGTCATCGTATGTAGCTGATGGTTCTGACGACTAAACATACAAAATGGCACGATCCACGCAATGGCCAGTGCTAAAAAGACATCGATGTACCATAAAGCTTGAGCAATATGGATTGCAACTTCACCGTAAAGCCCGACACCGAAACTTAGAAACCCATTTAATATCGTTGCAAGCCCCATCGGGATAGCGCCTAAAAACAAGCTCATATTTGGATGATTAAAAATTTGCTTCGCTTCATGAAGGAAAAGAAACCACCGCAATAAATAAAGAACTGAAAAAACGCTAAATAAAACAATATTAAATTGCCATAACAAAGTAGCTAGCTTGAATAAAAATGATTGAGCAAAGGGCAGCTGGATTAAAATCATACTCACCACGCCAGTACCCATAGTCGCTGTAAACCAATTTGGGGTAAAATGTCGTATAACATCTTTGCTTTGATTTAATTGGTAAAAGGGTTTTTTCATCTTAGTTCTCTAATCAAAGAGTGGATAAAGATATAGTAGAGCAAACCATTAATAAGAAAAATTGATTTATTTTTATTTAATTCATCAATGTTTTAAATATACAAATATTCATATTGAAAAATAACTGAGTAAAAACACAACAACAAGACGAATCTGTGAGATTATGGCAATATATAGCCCTTGCAAAAATAGCCATATTTTAAGTTCATGAAACTGCTTCGTCTCAATGCGTTATCGCCCAATTTTCAGTTACCTCAAACAGCGGTAACTATTGGTAATTTTGATGGTGTCCATTTAGGCCACCAAGCGATGATTGCTCAACTCAAAAACATTGCTGCAGCACAAGGCTTAAAAACACTGGTCATGATTTTTGAGCCACAACCTCTTGAGTTCTTTAAAGGTTACGATGCACCTCCTCGTATTAATTCATTACGGGAAAAAGTTGAATACCTAGCTGAGCTTGGCGTTGACTATATTGCGGTTGCTAAATTTGATGAACATTTCCGTAGCATGAGCGCATCTGCCTTCGCAGATTTATTAAAAAACAAATTAAATGCCCAGTCATTAGTTTTGGGGGATGACTTTCATTTCGGTAAAGACCGCCAAGGTAACAGTGAATTTTTAAAAGATTATGGCTTCCAAGTAACAAATTTACATACCATTGAACTTGAAGGTGAACGCGTCAGTTCAACCCGTATTCGCCAAGTACTTCAAGTGGGTAATCTTGCTTTAGCAGCTAAATTATTAGGCCGTCCATACAGTATTACTGGACGTGTCCAATATGGCGACCAAATTGGACGAACTCTTGATTTTCCAACCATTAATGTTCGTCTCAATCGCCACAAACCTTGTTTAAACGGTATTTATGGCGTTGAAGTCATTTGCGAAACGACTTCTCTCACTGAAAAAGTGCGCCAAGAAACACCTGAAAAACCGGGAATTGCCGGATATCATGAAAATAGCCTCTATGGCGCAGGTCATGTCGGTACACGTCCCGCCATTCAGCAAGAACATCCAGAATGGAGATTAGAAGTACATTTCCCTGATGTTTCTGCTAATCTGTATGGCTTATTTATGCGGGTGACTTTTCTTCACTATCTTCATGGTGAATTGAACTACCCTTCGCTTGAAGCACTTAAGGCTGGAATTGATAATGACGTGCAACAGTTACGACAATATCGTAACGACACGACACAATTTCCTTTTTAATTCGAATTTTGATTGTAAAACATGTCAGCTCCCAAGCTGATTAAACTGGAAGAAAACTTGCATGAGCGATAAGCAAACTCCTGAGAATGCAGTGGACTACAAAGCCACGCTAAACCTGCCGGATACTCAATTTGCAATGAAAGCAAATTTGGCAGTACGTGAAGTGAAATGGTTAGAAGAGTGGTATACCGACAACATTTATCAGCAGATTCGTGCATCGCGTATTGGCAAGAAAAAATATATTTTGCATGATGGCCCTCCATATGCGAACGGTACAATTCACTTGGGTCACGCAGTCAATAAAGTACTCAAAGACGTTATTGTAAAAAGCCGTACGCTTTCAGGTTTTGATGCACCATATGTTCCGGGTTGGGACTGTCATGGCTTGCCAATCGAACTAAAAGTTGAAGAGAAAGTAGGTAAAGTGGGCGAAAAAGTTGACGCAGCAACTTTCCGTAAACTTTGCCGTGAATACGCGCTAAAACAAATTGATTTACAACGTACTGACTTTAAACGTCTTGGTATTTTAGGTGATTGGGATAATCCTTATCTCACCATGAATTACAAACAAGAAGCCGATATTGTTCGTGCTCTAGGTCTCATCCAGAAAAATGGCCATATCCAGCCAGGCTTAAAGCCAGTGAACTGGTGTATGGACTGTGGTTCAGCTCTTGCTGAAGCAGAAGTTGAATACGAAGATAAAAAATCTGACGCAATTGACGTTGGTTTTGGCGTTGTCGATCTCAAAGATTTAAGTGTCCGTTTAAACGTAGAAGTTCAAGATCCGACAGATATCGTGATCTGGACCACTACACCATGGACATTACCAGCTAACCAAGCCGTTGCGTTGCATGCCGAAATTGAATATCAATTGGTGCAAGTGACAACTGAGCGCGGTAAGCAAAACTTCATTCTTGCTAAAGACTTAGTTGCTTCAGCGATTGAGCGTTACAAGCTTGAAAACCCAGTTGTTTTAGCTGATTTTACTGGTTCGGCTCTTGAAAACCTTACCCTACAACACCCTTTACTTACTGATCGTCAAGTTCCGGTTATTTTAGGTGAACACGTTATCGCAACAAGCGGTACAGGTGCCGTACATACAGCGCCTGGCCACGGTGCAGACGACTATAAAGTAGGTCTTCAATACAACCTTAAAGTAGATAACCCAGTAGGTGGTAACGGTGTTTATTTACCAACTGCTCCAATCTACGCTGGTGAACACATCTATAAAGCTAATCCAAAGATTATTGAAGCTTTAGGTGCTGTAGGCCGTTTATGGGCTCATCAGCCAATTAAACATAGCTACCCACACTGCTGGCGCCATAAGACTCCAATTATTTTCCGTGCTACACCACAGTGGTTCATTAGCATGGATCAAAAAGGATTACGTGAAGGTGCGCTTAATGCCATTGAAAATGATATCGAGTTTGTACCGAACTGGGGTAAAAACCGTATTGAATCAATGATCGAAGGTCGTCCGGACTGGTGTATTTCACGTCAACGTACTTGGGGTGTTCCAATTCCATTCTTCGTTCATAAAGATACGAACGAATTACACCCTCGTACACCTGAACTCATCGAAGAAGTTGCTCAACTGATCGAAGAAGAAGGTATCGAAGCATGGTTCAAACGTGAAGCAAAAGACTTCATCGGTGAAGATGCTGAACAATATAACGCTGTTCGCGATACACTCGATGTATGGTTCGACTCTGGTACAACGCATTACGCTGTACTTGAGCAACGTGATGAATTAGAAAGCCCTGCTGACTTATATTTAGAGGGTTCAGACCAACACCGTGGCTGGTTCCAATCTTCTTTATTAACATCTATGGCAATTCACAATCGTGCGCCATATAAAGCCTTGTTAACTCATGGTTTTACAGTTGATGAAAATGGCCGTAAATTGTCGAAATCTTTAGGCAACTATATCCCGCTTGAAGAAATCATCAAACAGCTTGGTGCAGATGGTTTACGACTATATGTAGCGTCTAGCGACTACCGTTATGAAATCGCAGCATCGAAAGAAATCTTTAGCCGTGTAAGTGATAGCTATCGCCGTATTCGTAATACCCTACGCTTCTTGCTTGCGAACCTAAATGGTTTCAAACCAAGTACTGATGCTCTGGGCGTAAATGACCTCATCGCTCTTGATCAATACATCTTGCAACGCGCGAATGAAGTACAACAAATCATTATCACTGCCTATGAAGAAATGAACTTCCATGTGGTATGTAGTGCGTTAACAAGCTTCTGTATTAATGACTTAGGTGGTTTCTACCTAGATATTATCAAAGACCGTCAATACACCACTAAAGCGGATTCTCAGGCACGTCGTTCTGCTCAAACAGCGCTTTATCATATTGTCCAAGCATTTATCCGTTGGATGAGCCCAATCTTAAGTTTTACCGCTCAAGAAGCTTGGCCATTGATTCCAGAACAAACTGAAAAATATGTATTTACTTCAGAATGGTATGACTTACCTGTTTCATCAAAAGCAAACTTGCTTTCTGAAGAAGATTGGCAAACATTGATTAGCGTAAAATCTGCAGTAAATAAACAGATTGAAGCAGCGCGTAACGCTAAACTTGTCGGCAGTAATCTTTCAGCCAAAGTTGAACTTTGGGCAAGTGAATCATTACAAACAGTTTTAAACCAACTGGCTGATGAACTCCGTTTTGTTCTTATTACTTCGCAAGTAGTAGTACATCCATTTGCTGAGCAAGGTGAAGCAACTGAAATGGAAGGCTTACGTGTACAAATATCTGCAGCTGAAGGTGAAAAATGTGCACGTTGCTGGCACGTCCTTCCAGATGTAAATACACATGCCGATCATCCTGGTTTATGTGGTCGTTGTATTGTGAACGTCACTGGTCGTGGCGAAGTGAGAAAATATGCCTAATTCACAAGCTAAAAAAGGCTTATTCCAGTTTTATCCACATAATCTGATTTGGCTTGGACTTTCTGTCCTTGCCATTGTATTGGATCAATGGACAAAATGGATTGCGAGTACACATCTAAACTATGCAGATCCTGTACCTGTACTTCCATTTTTAAACTGGACACTATTACATAACTATGGTGCAGCTTTTAGCTTTTTATCTGATGCAGGAGGATGGCAGCGCTATTTCTTCACATCTTTGGCGGGCTTAGTTTCAGTACTTTTTGTATTTTGGTTAATGCGTATGCCTAAAAAAATGGTGGTGCTACCTGTAGCCATCGCTTTAATTTTAGGTGGAGCTTTAGGCAATTTAATTGACCGTGTTACCCTAGGTTATGTGGTCGATTTCATTCATGTTTATTACCAAAATCATCACTTTCCAGCTTTTAATATTGCGGACAGTGCCATCACTCTAGGTACGATTTTGCTACTCATTGATACATTCTTCCTTGAGAAGCAACGTAACCAAAACTCGGATGCATAATATGACCGAAATTATTCAACCTAACGAAGAAATTCGTATCCAAGAAGGCTCTAAAGTCGACCTACACTTTTCTGTAGCTATCGAAAATGGTGTAGAAATTGACAATACACGTAGCCGTGAAGAGCCAGTCAGTCTGACTATTGGTGACGGAAACCTTTTACCAGGTTTCGAAAAAGCATTATTCGGTTTACGTGCAGGTGACCGCCGTACAGTACACCTTCCACCAGAAGAGGCTTTTGGTCCGTGGAATCCAGAAAATGTTCAAACTTTCGATACAGTTAAGTTTGAACAACGCCCTATTCCTGGTCACATGATCGAATTTGAAGATAAGGCAAAAACCACCTTATTCGGTGTAGTAAAATCAGTTAATGATGACATTACAGAAATTGATTTTAATCACCCATTAGCTGGGAAAAATATTACCTTTGAAGTAGAAATATTTAAGGTTACTCCTGAAGGCCAACAAGGCATTAAGCTAATGTAAATAAAAAAGCCCTCTAAATGAGGGCTTTTTTATGATTCAGTTTTTATTAGTGACATAAGAATCCTTACAAATTCTATATTCTCTCCTACCTATAGAATGAATTAAGTTATAAAGATAAAAATTCTTAGGAAAAATACATGCTGGTCTATATTATCGTAGGAAGTGTTCGTGAAGGACGTACAGCAATTAAAGTTGCCAATTGGCTAGAATCCACAATTCCATCATTTAATCTAGAAGATTTTCAGACAGAAATAATTGATTTAAAAGAGTGGAATTTACCGTTATTTTCAGGCTCTCACCCACCTGCTACTGGGGTTTATGATCAACCTAAACAACAAGAATGGGCAGACAAAATTGCTCAAGCAGACGCATTTATCTTCATTAGCCCAGAATACAACCATGGTTACAGCCCAGCTTTAAAAAATGCACTTGATTATGTCGGTAAGGAGTGGGGTAGTAAACCTGCTGCATTTATTGGCTATGGTTCAACAAATGGCTCTCGTTCTATTAGCCAAATACGTCAAGTCACCTCAAGTTTAAGTATTATTGACCCGAATGCTGTAATAGAGATAAGAGATATATTTAAACGTAATAAAGATGAAAAATTCGAAGCTAATGAATTTGAAGTAAAAGGTCTTCAATCCATTGTTGAGAAACTACAGAAATATCATTTGTCTTAATTGCACAAAAGGCCTCTTTTCTAAACAAAAGAGGCCTTTAATTTTATAAACTCTTTAAATACTCCACTACATCAGTATTACCAGCCATTTCTGCAAGCTCTAATGCTGTGTATTCACTTTTGTAAGCGACATGCGCACCTTTTTCAATTAAGAGTTGAACTATCTCTAAATGATCATTTTCAGCAGCTGCTTGTAGAGCACTATATCCCTCATCATCTATCTGATTAGGATTTTCTCCCTCTATTAGTAATTCTTTTACTTGATCGATATCACCTAGAGATGCCCAATAAATCAATGCAGGCAAAGATAGCTCTTCATCATCTTCAGGTATTGGAGAGAAAGAATTGATTTTCATGAACGTACCCAAAATAATAGAGTTCATCATTATATTCATAGAATACAGCAAGAATACAAATCCTATCTTTTATTAAAAATTAAATTCCGCGCATAAAAAAACACCCCCATTCATTAGAACGGGGGTGTTTAGAATAATGAGCTGGCGAT